>CALDKD010000070.1 GCA_937898885.1 uncultured Bacteroidales bacterium | reverse complement strand
TACTTTGTCTGTGCCATCATTAAAGCGCTTTTGATGTTAACGGATACAAAGATAATACATGACCTTAGGTACGAGTCAAGGGATCAAAGCTGTTTTTTCCACATTTATGGAATATTTAGTACCTTCACACCAATAACTTACAATTTGCGAACTTATCAATCATAGTTAAATGATTATCCATACTTACGGAAATAAAGAAAAGCCCAGTTTGCTCTTGCTCCCAGGGCTAGGAGTTTCGTATGAATTATTTCTTCCTCTGATTGGCCTTCTTAGGGAGAAGTATTATATATTAACGGAAAAAACGCAATTTGATTATGAAAGCACAAGCAGAGAAACAGATGCACGTTATCAGAATTATCCTTTACCTCATCCTCTTTTTGGGTAATACCTGGTGTGCTATAGATTCATTCTGTGAATATGCCGGAACACTTAAATCCAAGACACTCATCAAGGGAATAGTGTTCCTTGTGTTCATATTCTTTTTTGCATGGGTTGCCATTGTTGAATACAAACAACACAAGGCAAAACAAACGGACGTGGAAAAGGAGTAAACTCCCATGTATTTCTATATAGTCCTTTCCTTTGGTAAACCCATTGTAAAGGACTAATTTTGTGCGTTGGATTGACAATCAGCAGCAAATACAATGAACGACAACATCGCTTTCTCAAGTCAGGGGAGACTGTATAATAGTCCGGAGGTCTGTGTAATCGGCCTCAATAATCAGGACATAATCTGCCATGCCAGCCCCGTAGATGGAGAAATGCGGGAAGGAGATGATAATTGGTAATAGACAATATGACAGATAAGAAAAAGACAATCAGGGCTATCCTTTACGCAGCGGTCTTCGCTGTGCTGGCTGTTTCCTGCCAGAAAGAAATCAATGGCGTTGAACCAGTGGCCAACACCAAGGAGACCATCGAAATCAGTATCAATGGATTGATGGGGGAATACACCCAGGTCGATGCGACTAAAGCATCCCTCGTGAATAACGTCCGAGTGTCCTGGGAAGGCGGCGAAACCGTTTATGTGTTCGATGGAACCGAGTGCATTGGATCACTGGTAGCATCGCTCGATGGCACCGAAGACAGGTATGCTCTTCTCTCCACAGACACCGACCATACTGTAAAAACACCGGCTACCGGAACAGAGAAGCTCACACTTGTGTACAGCCCGCTTCTCACCGAAGCGCCGGCTGTCAGCGAAGGTGCTATTTCTATCTCTCTTGCCAACCAGAGCAGCACGAAGGCTCCCTTCGTGGCCTACGCCACATTGGACTACAACAACGAGGAAACTATCAATAACGCCATCGTTCCTTTCAAGTTCGCGACTTCCGTCATCAAGGTCAACTGTACTGGCCTCTATGCCAATACCGCCATTGACAATGCCACATTGAGCAATGTGAATACGGCATGCAAGCTCACCCTTTCAGGAACTTCCGCTCCAACCGTGGCTGGTGACGCAAACGGAACCATAACCAGAACAGGTGACGAATACTTCGCCGCGAGCAAGGTTAATGCCGAGGGTGAGGCAGTTTTCCAGATAGCCGTTCCTGTGCTTCAAGGAGCATCTGAAGCGCGCATCCTGACGGTTGCACAGGGCCAGGACAGCTTCGAAGACAAGAATTTCACAACGAAGTCATTGTCTGCAGCGACGTCTGTCAATACCGTCTGCCAACTGGTTCACGCTCTTCCTGATGGTGCGCTTCCGGGAGAGTTCACTGTGGATTCATCAGGAAAGAAGGTCTATTTCTCAAAGGGCAATCTCCAGGCGACGTATGATGGCATCAACGGTATTTATTCCTGGGCTTTCGCAGATCATCAGTACGACTATGTGGGTAGCGTTGCCGGCAATACGACCATCGACATCCCCCAAGAAGCCCCGAGGCAAACTGATGGCGCCAAGGTCGACCTGTTCGGATGGTCACCTAATGCATTGCATGTCAAGGGTACAGCGGAATATTACGGTATCAATGTTTCAATTAGCGACTCTGATTATATGGTTTCTGGCGATAGCGTTGTCGATTGGGGTTCAGCCATAGATGACAGCGGCACCTGGCGTGTGCTCTCCAAAGAGGAATGGTGGTATCTGTTCAAAGTACGCACTGTCAATGGCGGTAGAGGTGAAGACAAGACGTATTCTTTCAATATTACCTATTGCGGAAAGATGGGCCTTGTGATCTATCCCGATGATTATATCGGAGATCCGATTTCAGGTACGGTTACGGAACTTCCCGATGGAGTGGTCTTCCTTCCCGCTGCCGGCCGCCGCTATGGTTCATCAGAAGTGGCCGGTTGCGACAGAGCCGGCAACTATTGGTCGTCTTCTCCGCACTTGGGCAACTCCGCATACCGTGTGTACTTCTCCGACATCGTATTGATACTTGACGAGTCGGCAGACCGTTTCTATGGCTACTCTGTCCGCCTGGTCACAGATGTGAAAGAATAATGGTCATATTTTCTTCACGAGTCTGACGTAGTATTCTTGTATGCTGGTGTCGGAAGCCATTGTCCGGCCGTATTTACCGTCTGAACGGAACCAGCCGGATTCAACTTGTAAACGCAATTTTTGAGAAAGAATCTGTGAGATAAAGGTTTATATTAAGTATAAATCTTTACATCTGGGCGGTCTGCCCGCAAAACAGGTTCAAAAATGACGCATTTAAGAGAGTGGCAGCGGTATCAGATCGCTGCAAAACTGGAGGCCGGGTGCACGAAGAAGGAGAGGGCCGCCCACCGATGGCGTTGCCGCCATCTGCCACGCAGGTTCAAGGAAGATGTTAGGAAGAAGGTGGATGAGATGATTCTTATGGATTACAGTCCCGAGCAGATAGTGGGAGTATGCCGCAAACAGTACGACCTCGTGAAGACCATCACTGCTGACAACGGCTTGCAGTTTGCAGAACACGAACGCGTTTCCAGGGCTACAAGTGTGGGGTTCTTCTTCGCCAGGCCTTACCATTCCTGGGAGCGAGGAGCCAACGAAAACACCAACGGACTCATCCGTCAGTATATCCCCAAGGGCTCAGACTTCACGAACATCACGCAGGAGTTTCTCGAAGAAGTTGAGCGCAAACTGAACGAAAGACCGAGGAAGAGACACGGTTTCCTAACTCCCAATCAGGTGTTCAGCAAATCGACTGGGCTGGATGCAAGGGTGTTTGTGTAAACCACAACTGATGTTGTTAGGGGCGTTAAACATGTAGGTTTGATGGACGGCAAGAGTCTTCGGATTTCGGAAACAAGTTAGCTTGATATACGCGACGAAAACAATAACTTTGGTATGCTCTGCATCAGGACGCAAAATCCACATGTCAACCCTAAGGCCAGACTCATTGTGTTATCAGATGGAACACACATTCGTAAATATTTGTTAGATTTGTATAGAACAAAAGCCAGATATGATAAAGAAGTTTTGCGTATTTGTATCAGTAATTATTATTTGTATTTCATGCGCACACAAAGCACCGATTTCATTGGAAACAGGGTCTGCGGATGAAAATCCGGCCATAATTACCGGCGTTATTGCAAACCGCGATATCTATCCAAAGACTACAGACATAACAATCTCGTTGCCGTTCTATGACAGATGGAGCAGGCAGCAGAAGTCTCGGATCTGGGACGATGCATCTTTTTCTTTTGAGACACAACCGTATGCTCTGCGCGATATCTCGATGGCTCCATTCGTTGACAGATTATTGATCAGCCCGGGTGACTCCCTTCATATTGAGATTGATTTCGATGACTTCAACAATGTGTCCATCAGCGGTAGCGGCTCAGAAAACAACGAGAAGCTGCATGTTTTTCTTATGAAGTACTACACCGCTGCCTGGCCTTCATTCTCATCGGTCGATTGGGCTGTTCTTGACAGTAATGGCCAGCCAAGGCGTCTCTATGAAAGCGCATCGGATTATAAGAATGCTATAGATGCTTGTCTGAACGAGCAGATGATCCGTTTACGGGAATTCGTTTCCACAGAGAATCCCAATGAGGAATTGGTCTCGTTCTGCAAGCAGGAGATTGAGATAGATTATTATTCGAGCCTTGTTGGAGCATTATCTCTTTACCGGTCTGATGGAGAGGATGTTTCGGACTATTTCAATCTTGGTGATATTGAACATCTGTTCCGTTCGGATTGTTTCAACAGCAAGCTTTGTGCTCTGACAGAGAACATCACCGGTTGGCTATATGGATCAATTCCTGCGGAGCGGCGTCGGAAGGTATTCGCTTCCATTGAAGAAAACGCATCTTTTCTCACAAGTTCAGCCGTCAACAGCATGATGTCTCAAATGCTTCTGACGGGCCTTTTTGCTTCCCTTCTGGAGAATAATGAAGTCGATGACTTCGAGAAGAATCTTGAAATCTTCAATGAGAATGTGACATTCCCGCTGCTGAAACTGTCCATCCGCGACAGATATTGGGAAAAGAAAGCATATAGAGACAATCCTCGTCTTCTTTCAGAAATGATTCTCAATGGAGATAAAGCAAAGGACGGGGTCCGCATCTTTGATAGAGAGAATGCCGGACTGAGACTGTTGCGCGACATCATCAGCAGTAATGACGGCTCAGTCATATACATCAGCATTGGTGCCAACTGGTGCTCCGGCACGATTCAGGAGAAACCTTACCAGCAACAGTTGGCTCTTGAATTAAAAGGGAAACCAATAAGAATTGTCAACTTCTATCTTGATAAAGGGGATGATATCAAAGATGATTTGACGGGAATAGAAGACTATCATCTTACAAATGACCAGCTCATTGGGTTGGATCCAATCTTCCACACCGGACGTGGCATTCCATTCTACATTTTGATAGATAAGAAAGGAACAATGGTAAATTATGGGGAACATCTCCGGCCATCATTAGAAAGAACTAAAGATACTATTGAGAAGTTATTCTGACCATAATTTATTTTACATAATTTACGTGGATATCAAAGCTGGAATTTTTCCACAAACATGGAGGGTTCTCGGTTGTTTTTCAATAAAGATTCTTTCTTTCAGTTGCCAAGAAACATACAGAGTTTGGCGGCTTATGTCTATCTCTTTACTACTACAGAACTTAAAGAGTTTTAGGTTGCTTTTCAATAAGTCTTGTGCAGGATGAATTGATCTGTCTGCGCGACAAAATCAATATGTTTCTGCATAAATGAACAGCCACGGACCGTGATGGCCGTGGCTGTAATCAGAGTGTTTCTATATGTTGTTAATCCTGAACAGGGCGTATCGGAATACCGTAGTACCGCGCCATATAGCTTGTACTATGGCTTTCAGGAACAAATGGCTCTCCAGGTTTGTTTATGGCCTCACTGAAATATAGCATCATCGCGCAGTCAGTATTTGAATAAATGGATCTTGACCAATATCTGCCGGCCTCTGGATAGGACAAGCTATTTCCGCTACCCATACCTGTTTTAGGCAGGAAGATTGCATGGTCACTGTAATTCCCTTTACCGCGGATCACCATTCCCCGGACTCCATCAGCCTGCATATATTCGACTTCGGTCAGGTTTGATCCATCTTCATTGAACAGCGTCCTGAATTCCAGATATGTCGGCATTCTCCAGTCTCCACCCATGTAATATCTAGCTGCATCGCTGTTAATAGGAATATCTCCTGCTATCTCAGAGCCCGCGGTAGACGAATAGGTGTTGCTATTGAATGCATAATCAAAGTTGCCATCCGACCCTAATGCGTGGCCCTCTTTGTTCCCCCATGAGAAGAATAATCCGCTATCTTCAGGCCTTGATGCTCCGACGTTTGTCCGTGACCAGATAGGGCCATCTTTCCAGAGACGGACACCATCTTTTACTTTGACGATGCAGGTAGCCTTGTATGAACCATCCTCGGTGGTCACAGTAACGGTTGCCGTCCCTAATCCAACTCCGTAAAGCTGTCCGTTTGCATCCACCGTTACTACACCTGTGTTATTGCTGAACCAGGTGACATTCTGATTCAACGCATTGGCTGGAGATACTGTAGCAACCAGAGGATACACTTCGTTTGTGCACAGACTCAGCGAAGTCTTATCAAGAGAGACTCCATTCGCATGAGGCTTGACATTGACTGTGCAGGTGGCCTTGTAGGAACCCTCTTCGGTGGTAACGGTAATCGTAGCTGTACCGGTGGATACAGCTGTTACCAGACCTGAAGAGGATACTCTTGCGACGGATGAATTATTGCTTGCCCAGCTTACATTCTGGTTCGTAGCGTTGCTAGGAGTAAAAATTGCAGTCAGCTGTTCTGTCGCACCAACGAATGTATCTAGGCCTGTCTTGTTAATACCAACGGAAGTAACATGGTAATAAGGCTTGATACACACTGTACATAGAGCGAAGATATCACTGTTCGTTGATTTTGCTATGACCGTAGCATAACCTGCCCCTATGCCAGTAATCTTGCCGTCCTGATCGACGGAGACAACTGAAGGATCGCTGCTGCTCCAGACAATGCCGGAGGTAGCATTTGCGGGTTGTAAGGTTGCGGTCAATGTCACCTCTTCCTCCTGATAGATTTCCAACGAAGTCCGGTCAAGGCTGATGCCGGTGACGGGAATGCCAACGCTGCGTACTGGGCGGGCAGAACGTGCAGTGTAATTACCGTATGAATATATCCTATTTGACCTCGAGGATGTTTGAAAAGCCCAATCCATAACGGCATTTGTATAATAGAAACCATCACTATTATTCGTTTTCTGCGCAGGATTGCTTGAGTCTGATCTTCCTGCGGCAGGAAAAAATATCGATTTTTCGCTGAAGTCTCCAGTGCCCGTCACCAATACACCTCGGACACCTGTTTCATTATAATTCGTAACAGGGGTTATAGTTGTCTTGGCCATCAGGTCTTGATATTCTGACACTGTCGGAATTCTCCAGTCTCCTCCCCAGATAGTATGAGCGGGATCATGAGCATCATCAAGAGTTGATACGTCATATCCCGGTGTGTTTTGGTAATTTGCTGTTGAGAACCCTCCTTCCAGAACATCTCCTGTCAATGCATTCACCCAGTTTGTCCCGTCATGGATATATCCGACAGTGTTTGCAAATGAGAAATACCAACCGTAATCTTCGGGGGCGCCGCCACCGATATTGGTCGTTGCCCAGAACGGTCCGTTCTCCCAGAGCTGAACTGACTCGTGAGTGAACTCGCAGGCTGTTGTCAACCTTCCGACAACATTGCGTTCTACCACAAGCGGTGTGTTGCGGGTCTTTGTGCAAACGGCACCGTCGACTGCTGTAAATGTGAATGTCAAGTTGTTGTATGTGCCGGGAGGAATGCAGATGTTAAAGAACTTGGCTGTTTCTCCAAGGGCGACACCATTGCCGAGGTCAAGGGTGACCGGCTTGCTCTGGCTGCCAAGGGAAATCTCGCCATTATCAATATCAAATTCGCCACGGCCGCTCAATGACTTTTCGCTGTCCTGGATCTTTATTGACTTAAGCGTCACGCCCGGGGTCTTCGAGCTGACGATCAGCTGCATGATTGCACCCATGCTCTTGAATTGCAGGGTCTCGTCATTACCGCCCTCAATGAACTTCTGGGCATACATCAGCATCTGCTGGTCCTGATGCTGAACTTCCGGCCACCA
>CALDKD010000069.1 GCA_937898885.1 uncultured Bacteroidales bacterium | reverse complement strand
CAGGTCAAGGAAGGCGTAGTGATGATAAGGAACGTGGAAGGCCACGACCATCTGGTGGCATATTATGTTCCTGCCGCAGGTTCCGGGCTCGGGCCCGGAATCGTGGATGCGCTCAAGGATCAGATGGGCAGGAGCCTGACCCATTATATGGTACCCACCATCTTCGTGGAACTGGAGAAGATGCCGGTTTCCCCAAATGGTAAGACCGATCTCAAGGCTCTTCCGGAACCGTCCGTCGAACTTGGGGAGGAGGAAAAGACAAAACCCGAAACTGCGGACGAGAAGGCTCTCTGCGATATCGTGGCGGAGGTTATCGGCAACAGCAATTTCGGCACCACTACGAATCTAATAAGCGTCGGCCTCACCTCGCTGCTCGCAATCCGCCTTTCCGTTTTCGTCAACGGCAGGATGAAGGCCTCCCTCCCCGTGCGTGATATCCTCCGGTATCCGACAGTCAGGGCGTTTGCCGCAAGGCTGCACAGAGAGAAAGGTGCCGACGCTAGGGGAACAGCGAAACTTTCCGCACCTCTTTCATTCTCCCAGCTCGGCATTTATTCCGAGTGCGCGGCCAGTCCGGACGACATCCAGTACAACATACCGGTCTGCCTGACGTTGCCGCAGGGCATCACTGTCCCTCATGTGAAATCCGCTATCCTGGCGGTGTTGGATGCGCATCCGTACATCAATATGCATTTCCAGCTCGATGATAACGGAGAAACTTATCAGTGTCCCATTGATAACTTTACTCCCCGGATTCCCGAACTGAAGCTTTCCGAACAGGAATTTGAGAAGCGCAAGGGGGATTTCGTCCGGCCGTTCTCGCTGCAGGAGGGCCCCCTTTACCGTATGGAGATTGCCCAGACCCCTTCGGCCGTCCATCTGCTGGCGGATTTCCACCACCTCATAATGGATGGAGGCTCGCTCGATATATTCTACAGGCAGTTATGTCAGGCCCTTGACGGAAAGGCCCTTGAGAAAGAAGAATACGACTACTACCGGTTCGTGGCAGCCCAGAAAATAGAGCCTTCCACAGAGCGTTTCTTTGCGGAGCAGCTCAGCCGTATCGAAGAGGCGTCGGCGCTTCTGCCGGATATGTATGGCACCGATGACAGCCACGGACAGGGCGAATTGTCGCGTCCGACCGACCTCCAGGCCGTTCAGGCGAAGTGCAAGGAAATCGGTATCACTCCGGCGTCGCTGTATCTGGCTTCAGTTATGCTTGTTGTCAGCAAATATACTGCGGAGGAGACTGTCGGAATCTGCACGATATCCAATGGCAGGAGCAACCTCAAGCTGTCCGGCACCTTCGGTATGTTCGTCAACACCCTGCCTCTGGTCGGTGATATCGACCCGGAAATGCCGGTGGATGACTTCCTGCGTCATACAGCGGGAACATTCATCGACACTTTGGCGAACGAGGATTATCCTTTCGGCCGTATTGTGGAGAAATTCGGCTATGCGGCCAACATAATGTTCGCCTATCAGGTGGGCGTGCTTGACAGATATTCCTGCGATAAGGGAGAGATTGGAATGCAGAAGCTCGAACTTCAGAAGGCCAAATTCCCTGTCGCGGTGTTCATAGAGGGTAGCCTGAAGGATGGCGGCGTCATCAAAGTTCAGTATGACCGTAGTCTGTTCTCCGAGGAAATGATGAAGGGCTTTGCCGACGCTGTCGATCACGTGGCTGCGGAATTGCTGATAAAGCGGAAGCTGGGCGATGTAAATATCTGCGATGAGAGTATGCTTGTGCTGCTTGATTCTTTCAACGTGAAGGACATCCCTGTGCCCGCAGAAGATGACGCGGATGAGACCGTGCTGTCACTCTTCAAGCAGGCCGCAGAGCGGTACCCGGACAACGTGGCCGCAGTGTTCAATGACAAGAAATACACATACAGGCAGCTTGACGCGCTGACCGACAGGATAGGTGCCCTGATTTATGCAAGGGTGAAGGATTGCGGCAAGGACGAGCCTGTCGTTTCCATTCTCATCCCGAGGAATGAATATATGTTCATCCTTCC
>CALDKD010000068.1 GCA_937898885.1 uncultured Bacteroidales bacterium | reverse complement strand
CTTCTTGATTTTCCATCGTAAATAATGTTTTGGTTGTTAGAAATAAAGTATCAGATATGTGTATCTCATATCGAGGGCAAAGATATGATAAAAGATTGTCCGGGATATCTCAAAGTACATTATTTATTGCTTGATCAGAACTCCGCATCAAGGACGTATGGCGTGCCGCCGGCGGTGATGACTCTGAAAATAATGCTGTCTGCCTTGCCATAGACCAGAAGGAGCTTGGCTCAAGACTGTAGCCAGGCCAGCGTTGTATCATACCAAACTTTGGTTTAATGCGAGTGTAACTGCCTGTTTATGACACTTGCGTTACTTCTGGGGCGCGATCATCTTGCGGCCGTCCTGAATGTAGATGCCGCTGGCGGGACCGGTTATCTTGCGGCCGGACAAGTCGTAGCGGGGGCTGTCTTCGGACGGTATTGGCGCTACGGCAGTCGGTTCCACAGATGTGGTATTGCTTTCCGGATACAAATACCATATTCCCCCCAAATTCCAATCCTCGGCCAAAACAATACCTGACTCGTGAAATATAGTGCAGCACGTCACTGCATCACCTACCGATTTATTGGTGGCGTCAAAAACATAGGCATCTAGGGTAGCAAACTCATTGAACCACCTCTTGTTCGGAATCAGACCAATGGAGTCAGCGAAGCTCAGCATTCTGTCATAATTCTCAGGCTTTATCATAACGTCAATCACCAGGCTATGACACATGATACAGGGTTTACCGTTTCTTGAGCTTTTAAACGCACGCTGTACGGAATAAACATTCATGTCAGCCCGCAGCGAGTCATATATACTCTCATAGCGACAACTGTCCAGATAATACGAATAACCTCTGATACATGTGTCATTGTAGGAATGGGCAACATCATCTGCAAAGCCCGATGCCAAAGACAAGCCATACTCATCATTGAGATATTGCCTTATGCCGGCGTTGTCAGTAGTATCGTGGTATATTACAAGAGCGCGTCTGTCTACTATCAAATCATAGCGTTCCGCGGAACCGTCCACAGAATAACCAAAGTAGTAATAATCACGCTCGTCGGAGAGCCTTGCCGTTACACTTATGCATACCGCGAAGAGCATCAAGCACAGAAAACAAAGAAACCTTTTCATAATCAAAATATGTTAATTACCACTATTGTTGTATAAGAAAATGTCGTGATTTGCATTTATGCTGAAAGAGGCATCCTCATCAACATAAAACGTGCCATCAATTGATGTGCAAACATAGCTATTTACATATAACTCATTATTCCCAAGCAACTCCAAATCAGAGATTTTTACGATACACCCTAATAATCCATTACCCAACGGAACTTCACGCTGACATACTGTAACTAAAGAAGCATACGCATCAACCAAACCATAACCCGTTTCCTCGCTCCGGTCTCCGTGTGGAACTGTCCGTGACGCAGTACTCGCATTCAGCTAAGAATGAGTGTAACTGTCTGTTTATGACACTTGCGTTACTTCTGGGGCGCGAGCATCTTGCGGCCGTCCTGAATGTAGATGCCGCTGGCGGGACCGGTTATCTTGCGG
>CALDKD010000067.1 GCA_937898885.1 uncultured Bacteroidales bacterium | reverse complement strand
ATCTGGTTGCCGTTTTTCTTTATACTTTCGGATGATTTTTCCTAAAATATGCGAATAGATATATAAGAACAACCGTATAACACAATATGTTTCCGATTGATCCATTTGCCAATTCAGACGGATAGTCTTATCTTTACAACCGTGTTAACGAGTCCGTTAATATAAACTTTTATTATCTCATCAAAGAAATGGAGTTTTTAGATTCAAAGAAGGAATACAAAACCCCTCAGACTGAGGTCATCGAGGTAAACGTAATGAGCATTCTCTGCCAGAGTGTCAATGAGCCCATGAAAGAAGTGGACTATGGGAACGGCGGTTTTACTGAAGAATAAAAAGAGTAGAAAATATATGAGAAATATTACAACGATGTGCATCGCCGTGGCCATTGTGTCTGCGGCATCCTGCAATAAGATTGAGGAGAATATTCCCTCCGTAGAAGGAAATGGAAGAACTGTCATCACTGCCGTTGCCGAAGCTGTTGGTGGAGGGACCAAGGCCCACAACCAGTACAGCTACGATGTGCTTTGGGACAAGGGTGACAAGATATATGTCGTTGGTGAAGATAACGCCAACACCTTCACGGTTTCCGATGAAAGTGCCGGCACTAACAAGGGCATGTTCACTGAAGACACCCCGTCATACGGGATAAAAGGTGATATTGAAGCCTTCTATCCTGCAGGTCTTAAGGAGGGCAACGATTATGTATGGCCCGCCTCCCAGGATGGCAACCAGGTTCCGCCGATGTATGCCCGTCAGACCATATCCGGAACCGGTGACGAAACAGTCAATTTCTCCAGCCTCGGAGCTATGCTTCAGATAGTATTCAACTCCACGACTCCTGATATTACCATAACCTCTGTCACTATCAAGGACGCTGCCAAGCCTCTTAGCGGCAAGTTTACGGTTAATGAAGGACAGGCAATCATCGATGATGATGCGGAGAACGTGGGCATCACCCTTGATCTCGGAACAGGAGTTGAGATGGGCAAGTCCGCTAAATACTTTTACATTGCCATTCCTGCCGGCAAATATAAAGGCGATGAGATTACACTGACATTTACGGATTCCAACAGCGGTGCGCAGTGTGTGATGAAATCAACCACCTTCCCGGATATCGCCCGCAATACCGTGGGAAGAATCACTCTCTCCGGCTCTTTCAAGGACAAAGTCCCCACCGGCGCCCTGCCCGGAAAATTCACGGTCGATGCTGATGGAAAGCAGGTCTATTTCTCAAAGGGTAACCTGCAGGCAATATGGCATTCATCGACTAAGAGTTACTCCTGGGACTTTGCTGCCAACCAATACGACATCGTAGGTGGCGCTCCCGGCAACACCACAATAGGAGAAGGCCAGACCGATGGGTCTGTCGTTTCTCTCTTCGGGTGGAGTTCACCGGCCACATACTACGGAATCGCCACATCAACAAGCAGAGGTGAATACCCCGGAGATTTTATCGATTGGGGCACGGCGTATTGCAACTCTTCTGCCATCTCGCCGGAGGACACCTGGCGGACATTGTCTAAAAATGAGTGGGATTACCTGCTCAAGCACAACAAACACGGTTGGGCTACGGTAAACGGTATAGGCGGGCTGGTCATAGCTCCGGACGGCTTTGAAGGCAGCATAAGTACAATCTATGAACCATACCACCTGTCGACGTACAACCTTGTCTTCCTTCCGGCGGAAAGTTCGCGTGTAGGTTTGGAGGTGAATTATGGTATAGGAGTATTCGGGCATTACTATTCGGGGACCTGTTTAACCGAATACAGTGCATTCAGTCTTTACTTCTACGATGGATACGCTCGCTGTTTCAATTCCGAAATCAGGAATATCGGATGCAACGTGCGTCTTGTAACGGATGTCAACTATATTCCTGCGGCGCAGCGCCGTTATACCGTTTCCTTCTATCCCAGATATGATCTTGCATTTGATCCGTTTATGGTCGCTGCCGGGGCCACCATCACCAAACCGGTTGACCCGACGTTACCGGGCTATGAATTCAAGGGTTGGGCCAAGGATTACAATGGAGAACAACTATGGGATTTTGACAATGACAGAGTGGACAAGGATATTGTCCTGTTCCCGAATTGGGAGTTAATCCCCACTTACAGCCTCAGTTTCAATGCTATCGGATGTAAAGAAGTTCCTGAACAGATTACAGGTATTCCCCAATATTCCCAATACAGTACTTCAGGCGACACATTGACGGTGAAAGTCCCGGACGGCTCCACATTCAAGATGGTTGAAGTTTTCCCGGACATTGAACACCAAGGAACCGCCATTTGGTATCCATCAACAGGGGCAATCACTGAAAACATCGAAGTATCAGTATCCTTCTCATTGAAGTGATTAGTCCTCAATCCATTGCCCCAGCACAAGACTTAGACATAAACGCACGAGAACTCTCCATCTTTCCGAATTATCCGTTTGCCAATTCAGACGGATAGTCTT
>CALDKD010000066.1 GCA_937898885.1 uncultured Bacteroidales bacterium | reverse complement strand
GAGCACGATACCGATGCCAGCAGCCACAGAAGGGCAGCCAGCGCCAGAAGGATATGTGGTGACGTGCGCCTCATTGTCAACAGGATTAACCAAGTATCCACTTGCGAAGCGGAACAACCTTAATGGAATATCCATTCTTCTCTATAATCTCCTCCTGATTCCAGGTGATAATAGATAAGATGCCACATTTCAGTTCCTCGGCGCACTCTGTCAGTGAATCCACCTCGCGCTTGCGGTTCTTGGCAGAGTCCATATTGTAGCAGACTTGTATCAGTTGCTCAACCTTGACTCCCTGACGGCACACAAAGTCTGTCTCTCTGTCATTACGTGACCGATAATAGAACAATTCATATTTCTTAAGGTCGTAACCGCGTTTGAGCAGTTCCAGAAAAACCAGGTTCTCAAGCAGCCTGCCCTTATTGGCCGAGAGCTCGAACGCACGCGCCAGCACAAAGCCGTTATCCACCACATAAACCTTCCTATCTGCCTTTTTCATCAGCCTCAGCTTGTTGGAGAAACGGGGAAGATACTGAAAGAGATATGTGGCCTGCAGATATGTTGAGTACTTCTGTACCGTAAGAACACTGGACATACCCAACTCCACGGCAAGCGACGTGGCGCTGAACGGGTTCGTGAAATTGGAAAGGAGCCAGTCGGCTACATTGTACAGCTCCTCCACCTTGCGCACCTTGTATCGCAGGACTATATCCTTGACTATTATTGCGTCATAAAGGCTGGAGAGATACCCGGATGTAACCTGAGGTGCTCTGACAATTTCCGGATAACCGCCATTTGTCATAAAGTCATCCAAATGATTGTTAATTTCCGAAATCTGCATCGGTGTGTCAGAATCTGGTGCATAGCCCAGATATTGCATATACTCGCTGGCTGCGAACGGGAACAAGCGTATCTCAACATAGCGGCCAGACAAGGCTGCGGCGATATCATCGGAAAGAAGGTTTGCGTTCGAGCCGGTGATAATCATATTGACTCCGTTCCGGTAGAGCTTCTCAACCCACATAGACCAGCCCTCCAGATTCTGGACCTCGTCCAGCAACAGGAACTCATATCCGGGATACACCTCGTTGAGTGCCTGCTCTACGGCATCCTCGGAAAAATTATCCAGAAGCAATGAATCGTCAAAATTCAGATATGCGAAACGCTTGTCAGACAGCACCTGTAGTGCAAGGACTGACTTGCCCGCGCGTCTGGGACCCGTTATCAGCTTTATCGGTTTGGAATCCCTGTATAGGGCGGCCTTGGCGTAGGCATACCTTTCCTGATACTCTATTGAGAGCAGTTTGTCCCTTTCCTCTTTTTGCCTGGCAACAATGGTTTTCATTCAGTTTTACTTATGTAGTGAACAAAAATAGCGTTTTTTATTCACTACACGAAATATTTTGAACAAAACCGTGAATTAATCGCCAACTACAAAGACTACGACATATAAGAACTATACGACACATATAGACATGAGTTTTCCGTCATTTTGTACAATTAACTCTCCAGCGTCGTAGTTCTGGGCT
>CALDKD010000065.1 GCA_937898885.1 uncultured Bacteroidales bacterium | reverse complement strand
CACTCGACCAGACTGCAACCAGCACCTCCACATCAGTGAAGTTCTACAACCTCATTCCTGGCAGGACATACTATTACACCGTTACCCTCAACAACGGTACAGAGATAGGCAGAGGATACTTCAACACGACCGGACGCAGAAGACAGCTGAAGACCACCAGCACCGTAGACGAAGACCACGCCACCAATGTCAGGGACCTCGGCGGCATGGTCACCACGAGCGGCAGGAAGCTCAAGTATGGCCTGGTATATCGCGGTTCGAACATGAGAAAAACCGGCACGGCGGAACAGACAATCATCCGGGACTATATGAAAGTCAGACTGGACGTCGACTTAAGGCGGGATGAATATGGAGTAACAGCCACCAAGGTCTTCAACGAGAGCGAGGTCGCTTACTCGCATGTTGCGTACGACGGCACAAGCATGACAGACTTCCTGAACCCGACCAAGGTCAACAAGACCTTCTCGGATATCATCAGCTATGTAAGCCAGGGCAAGGCGGTCTACATCCACTGCAAGTCCGGCGCTGACCGCACAGGCTACGTGTGCATGCTCATCGAGGCCGCCTGTGGCGTTTCGCTGGTAGACTGTACAAGGGACTACGAGGTCACATCGTTCTCAAAGGCCGGAGCCAGGGACAGGTGCGGCACAAAGAACGGTTACCTGATCAAAGACGCATTGAACCACATCCTCTCCGCCCAGGGCAGCACCTTCCAGGAGAAGGCAATCAACACCCTTAAGGCCGACGGCAACATCACCGATGCCCAAATCACGGCACTTCAGAACGCAATGATAGAGTAGAATTGGGCTAATTGTATATCTAAAAGGGCGTCAGGAATATTCCTGGCGCCCTTTATATGTTGAAATTCTACGCAAAAATGTTATTTTTGTAGGATAAATCAGTGTGGTGTATCAACTAAAAAATTACCGGATGGAAACGAACTTTTACAGGCGCCCTGTGTGCAAGATTGTTGCCGTGCAGCCAGGAAGAGCCCTGCTAACGATCAGCAATTGGGGCGAGGGAGACACAATTAATTCATGGATTGACGATGAGGACGAAAACGATGAGAACCAGTAGAATACTCCCCCTTCTCGCTCTTGCTTTGCTCTTTGCAGCCTGCGAAACCCAGCCGGTGGAAGACCAGCCGGTCATCGACCCTGCTGACGACCTGATCGAGTATCATATCACTGCCTCCTGCGAAGAAACCAAGACCACCAATGATGGAAACAGGACCATCTGGGCCGAAGGCGATGAAATGGCAGCCTTCTACAGCAGCAAGGGTTCCACCAAGGTTGCAAAGTTCACATACGACAGCAACGACAGTTTTGTTGGCTCCATAGCCGAACCCGACCAGCCTTGTGACTGGCATGCCGTATACCCGTACTCAGCCGGCATAACAGATGTCACAGCTGTTCCCGTCAGCATACCGGCCACATCCATACAGATTGGCAACAACAGCATGAAGCATCTTGCAGGACCGGAATTCCCTCTCTGGGGAAAAGCGTCCAACGTGAGCGGAGAGCCAGACATTCCAATGTCTCATGTTTCCACCGTTTGCTGTTTCCAGATAACCAACGGATATTCCGAGCCCATCACCATAACAGGCATCACATTCACCGCACCGGGAACCGTTGCAGGTACTTTCAAGACCGATCTGACTGCGGATACATTTGAATTGGAAGCAGTTGCCCCCCAAAGCAGCGTTTCCCTCAAGGTAAAGGGCGGGAATGAGCTCAATAAAGGCGAAGAGGCATCATTCTACCTTGGAATGGCTCCTTTTGAACTCACGGGAGACTTCACCATCAGGGTGGAAGCCAACTGCAACGGCAAGTCCATCTACTCCGAGAAGACCGTCACCAGCCAGATGGCCTTAAAGTCCGGCACAATCAACACTATCCCGTATAAGTTCAAGAATCCCACGACAGTTAAAGAGTTTGTCAAGCTCACTAAAGCCCCGGCAGACGGCAAATGGGACGGAACCTATCTCATCGTCAACACCGAGGACAACAAGGCCTTCGCTGCGCTGGATAACAATAACCAATCATATGCGGTGGATGTCACTGTTTTGAACGGAGTTGTCAAATCCTCAGACGAGATAAATAAGTACGCATTCACCATCACATGCAAAACGGATGACCAGGGCAACCCGGTTGCCCATGGTGGCAAGAGATTGGAAAACTACTATGCTCACTATGTTCAGAATTCCAAACACAAGTATGTTTTCTTCTCAGACAATGAGGTACGCATATACGACACAAACAGGAAAAAAGGTACAAACGGAACAGAGTACGAATATTGCTCCGCATTCAAGTACGAGAACAACGCCGTTCAGTTCTATTCCGGAGGCATGAGCGGCAACGATTCGTATCAGCTGTATTACAGCGATGGCAATTTCATCTACAGCAAAAACGCCAACGGATACGTTCACCTGTATAAGCTGACCGACGTTGACGCACAGCCTGACGGGAAAGAGAACCAGACACTTTCATTCAAAGAGCAGGAAGTCACCGTCAATACCGGCTACGGATACGATATCAGCCTGAATGATCAGGTCGACCTCACTCAGGTTCTTGCACTCGAAGGTGCCAAAACGGCTGTCACCTATACATCGTCCGATAACAATACAGCCGAAGTCGTAAACGGCACATCCCTTCTCCTGAAGGGCGCTGGCACCGTTACCATCACCGCCACCGCAGCAGAGGATGAACTCTATCATTCTGCCAGCGCAACATGCAAGCTCACCATCGTCAACCACAAGGAAGTCAAAGGCTATTACGTCAAGATTACGGAGGATCCGGGAGCACAGAAATGGGGCGGTGACTATCTGGTTGTCAATAAGGAAGGTACTATGGCTTTTGCAGCTTTCAGTGGCAGCGCTACCAGCTACGCCACTCCCGTCAAGGTTGAAAATGACATGGTTGTTGCAGATGCATCCATCGCAAAATATGTTCTCAGCGTATCTGGCGGTGAAACCATACACACGAACAACTCGAGTGCATACGCATATGACGTAAAGAACACCGACGGAAAATTCGTCTATGTTTCCCAATCGGCAATTATTCTTGACGACGACAACAAGGGGGATTATACATATCGCCACACCTTTGTTCTTGATGATAACGGAGTCCAGATGCGCAGTGCCGGCACAACCAGCGGAAACAGCCGATACTATCTCACTTATAAGGACAACAAGTTCGTATATGAGAGGGATGCTGAAACGAACCGTGTACAGTTGTACAAATGGCAGGAAGATGCGCCGAAGAAGGGCCAGACATTGACCTTTGCCAATGCTTCTGTTACCTGGCAGGTCGGCGAGGATCAGGATTACGCCATTGGCAGCACTTATGCGATGCCTCAGACCGTTTCCGGTGCGCAGACCACCGTTACTTACTCGTCGTCCAACACCGGCATCGCGGAGATTGTTGACAACAGCAAGATCAAGATCAAAGCTGTTGGTACAACCACCATCACAGCCACCGCCGCTGAAACTGAAGAGTACAAGCCAGCCACAGCCAGCTACACACTGACCATCAAGGAGGTCATACCTGCCGGCAGCCTGGTTGACATCGGCAAGTTCCAGCTGGTCAATGCAGACATCGCACCCTTCCTTGAAGAGGCCGACCAGAAATACACTGACGAGAACTGGAAGACCGTATCCGTAGTGAAGAATTACCGCAACGGCGATGGCGGAGACCAGGATACGCACGGCTACGACCATCCTTTCTCATATGACAAGCCCCTTCCCGTAAACATACCGGCAGATGGCCACAATGGACAGACTGCCACAGTTGTTGTGTATAAAAATGTTGACATGACCGATGTGGAAATGACCGTCACATCAACCGTCAGCAATGAAAAAGTGGAAGTCTTCAACCTCATCCCCAACCGCAGTTACTGGTTCACCACGACTATCAGCGGTCAGGAGATCATGAGAGGCACGTTCCAGACAGAGGGACGCCGCCGTTACCTACAGGTCAGCAATGCCTGCAGCGCAGACCACGCAAACAACCTGCGTGACCTCGGCGGTCAGAAGACCACCGATGGTAGAAGCCTCAAGTATAATCTGATCTTCCGTGGAACCAACATGGACGGAACAACGGCTGCCGAACAGGCCGTAATCACTGGATACATGGGCGTAAGACTTGACGTGGACCTCCGCGCCAAGGGCAGCAGCACAAGTTCCGGAGCGCATCAGCCTCTTGACAAGAATCTCGTGGATTACAACAACAATGGATTCAGCAGTTTCTCGGCAATCAGCAACACAATACTGAAAAATATCTTCACAGATATCATAGATCATGTTTCTGCAAAAAAGCCCTGCTACATCCACTGCTTTGCTGGCGCAGACCGTACTGGTTACATCTGCTGCCTCATCGAGGCGGTATGTGGTGTGTCGGAGAAAGACTGCTCAATCGACTATGAATTGACATCCTTCAGCTGTGTAGGCACACGAGACAGGTGCGGTAGATACAATAACTGGTACTGGACCCAGGGAATAAACCATATTGAGAGTACGACAGTCAGTGGTAACAGTAATCCTACTTTCCAGGAAAAAGCAATTCAGATTCTCAAGAATGCCGGCATCACCGATGCCCAGATCAAGGCACTGCAGAATGCAATGATTGAAGGCAACTGAAGTGACAAATAGTCATTGGAACACTATTTGCATATTTCCGGATGAAAAA
>CALDKD010000064.1 GCA_937898885.1 uncultured Bacteroidales bacterium | reverse complement strand
TTTCCCACCCGTGGATTACTCATCCTGTTTTGGGTTCCTCCGGCATCAGCACTCAAATTTTGGCAAGGGCGGCTCTCATTTCTCGAGATCGGGGGGTTCAAGGCCGAAATACTTGTTGAAGAACGATTCGAGTCTTTCAATAATGATCCGCTTCTTCTGACTCCGATCACTTTTTCCAAATCGTGATATAGGTGGCATAATCTTACTTATGCCAGTCCCTATAGTCTTGAGTTGACCCATGCGGAAGGCCTTGATAACGAATTCTTTAGTTTCTTTTGCATTAAGTTTTTCATCGACAATCACTTTGTCCAAGTCTTTTTCCCATTCCTGTTTAACGAATCTAGGCCAGTCACGCTGTACCTCAGACGTAGTATTAATTGTGGCGATGAAATTATCAATAAGCTCTTTCTTGGAGCGCAGTTCAAAGCTAGAATTGATTGCTTTATCAATAGACAAAAGAACCTCTTTGTCCTCACAATTAGACTGATGAAACTTCGCAATAAGCATCAGGATATAATCAATATTAACTTCGACCTGCTTGACAAGCTCAACTTCAAAGATGATGTCATCATTAATCATCTCTTTATCCACCGTCTTACGGTACTTGTCATACAGGTCGAGGTACATCCCGCGATAATCTTGTATATCTCTCTCAGAAAGAATTTCATTGCCTTCGAATTCATCGAATGAAGAGAGGATATTTTGCAGGCGTAGGATTCCTCCAAATGCGGCAATAAACTCTTTTTCAGCTGTTTCACCAAGGATTGTGCAGCCTATCGGATATTTCTGAAGGAGTTCTGCAATACGTTCTTTGTAGCCCCTTTGGTACTTACCATTTTCGTCTTTATAACCGTAATAATACTCATTATATGTTTTGAGAAGAACGATACTATGTGCATCTTTGTCGCCAAACAATGCGATCGCCGCATCGGTTGCGTCCTGTAGATTCCGGAAACAAACAATATTTCCAAAAGTTTTGATGGAGTTCAAAATACGGTTTGTTCTTGAGAATGCCTGAAGGAGTCCATGCATCCGAAGGTTTTTGTCAACCCAAAGCGTGTTGAGTGTAGTGGCATCGAATCCGGTCAGGAACATATTTACAACAATCAGCAAGTCAATATCCCTGTTCTTCATCCGCAGAGAAACATCCTTGTAATAATTCTGAAACTTGTCGGATGATGTGTCGTAGGCAGTATTGAACATCTGGTTATAGTCTGTAATCGCATTTTCCAAGAACATCCGGTCGTCATGGTTTAATCCTGAGGTATCATCTGAGTTCTCGTCCTCGATGAATCCGTTATCCTCATTCTCTGCTTCATTTGCACCACAACTGTAAATCGTTGCAATCCGAAGAGGGAAGAAGGGGGGTTCCTTCATCTGTTTCTGGAACTCGGTATAATACAGCTTGGCGGCTGATATCGATGAAACTGCAAAGAGGGAATTGAATCCATGCAAATTTGCCAGCTCTTTCTGTTCAAACCCAGAGTTTCGTTTGGTTTTCTGGTCAAAATGTTCTAAGACATATCTGACCACTTCTGAAATGCGCTCCGGTGCGAGCAAGGCCTTTTCTCGGTCGATTGCTTCTACCTGTTTATCTTTGGTTTCGCCCCGGTGCTTGATGGTGTTTATGTAATCAATGTGGAACGGCAGAACATTGCCATCCCTGATTGCATCCACGATCGTGTAGGTATGTAGTCTGTCTCCAAATGTCTGCTCTGTGGTGCGTAAATAGGGATTACCACCCCTCTTTGCATTTACCGCGAATATCGGAGTCCCAGTAAATCCAAACAGATGATATTGCTTAAAGTGCGTGGTTACACTTTTGTGCATCTCTCCAAACTGACTGCGGTGGCATTCATCAAAAATCAATACGACGTGTTTATTGTAAATTGGGTGTGTTGGGTTCTTTTTAATGAAAGTGTCCAATTTCTGAATAGTGGTAACGATGATTTTGTACTCGTGCGGATTGCCCTTAGAATCCAGATTTTCAAGCTGGCGCTGAAGAACTGCAGTACTCTTATTGCCGTTTGCCGCACCGTGCTCAAATCGGTCGTACTCTTTCATCGTCTGATAATCAAGATCTTTTCTATCAACGACAAAGAGAACCTTATCGATATCCAGCAATCGCGATGCAAGTAATGCAGTTTTGAATGATGTTAGGGTTTTTCCTGAACCAGTAGTGTGCCAGATATAGCCCCCACCTTCAACTCGTCCGGTGAATTTGTGATTTGAGGCAATCTGAATACGATTGATAATGCGTTCTGTCGCGACAATCTGGTACGGCCGCATTACAAGAAGGGCTTGTTCAGAGGTAAATACACAGTATTTCGTGAGGAGATTGAGAAGGGTATGCCGGGCAAAGAAGGTCCGGGTGAAATCAACTAAATCGGGAATGACTTTGTTGCTCGCATCAGCCCAGAATGAAGTGAATTCAAAACTATTACTGGTCTTTTTTCCATATCGTTTACCGGATTTTTGCTCTTGAATGGCACTAAATCGAGTGGTATTGGAGTAGTATTTGGTATGCGTACCATTCGATATAACGAACACCTGCACGTATTCATACAAACCAGTATCAGCCCAGAAGCTATCTCGCTGGTATCTGTTAACCTGGTTAAATGCTTCTTTGAGAGCAACGCCACGACGTTTTAATTCACAATGAACAAGGGGGAAACCATTTACGAGAATAGTAACATCATATCGATTCTCAAAGTTGCCCTTCTCTTCCACGTATTGATTTATAACCTGCAGGAAGTTGTTGTGGATGTTCTTCTTATCTATGATTGTGATGTTCTTAGACGACTTGTCATCACGAATGAGAACTTGAACATTATCCTCCTGAATGATACGACTTTTATCTTCAATTTTCGAATTTGGATTCGCGATCTTCTGCGAGAAGAAACGCATCCATTCATCTTCAGAGAAGTGATAATGGTTCAGTTTTTCGAGCTGCCGACGCAGGTTGAAAATCAGATCATCTGCAGAATGGATTCGCAGATATTCATATCCCTGCTCTTGAAGCTGTTTTATGAATGCTTCTTCGAGATCAGCCTCACTCTGGTAACTGGATGATTTCCGTTCTTCCGGGACATATTGAGATACAACTGTGTATTCGTCTGTTGATACAACAATATTATACGTTCCAGACGTATCCCCGATCATTTGTAGAGACCTTTTTCTTCGAGTTCCAGACGGATATCGTTAACTATCTTCCCATTATATTTCCAGTAGAGCGGCCCTTGAACATCATATGATACGCCAAGAAGTTCACGAGCTATGGATGACAGAGATCCCAGATTTCCGTTGCATTTAATTTGGTTGTTTGGCAAAACAACAGCCTTAATTTCCTCATTTTCTGTGAATGTGAGTTCAGAGCCGATTGGAATCTGACATTTTTCAAAAGAGAATGGGCCTCTCCTTTCTTTTGTTTCATTTTCAATTTCTTTGGCTAGATTCTCATCATGAATCGCATGTTCCTCGGGTTCTATTCGCTTAAGTTTATCCAATGTACCGGAAAGTTTCGCAATATTTTTGAGTAACCTATAGACGTCTTCAGGACTCATAGCAAAGAATTCCCTAATTCTTGGTTTCCCATTAAATTCATCTATTGCTCTAAGAGAGGGATTCAAACTATCTAAAATCTCATGAACTTCTTTATCCTGAAGGCGCCCACTTGTTTCATAAACTGCATATGGACGAAAGGCAAATGGAATGCATTCACTGCGGTTAAGCTCTATCAATCTTTTTTTAAGATTGTCAGCATATCCAATCTTAACATAGTTCGGAAACGATGGATTTGTAAGGATATAAATAACACCGGTTTCGTCTTTCATGCTGTTGGCTCCCTTGGTTTGAAAGTCAAAAGTATATCTCTATAATACTCATATATAGCTTCTTATACCCCACTCCCTCCGAACAAAGTTCCGTAATTAGGTCATCCAGTTTACTCATCAGTTGTCCTCAATCTCCGCAATAATTTTGTCAATTTCACGGCGCAGAACATCCTCGTGGGCAACAATCGCTTTTATTTCTGCATTCAATTTGACAATATTCACGACTTCCCGTGTATCTTCCTTTTCCACATAGGTACCGACAGATAGGTTGTATTCCTGTTCCTTGATATCATCATAAGCAACCAAGCGTGAGAAATATTCAACATCAGAGCGATTTGTAAATACGTCAACGATATGCTGGATATTCGAGTCAGTTAATTTGTTGTTATTGGTGATCTTGATACACTCCTTGGATGCATCTATGAACAGTACATTACTATCTGATTTATTCTTCTTCAAAACAAGGATATTCGT
>CALDKD010000063.1 GCA_937898885.1 uncultured Bacteroidales bacterium | reverse complement strand
CCGTGCTACATCCCAAAGTCAGGAAAGAAGACTCCGGGTGTTGACTGGTTCTGGTCCGGCTGCGCATCGGCCATGAAGAAGGGGCTGGAGATTCTCGGCATCTCCATTGTTGATGCCGACATCAAGGATTCCATCTTCCTTAAGGCAGAGCAGACGTTCACCGGGAAGAAGCGCGGACGCAAGCCTAAATGCACCAAAGGTATGGATGACCCGGACTCCCTTACCGGATTGTATCTGAGGATGCTCACAAGCAACAGGAGACAGCTGCTGTCGGTCTGCAAGCTCATAGTAGCTGACGCATACTTCTCAAAGGAAAGTTTCGTCACAGGTGTACAGAGGCTTGGCTTTGACCTTGTCAGCCGCTTCCGCGATGACGTGCGTCTGAGATATCTGTATGCCGGTCCCAAGCTGCACAAGAGCGGAAGACCGCAGAAGTATGCCGGAAAGGTTGACCTCAAGAACCTTGACATGTCTGTATTCAGCGAAGAATGCATTACAGAAGGTAAGACATCATTCAGAATGTACTCTGCCGTTGTCAACGCAATCAGTCTTGAACGTGATGTCAAGGTCGTCATTGTTGACTATGAGGACACTGAAAAGAAGCGACAGGTGCGCAAGGTCTTCTTCTCGACAGATACCGGCATGTCTGCGAAGGACATCTTTGAGATTTACAGAACACGTTTCCAGCTGGAGTTCGTCTTTCGTGATGCCAAGCAGTTCACTGGTCTCACGCACTGCCAGGCGAGAAACAGCAAAGCACTGTCGTTTGCCTTCAACGCATCCCTCACTTCTGTCAACATTGCCAGGGCTTTTGCACGTCAGCAGGGGATGGACCTTTCGGTGGGTTCAACCAAAACGCTGCTGCACAACGCTGCAATGGTGGAGCGATTTATTTCCATGTCCGGAAAACATGCGGACATGAGATTTAATAACACTGATTTCAAAGAACTTTTGTTCTACGGCGTCAGAGCCGCAGTATGATTTTTATAAAACTAACGAACTATTGATAAGCATCTGTCTGCTTTTCTTCCTTAAGCAACTCAGCAACTGTAGGATAATAAGCTTTTAATTCTTGTTCCATCCCAAACTTATTTTTTGAATGCCCATTTCTTAAACTTCTCAAAAACAATCACAGGATAGTTCGCTTCAATGAGAAAAGATCTCATTTCTTCCAGACTTCCCTTTACAAACGATTGCAGATGTTCATACTCCGTAATTCTTACACCAATGGATTTAGAATACCACATGATGGCATGCAAACACACCCTGTTTCTCAAGCCATGATGATACAGGTATACTTGCTCTTTTTCATAAATACCAACACTCATCAATTCGTGCAATATATCCAAATAGTCATTCTCTACATCATATTTCACCTTCATATATTTGACAAGCGGCTGTAGCTGACGGCAAATACAGTTCTGTATGAACATAATGGAAACTATGACCTTATCCACGTCAAGGTTAATAATATCCGCCACTTTTACTGCTATCTCCTTATAGTTCAACCCAGCCATCCACAAGGAACAAATCCGTTTTATCAAACCACTATTTTGGATATAATCACAAACGTATTTATGTGATTCGTCCTCCAATTCTTCTTGAATGGAAGGAAGTAAGTATAACTTGTCTATAAGGTAACTCAAAAACTCCTGCCACTTATTGTAGTTCGCTTCAGAAAACACCTGAGCATCCGCCTCACTCATTATTTCGTGTGCCTTATTCAAATCTCGAACAGTAAAGCCCGTTGATTTGAGAAGGGCATATTCATTTGCATCAAACTGTTCCTTCAAACGGCCATATCGAGCTTGGAACAAATTCCTCAGCATAGTTCTTTGTTGTTCGTTGCCCAATTTGAAAGCCAGCGAGTCAATTATCAATTCATCTATTGATAATTCTTCAAGGCTTTGCGCCCCCGTACTTTTAGTTATCATTAAGTCAATGGCTGCAACCAGATCATTATCCCCCAGTAGCTCATTGATATCATTCAAGTTCTTTATCTTTTCTGTGTTAACTAATACATTCACAAGTTTGAACAATGTACCTTGTACATCCGGTATATTGATGTCTTTCAAGGCATCTTGAACAAACGCAAAAGGATACTTTTTCTTATTATCGGGGAAAATGACCAATCCGTACCGTTCTCTACCGGCCCTACCTACGCGACCTATTATATTTTTTAGCGTAGCTCTATCTAAATACCGTCCTTGGTTCGCAAACATAGGATCGTTGATATTACCCAGTACTATGGTTTTCAATGGAAGATTAACTCCTTCTGCCAATGTAGAAGTGCAAACCACCAACTGAATAATGCCGTTATCAATAGATTCTTCAATGAGTTCCCTACAATCCTGAGGGATGTCAGCATGATGATAGGCAAAACCTTTGGAAATACATTTGGTTAGCAGATATTCTTCACCACACTGAAAGTTAACGTAAGCAATCAGTTTGCCTAACTGTTCGCTGTCTCTGGACGGGAGTTTTATACCGTTATCCTCTATTAATCCAAGAATAGTTCTGCTGAATGCCTCACATCCCCTATTTCCTCGTTTATACGATACATATAGCATAACCGAACCAGCATATACAGCCTGCAATGCTGAAGCACACGATAAATCCATATTCCTCGAGGTACTAAACGAGAATCCTTGTGCATAAACAAAATTTCCAATTCTATATAGGTCTCTGCTATAATCCTGCCCATATACCAATAAGTCAAGATTCTTACCATTCACTAGCACTTTTGACAACTTAATGGAACTTGGCCTATACGTACTGTCACCAATCTGTTTATCAGTTCCGCCCAACCATTCATTAATATCTTTGATATTGGGAATAATTGCGGAAATAAACAAAAACCGTTTGTCATTGCATTTCCTCAACCTTGTTAGCAGCATCTCATAATTGACACCTCGCGAATAGTCATCAAGCAGTTGTCCTTCATCACAGATAATTAACTTATATTGCTCCAATAAATCTTCTATCCCCTCTTCAAGCGAGATGAAAAACTCCGGAGTGGACACCAAAATTTGAATTTCATCAGAGAGATTATTATCAGATGCCGAGCCACCTCCATATTTAACAGCCACCTTATAGCCGAAGTATTTTTTTATTCGCTCAAACTTTTCTCCAAGTTCCCTGCTTAGCGAACGCAAAGGTGCCAGATATAGCACTTTTGATTCCGGGTTATTGGTCAATTCCTGATATATCAACAATTCGGTAATATACGACTTGCCAGCGCTGGTAGGCATCTTCAAACTAAAAGAGTCCTTAAATCCAAGCAGTCCCTTCTCAATAGCATCACGTTGAGACGGCAGAAAAGAGAGTATCCCTTCATTTGCAGAATACTTGATGTAAGGTACCCAATCTGTTTTAGAGCCATATTTATATAAATCAGCCGCCAGATTATTCTTCAGAAACTCTTTGAGGCAAAAACGCAACATCTGATCATCAAAGAATTCACGTACTGTAGTGTACTTATTCTCATTCAATCTCTGATACCATTCCTGAATAGCTTGATTGTTTCTGTCGATAAAATAATCTAGTATTACACTTCTCTCTATTTTTTTCTCGCTTTCCGGATATTCTTTTCCTCTTATCAAGGAATACAGCTGTTGTGCAGCCTGTGTTTCAAAATACACATTAACCATCCTTTTCAGAAGGAACGACGCAATGGCACCATAACCGCAAACATAATAGATTGCTGCAACAAAGAGTGTATTGTTTTGTTTGTTAATATGTGAGAACTCATTTTCTGTCGCCTGATCAGAGAAGACCAGCAAGCCCTTGGCAATTTCCAACAATTCTTCCTCGCAGTATACTCGATGTTCAGGTTCAACCTCTCTTTCACGCAGTAGGTCATACATCCTGCACAGAAGCTCAATATAATAAGCCTCCTGTCGTTTTTTAAAATCATACGCCTCCACCTCCAGAACTCCATAACTGAGCTGCATCTCATATTTCTCACTTTCAGTGAGAGCTTGTCCGAGTATATTTGTTACCATAGGTCAAGTGTTTTTCAACTGTGAGAAAATAGACTCATACACTATCTTGAGGTTTTTGATAGGCATACAATATAGAACAATGCCGGGGAAATTCGCCATTAAGTCCTTCGGCATTCTATTTATCTGGTTATCAATATCAGTACTTTCAATAATGGCGACAGCATTATGAAGCATATTATATGGAACTGTGTACCCTTGTTCAAAGCGTTTCAACACATCCATAAATTCGTCATCGTCGGTATCCTCTGCTATATTTTTCAGATAAACAATGGATTCTGCTGCCCTTGAGGCCCTATCCTTGTCTGCATCAAAAACCGCATCAACAAAGGTGCAACAGTCTTTCCCATCTTTATAGGTAATAGCGGATTTTTGCGTATGTGTCCTATATTTACCAGCAATAGGCGTCGCATGAGCTTTTGCTTCATATGTTATCAGCGTGTCATTAGCATCAGGATTATTAACATCATTCACAAGGCGAAACAGCACCACATCAGTTTTCGGGCTTGCTTTCTTGGGGTCATCCTTTAAACGCCATTTCATTGGTTTAAAATTAACCTCAGGAGACCAAAGTTCGGTAGCCATGTAATAGGTCAATATCTCACCGAAATCGCCAGACATCACATCGCCGGGGTCTGGCAAACGTCTGTTAATAATGTCCTTTCTTGAGTTCTGCTTTTTGGCTTCGAGCCTATCCAGTTTCTCATCCGACAAGTAAGCCCTTCTAAAAGGAATCAAGCATTCGTTCACGAAATCAGCGGTTTTTGCGTCATCAAAGACATACAAGACAATACCTTGAGCAGCGTATTTGGCTCTATTTTCGGTGAAAAAATTGTGAATCATTGTCTCTTATATCAGCTTTCAATCAATTTTTTGCTTCCATCCTCTGCCATTAACATACTGCTTGTAGGAAGGATTTCAAATGAGGGATTTGGTAAATACTGTTAAAAGCCTTTTGTCTGTTTGTTGGTCAATGTTGATATCATGAGTTTCAAAAAGAAGCTGAATTTGTAATTCCAAATTTTCTATCAACGGCCTCTCTAAATGCATTGGAAGACATTCTAATGCTTGAATTTGATGACAACTCTGAAGAATGTAACTGCTCAAATTCATTCACAATGTTCACATAATCAGAGCGACCAGTTTTGTGAGCGATATAGCAGATATATAAGTTCTTCTGAACTTTTGCCGATTTATTAGATGCCTTATACGCTTTCTCACTTTCTTGATACATATTAACGAATTTAACTGATTCATTTGAAATAAGGCCGGTATTCAAAGTGAATATGGTATCGTAATATGTATCAAAAATTTCCCTTTTCTTATTTGATGCATACTCTGGACGTTCAAATTTTGTTGACAACAAGACTTGTCCAAAACGTTCTTTTCCAATCGAATAACTGAATGAATTATTTGCGCGCAATTCACCTTTCTTCCTGAAGTACTGAATGTTTTTCGTCGCCAAAAACTCCTCAAGTTGTATTTGTTCTGCTCGCAGTGATTTCAAATCAGAAATACTGATTGCATTTTGACTATTTGTATACTCTGCTATTTTGTTTTTGAGGCGTTCGTCTCCAACTTTAAGAAATCTTACTAGGACTTGGGCCTTAGCAAGCTTAACCAAGTTATTTTCGTCCTTCAAATTAAACATGTGTATTGTCCTTAAAGTTTGTCCTCCATTTATAACTTGAAGGTTGTTTATCTGGAATTCACGCCGAGTATTCATGCTTGCCTCCCGAGAAACAATATCATCAGCGACAATTGTCAAGCCATTATTGTAGTAAAAGATTTTAGTCGGTTCGTCATCGAGACTTTTGAGGATTCCATTGTTAAACTTAGAACGTACCACAAGTCCCCGTACATTATCAAATAAGACATCCATATCAATATCGACATGTGATAGTTCTTTTTCATCCTCTATCGTTGGCAAGTTTCTTTTATTCTCATCATTACAAGTAATCCTTATTAATTCGGCAAGATTCATTCTTATTACGTACGATTTTTCCGATGACAATTGATCTTCCTCGTACGTAAGTACAGATTGAGTCGGTACGACAAACTTGGCATTTAAATTTCTAGGGTGAAGCGATAATAAATTCACTATTTCATCTAGGCCTACTCCTCTAAATTCAAAACCATACTCCTCACTGATTGTTTTAACATTGCCAACTGATGACGATAATGCCTTTCCTTCATTAGAGACATAGAAGAAAACAACATCCCAAATTTCATTACTGTCAAACTTTGATAATATATCATCAGCGATAACCTTGATTCGTCCTGATAATTGAGAGGTATTATTTGACTTAATTGCACTAAAGAACTTAGATGAAGCCACAAATTCATTTATGCTCTGTTCTTGGTCCTCTTTATATTTTCTATACTTAAAGTTAAAAATATAGATAGTATGGCTATCGCCATCAACGAATGATGCGTCTATCCCTTCATCTTGCCCAATTGCACCAAATAATTTTGCATTAAAGTCTTGATCACAAATTGCATCTGTTATATCATCGAATTCATCCAAGGGAGTAAGGCTTTGTAGAATAATATAATAGAAACCGAACCTTGCTTTCGTCATGTTGTCCAATGCTGCGAGTTTCTCTATATCAAACGCCATTTGACTAGATGCCGACTCAAACAAAGTAATGCATTTTTGGTGCAATAGCTTATAATCGTTTAAAGATGCCATATTATTTCTTGTTGTTAAGCCTATAGAATTAATATAAAAATACTTTCAAATGTTGCTCCTCAATTAAAAAGGCAAATCAGGTCCATAGTATACTTGCGGTTCACTAAGGACACGGATGTCTTTATCTTCAAACAGTTTGGCTTGTTTCTGGAGCTTGTCCAAATACTCACCACGGATAGCATAGCTATTGAGTTCTTCTCTTCGAGCTTTGCTCAATTCAAGAAACTTCTCGCTCTGGTCAATGCCCAGGAAGCGGCGGCCAAGGAGAGTGGCGGCAATACCCGTAGTGCTGCTGCCAGTGAACGGATCAAGAATCCAGGCTCCAGGTTCTGTTGAAGCCTGAATAATACGAGACAAAACGCATATTGGTTTTTGAGTCGGATGTTTGCCGCAACTCTTTTCCCACTTTGCGATTGCTGGCAGAGTCCATACATCCCGCATCTGGGTCCCGCCATTTATCTCTTTCATCAACTCATAATTGAAGTAATGAGCGACTTTCTGCTCCTTTCTAGCCCAAAGTATATATTCTGCCGAATATGTAAAATACCGGCAGGAGAGGTTTGGTGGTGGATTTGTTTTGACCCAAGTAATACAGTTCAGAATCTTGAAACCAAGTTCTGTCAGGCATCTGGCAATTGAGAAGATATTGTGATATGTCCCGCTTACCCAGATAGTACCATTGCTTTTCAGTTTATCTCTGCAAGCAGACAGCCACTCCTTATCAAATTTGTAATCTTCCTCAAAGCCTTGAGATTTATCCCATTCTCCTTTATTGACAGAAACCATGCGTCCACACTGTACACTGATGCCACCATTTGATAAGTGATACGGTGGATCGGCAAAGACCATATCGAACTTAAAATCAAAAGAATTCAACAATTCGATACAGTCTCCTTTAAGGAGTGTAAAATCTTTGTTCTCTGATTTATAATACGCAGCGGTCATACATCTACTTGGCTATTTCAGACAAAATACCGTCTTCCAAATCCTTGATATTGTATAAATCCTTCAAGACATCAAAGGTCTCTTCCAAATTATTTTTAGCTTGGCTCCAGCCATCAGATCCATCTGTAATCCATACAAATCGGAAACCTTTGATTGAGGCAGAACTCTTTGCTATTTCTTCGTAGCTCCTTGCTGTCTCATTAAGCTTTGAGCCTTGACTGGTATAGAAGTTCGTTTCAATGCAAATGATTTCATTATGTCCTTCTATTACAAAATCAAATCGTTTGACAGTTTTCCCATTGTTCGAAATCCCCGATAGATCAAGGCCCCATTTCTTCTGTACCTTCTTGATGGTCATTTCTTTGAAATAAGTCTTATCCTTAACAAATCCCGCCGCCTTAATGTGTTTTTCTACGAGATTCTCCATCAAATCACCACCTCTATTTTTTCTGCCATTTGAATCCAATCCGACCTCAACTCCTGTAACATAATCAACAAGATTGTTTATTATATGATGTTGGAGCAAGTCGAGCAAACCTGTTTCTCTCATGAAAACGAGGTATTGTTCAATGCTATAGTTACTCTTATGGAAATCATATTTCAGTAATGTGCCACTATCTTCCAACGCATAGATTTCCATTTCTCGTTTTGCTATGAGAATCGGAATACATTTCAATGTCTCCGGGTATTGTTTGAGGATGGCTTCAAATTCCTTCTCTATGTTCTTTGAACCTATGAGCGAGTTCAATATGTTCAATGGAATCTTGATTGCCTCGACATTTGCGAAAACCTTGTCAAAATCCACGTAGTATTTATAGTCGGCGATAGACGGTCTGAAAGCCGCAAGCCATTTGTCAAAATCTCTCATAACCTTATATATTGATGGCGTTTGAAATCATAATCTCTGATATGCATCCACGACCATTTGGATTGGAATTAATCATTCTGGCCGCAGATACTCTCTTGATGGTAAACTTGTGATAAAGCTTATCAAAGAAGTTCTCTTCCGGATTGACATTCTTTAGATCTGAATTGCTTGCCACAAAAGCGGAACCTTCTGCCGCAATTCCGTCAATGAATCGGCCTAAACGCCGCTGTTCGTTGTCATCGAAACCATCTTTGGCGTATGATGTAAATGCAGCGGTTTCTGTCAGTGGCTTATACGGAGGATCAAAGTAGAATACCGCATCAGGACCGGCGAACCTTTCAGTCTCGCTGAAATCTCCACAAAGAATCTCAACCTTTTGGAGCAGGGCAGAGTCAGCACGTAACGTATCTTCATCACAAATCTTAGGATTAGAATATTTGCCATGAGGAACATTAAACTCACCTTTAGAGTTAACACGGTATAATCCGTTGAAGCAAGTCCTGTTCAAAAAGATAAACAGAGCAGCTGTTTCAACATCGGATATGTTTCGCGAATTAAATTGAGCTCTTTTCTCCAGAAAATAGTCTTTCCTGTCGTCTGCATTAAATGGAATATACTCCGACTGGAGCTGGTTGAGCTTTTGGATCAGAGCTTCGACATTACCCTTAATCACCCGGTATGTGCAAATCAGCTCGGCGTTGATATCATTGATAACCGCCTTTTCTATGTTTGGATACTCTTGAAGAATCCAAAACAACACTGCTCCACCTCCGACAAATGGTTCTACATATGTCACTCTAGTCCTTGCTTTCAAGTCTGACGGAAGGGACATCTTCACTTCATCAAGCAGCTGCGTTTTACCTCCAACCCACTTGATAAATGGCTTAGCTGATGTTTCTTTAATACTCTTCATACATTCAAATGCATCAAATTGTTGTTTGCTAATCAGCCCTGACATACAACTTGTTGTACTCTGCTACAATCAGTTCCTTGATGTCAACTGACAATAAATCCGCTATCTTCACGAGATTTGATAAATCTGGCTGAGAAGAATTGGTGCACCATTTGGATACAGTTGATGGTGTGACACCTAGTTCACTGGCCAACCATCTGCTGGTCCTTTTCTTCTCGGCAAGAACAACCTTCAATCTATTAATATCTTCCATTTATATGGCGATCTTGTTGATTACAAAAATAATGAATTATTTTCAACTAATTGCGAAATTCCAAGATAAATGACTATGAGTTTTACCAACAATGATATGAGAAGAAACCTGGAGTTTTGTGACACATCAAAACTCCAGAAATAACGCAAGTAACCCTAACATTGATACCCCATAGAAGATTCCGAATACCCACCAGAAGACCTTCCGAGAAAACCATACTCCTTTGTTGCGACTGAGATCAGACAGGAACTTTTCATTGCGCTTTTGAATAGATTGTTGATATTCTACCTGCATTTGTCGCAAGTTCTCCTTTGTGTCATTGAGATAGTTGGAATATATTTGATTGAGTCTGGCATTAACATCATCTGGAATGGAAATTGGAATTGATTTCTGGCTCATTTCAGCCACTTGATTTCGCACTTGTTTCTGCAAGACGGATAATCTTTCGCATTCTTTGGAAAGCATTACCCCGAGTTGATTCATAACGTCAATCATGGAACGAATATTAGTTTCCTCTTTAACCATCTTTTCATGTAATTCCACCAATTGCGTCATCATAGATTGCAGTCTTTGTAATTCTTGACCATAATCGTTCTTTATGTCTTGCTCAATTATCTGATTGATGGTACCATTGTCCTCTGTACCTGCAGGATGAAGCGGAGGCAACTGCTTCATATTCACTGTTCAAGACACTCTTTTGCAACATTAGGAGTGAACAATGGAGCAGACATTCACAGCCTGTCCAGGCTGATGGGCCATTCTTCTGTGATGACCACAGAAAAAGTATATGCAACTGTCCTTCAAGAGACCCTTCAGATAACAGTTGATGAAAGTATGAACTTTCAGCTATAGGAAATTTGGCATAAATCACTGATTCATAGTGATTTTTAAAGGCACTGACTACAATAGTTGGTGCCTTTATTGTTGCCCAGTTACTATTCCTCTTCCTTTAGACTTACTATTACCTTTTCAGGAGGATTTGCCATTTTTCAGGGAAATCTCAGGGAAGTCCCCCCCCTCAAAACCCCCTATTTTGACCTCATTTTGACCCCATTTTTGACCCATTTTAGCACAAAAAAACCAGTGGGACTTCCCACTGGTTTTGCTAAGTTATTGATAATCAGCACCAATTATCGTTAATATTCCTCCTCGTTGAAGAAGAAGTCATCATTTGAGGGGTAATCGGGCCAGATGTCCTCTATGCTTTCATAGACATCGCCCTCATCTTCTATCTCCTGTAGGTTCTCTATTACTTCCAATGGTGATCCTGAACGGACAGCGTAATCAATCAATTCGTCCTTGGTTGCTGGCCAGGGAGCATCTTCAAGTTTTGAAGCTAATTCCAAAGTCCAATACATAGTTTCAGATAATTAATATTTGTTTCAGGCCGCAAAAGTAGAAAAAAAACAATTAGTGATACTATTCACCCCAAAAAATCTCATTTGTATCGCTCAAAAAGTTTATACGGCGGGACATAACAAACAGATAATCAGAAAGTCTGTTAATAAAAACCAATATATTAGGCTCTACCGGATGATTAATGTTAAGTTGAAGGATACACCTCTCGGCGCGACGGCATACAGTTCTGGCAACGTGGCAGACGGCCGCTCCACGGCTACCGCCAGGAAGAATGAACGCCTTTTGTTGTGGAAGGCCTTCGCCGGCAGCATCTATCATCCGCTCTATGCGGGTAACCTCGTCGGTACAGATGCGGCAATTATCAGGCACACGGGTTGTGTCCGTATCGGTGGCCAGTGTTCCGCCAATGCAGAAAAGACGGTTCTGAATCCATCGGATGTTGTCCAGATCGGATTTATCGGTAATATATGCGGCAAGCAGGCCAATATTGGCATTCAACTCATCAACAGTGCCGTATGCCTCAAGCCGCACATCGGTCTTTGAGACTCTCTGACCGCCCACAAGACTTGTTGTGCCGTCATCGCCGGTTCCTGTATATATTCTCATAGTCTATAGCTTTGTTTATACATTTTCTTGTCAAAGAAAAGCATTCCTACCGAGCCTTTTGTAATTACGACTCCAGTCTTGTCACTAGCCGCGAGAGTCTCAAACCAATTCTTGCGGTTGCTGCCCCTGATGCCTTCCACTACTATCACTGATTGATCGTTCAAGGACGGGAGCAGTATGTCAACGGCCTCCCTGAAAAAGGCGGTATGGGCAAGATGCACAAAGTCTATTGAATGGCCCTCACCTGTAAATGCCTCCAACATCGCCGGCACATTGCCGCTGCGATACTCAATGTTCGGGAATGTCCCGAGATTGCCCTTTACCTGACTGGTAGCCGGATGTGGGGCGTCAAGAGTAATACAAGGTATCTTGCCCGAGACAGCGGCCAGATATCCGGTGCTTACGCCGGCACCTGTGCCAATCTCCAATATCAGGCGTGGATGAAGGGCATTGACAAGACGGAACAACATCTGATCGACGTTCTCATCGTACTGAGGAAGGAAGTCAGGAGCTTTCTCCCAATACTCATACAAATCATCGTATGCATAATAGGGCAGTTTCTCCTCTATTACATTTGTAATGAGGTCGTAAGCCCAGGGTGAGTGGATGCCGAAGCCTTTCCTGTTGAGAAAACGGTTTTTAGTTACCTGCATATTCATTCAGTATAATCGTTCAGCACAGCCTTTATTACCGCGCTGCCAAGAATAATGTCAAGACGCACTGGAATGTGGGCGCTGTCATCTGTCACATAGACCTTCATTGTCTCACGCTCCGGACCTTTCTTGTAATCACGTACTGACAGGCGCAGACAATCAGTCTTGTCGCCCCTCTCGTCTTTGATTCGCTCCCTGCCCTCGAACACTATGTGCTGCACCACGACAAGCTCGCCATTGACCATAGGAATTTTCACCACATCGCCCTCGGAAAGATTCGTGGCGTCTATGCCTCTGGCATAGCGAAGCATACTGAGCATATCATAGACCGGCTCGTCCCAGCTCTCTGAGCGGTCATAGATAACCCGCTCCTGATTGCGGACCAGAAGCCTCACGTTGTGCTTGCCTCCTGACCTTACAAACTCGGCAGTCTCAATGTTGTGGGTGTTCTTCTCGTTCACAATCTTGCAATATTGAATAGGCTCGCCCTTCAGTGTCTGTACAGATGTTATGGTATCGCGCATCTTGAACGCGATATCGGCAAGTTTATTGGTAGTAAGCGTCATCTTCATCTGAACGGCGTCTTTTCCATTATAGACAGTGTGATTCTCCGAATAGACACCGGTTCCAGCGGCCATTCCTCTGCCTCCCAAAGAGAGGCCAAGCCTGTATGTGACAGTCTCTGCCTGACAAATTGAGACACAAAGCAGTGACGCCAAAAAAGCAATTCCGCGAATAGACTTTACCATAATCTTAATTTTAGTTTGACACTATGACTTGCATACCCATTCTTGAGACAGGATATCTGAATAAAGGACGGGTATCGTCCCTGTCTGAGGCAATGACAAAACCATTGTTGTTCAGATCGAAAACTGTGTGACAGGAAGGGCACCTGGCCTCACCGGTATTCGAGAATGTGACACGAGTGGATGCCCTCTCGCAGACAGGACAGGCCAGATCGTACGCGTATATCACACAATCGGGATTGTCCAAGGCCGGCGTGCCTAAAATCAGCCCGCCAAGCCCCAGAATGAAATCCTTGGATTCCATTTGGGTCATCGGATAGCGTGACTCCACACCATCATTGTCGGTCACCACCAGACTCGCGCCTGACTGGCGCACGGAAAGGAACACACCAAGCGAGGTAGCCGTATTATAAGGTGGAACGCTTACATCGCATCTGTATCGTACAGGATACTTGCCGCTGAATATAGCAAACGAGTTCTTACAGGACTGCAGGCACAACAGACAAACGGCAAGAGCGATGTAGCGTAGATATCTCATTCCCCTGCGAGTTTACTGAATGCCTTGTCAATCTTGCTGAAAGGAAATGCTCCGGTAAGAGTACGCATACGTTCCGCGATGCGGTCATTGCAGAGATTGCCGATGCTTCCCTGATGAGTGTGATGTATCTGTTTATTTGCTACAAAACAGCCATTCTCGATATCAGCCCCAACCTGTCTGTAGGCATCGCGGAAAGGAACCCCCTGAAGAACCAGACGGTTCACCTCCTCAACACTGAAGATTGGGTCGTACTTGCTGTCGCTGAGGATATCCTCGCTGACCTTGATGTGCTGTATCATATATGCCACCATAGTGATGCAGTCCTCAAGCTCATCGAACGCAGGCAGGAATACCTCCTTTACAAGCTGCATATCGCGGAAATAGCCGCTCGGCAGGTTGTTTGTCATAAGGGTTATCTGCTCCGGTATTGACTGAAGGCGATTGCACTTGGCTCTTGTCAGCTCAAATACGTCAGGATTTTTCTTATGAGGCATAATGCTGGAGCCCGTAGTGCAGTCATCAGGCAGTTTTATGAAACCGAAGTTCTGACTGTTGTACATACACGCGTCAAAGGCCAGCTTTGACAAAGTGGCTGCCACTGATGCCAGTGCCGTGCTTACTATGCGCTCCGACTTACCTCTTGTCATTTGCGCATAGACCACATTGTAATCCATTGACTCGAAGCCAAGAAGATCTGTCGTCATCTGACGGTCCAGCGGAAACGATGAGCCGTATCCTGCGGCAGAGCCCAGAGGGTTGCGGTTGCAGATGTCGAACGCAGCCTTCAGCATCACCATGTCATCTGTAAGACTCTCGGCGTATGCTCCCAGCCACAGGCCGAAAGACGACGGCATGGCTGTCTGCAGATGGGTATAGCCGGGCAACAATATGTCTTTGAAACGGTTGCTCTGTGCGATAAGCACGTCAAACAACTGATTTACGGACGATACTATGCCACGAAGCCTGTCGCGCATGAAGAGTTTGAGGTCAACAAGCACCTGGTCGTTCCTTGAGCGCCCTGAGTGTATCTTCTTGCCCACATCACCCAGTTTTCTGGTCAACAGAAGCTCAACCTCGGAATGGACATCCTCAACGCCATCCTCAATTACAAAGCCGCCCTCATCAACGAGTACAAGCAGCTCGCGAAGCCCGTCAAGAAGTACCGGAAGCTCATCGGAGCCCAACAGACCGACAGACTCAAGCATCGTTATATGCGCCATTGAGCCCAGAATATCGTAACGGGCCAGCAGCATATCCAGCTCGCGGTCACGACCCACAGTATATTTCTGAATCAGCTCGTTGACGGGTTTTCCTTTATCCCAAATAGGTTTCATTGTAAAATATTTTTAGCGATTCCAGTTTGATGGATCCTTTCTCCACTCAACTAAAACCGGCAGACTCTCAGCAGGAACATAACCTGAATCGGCCGCCACCTGGATGAGGGTCTCATAATCGGTAAGAGTGTCCAGTCTGACACCTGCCTCCCTGAATGCATCGACAGATGTCTGGAAACCGTAAGTGAAGGATGCTATCATTCCAACAACGATGCTGCCTGCATCGCGCAGAGCCTGAACGGCCTTCAGGCTGCTTCCTCCGGTAGAGACCAGATCCTCGATGACAAGCACGCGGCTGCCCTCAGGAAGATACCCCTCAATCTGATTCGCCATACCGTGATCCTTCGGAGCTGAGCGTACATAGACGAACGGCTTGCCAAGTTTGTCAGCCACAAGAGCACCCTGTGCTATGGCGCCTGTCGCGACTCCGGCAATTACATCGTACTCAGGGAAAGCCGCTGTAGCCTCACAGAGGGAATCCCTTACTATTCCTCTTACCTCAGGGAAAGAGAGTGTTCTGCGGTTGTCGCAATAAAAAGGTGAATGCCAGCCTGATGCCCAGGTGAACGGGTTGTCTGGTCTTACCTTGACGGCGCCTGTCTCAAGCAGTTTCTCTGCCACTATACGTTTTGTCTGTTCCATATTCATACAATTAATCAAATTGCGAAATTAGTTTTTTTCCTCTTCTCTTCCGTCATTTGCGCAAAAAACAAGTTCTAAAAAAAGCATAAATTCCTTATTTAATTTAAAAGGGAACATAAAGTGAGGATTTCTGCGGAAATGTTGCTATTTTTGCCTTTTGTAAGATAAAACCGCACAGTATTTTATGCGCAAGATATTCGGATTGCTTTCAGTGGCGGCGCTGACATTTGTCCTGGCTGCCTGTGAGAAAAGTTCAGACGACCGGCAGTCGGAGGCCGTAATCACATCGTTCTCCATTGGCGATTTCAAGATGATATTCAATGATATAACAGTTGAAGGAAAGGATACGGTGGCTGTCAGTACCGTAAGCGGAACTACTGTCAAGTTCTCAATAGACCAGCAGCACAACCTGATATTCAATTCCGACTCACTGCCTGTCGGCTCACAGCTTGACAGTGTAACAACCAAAATATCGGGCGCCGGCACGTTCACCATACGCAAGACAAGAAAAGACGGAACGACATTTGACACACTGTGGACAGACAAGAGCCTGCTCAACCTGACCAAGCCGCTTATCATCACCGTAACCTCGAACGATGACTCGTACGTACGCCAGTACACGTTGAAGACAAATGTCCACGTATGCGACCCGGACTCAATGTCGTGGAGGAGACTGCCTGACACTCTCCCTGCTTCTTTGCGGAATATGAGAGCCATTGCACTGAATGAGGATATTCTGGTTTACGGACTTGATGGCGACGGGAACCCGTCATTGCTCAGCCACCCTCTCAAAGGCAATGGAGGCTGGAGCGGCCCTAAGTCCTGTCAGGGTCTTGACAAAGATGCAAGATGCGAGTCTGTCACTCTCCACAATGGCATTCTGGCAATGCTTGACGGCGGCAGGATTATGACATCCGACAACGGCACGGAATGGAAAGAGGCAGGCAATGACTTGCAGATATCATATCTGTTTCCTTTCCCGCAGACTGGCGATGGAGGCACAGCGTGGGCTGTTACGGCCGATGGCTGGATAGCCTGCTCAACTGATCTTGCAGCCTGGACAAAGGTTCAGGAGGTACCTGAGTCATTTCCAATTGCTGAGGTAAACGGTCTCTGCTATCCTCTGTCAAGCAACGAGTCCATTCTGAGATATGTCATCGCAGGCATCGACACAAAGTTGAATCCGGAGCATTCTGAGATCTGGACAAAGCTCTCCACTGAGAAGACCTGGACAAGAATCGAGACCGCCGGGAACCACAGCCTTCCCTGCCCGTCACTATCTATGCTCTCAGTTATCCAGTATGATGGAGACCTCTACGCATTTGGCGGGAAAGGCCGTCTGAACGGCAGTGACATAGCACCGCTCAGAAGTTTCTATCAGTCATCCGACAATGGAATAACCTGGCGTGACTGTTCCGCGTTCTTCGACTCATTCAACACCTGGAACAGGTTTATGAAGTTCCCCGCAGACCTTCAGGGATGCAGTGACGCTTTCTGTTATGTTGCAGATAAGTATAACAATATCTGGATCATCACCGATGGAGACACCGGTGTATGGCGTGGATACATAAACCGCCTGTTCTCAAAATAAACTGCAAATGCGCTCACTGAATATAGCAACCATCATACTTGCGGCACTGACGCTCTGCCATCAGGCAGCTGCTCAGGACGAGACCGAATACCTTATGGAGGTCGGTCCGGCAGCCGGAGCCTGTTTCTATATGGGTGACGCGAATCTCAGACTGTACAACAACACCCGGCTGATGGGTGGCTTAGTAGCAAGGTACAAGCTCAATCCAAGACTGGCATTGAAGGCTGATCTTACTGTGGCCGGCATCTCCGGAAGCACAACCGGGATGAGGGACCGCACCTTTCCGGAGGAGATAACGTTCAGCCGCACCCTGTACGACCTGGGTGTTCAGGTTGAGGGTAACTTCCTGGCATACGGCACAACCACTTACAACGATTGTCACCGGCTGGTGCCATACTATCTGATTGGCATCGGAATGACATTCGCGTCAAAACCTGAGAAAAACGACATTGCAGCCAATTTCCCAATTGGAATAGGTGTCAAGTACAAACTTGCCAAGCGGCTGAACGTTGCTCTGGAATGGACTATGAGGTTCAGTTCCTCTGACCGTCTGGATGTGGGCAGCCACACCGGCGAGGACCCGTTTCAGATAAAGAGTGGATTTATGAAGAACCGCGACAGCTATAGCTACACTATGCTGACGCTTACATACGATATTTTCGCAAAACCCTGCGATTGCAACTAAAACAGAGGAATATGCTATACGAGGAAATGATCGACAGACAAAGGATACCCACACACGTGGCCATTATCATGGATGGAAACGGCAGATGGGCCAGACAACGTGGAATGGAACGCAGCAAGGGCCACTCCGCAGGCGTAAAGAATGTCTGGAAGATCGCTGAGTGCGCCGTAAGACTGGGTGTCAAATATCTGACTCTCTACACTTTCTCTACAGAGAACTGGAAAAGGCCGGAGAAGGAGGTCAGAACCCTGATGACTCTGATTATGGACAACATTGAGGAGGATATCTTTATGAGGAATAACGTCAGGCTCCGCATAATCGGAGATCTTGACAGGATTCCACTGCTCGTACGCAACAGAATCAAGACCTGCCTGAAGACCACTGAGAACAACACAGGCTCGCAGCTTGTCATCGCCTTGAGCTATTCCTCAAGATGGGAGATCACACGCGCTGCGAGAATGCTGGCGGAGGATGTCAAAAGCGGCAAGATAAAACCTGAGGACATTGATGAGGATGCATTGGCATCGAGACTGGACACCAGCTTCATGCCAGATCCGGACCTGATTATACGCACTGGCGGCGAGATGCGTCTGAGCAACTATCTTATGTGGCAGGCATCATACTCAGAGCTCTACTTCACAGATGTTTTCTGGCCGGATTTTGTTGATGAGGAGTTTTGTAAGGCTATATACAGCTACCAACATAGAGAAAGACGTTTCGGAATGACAAGCGCTCAAGTATCAAATAACGGAAGTGATAATGAGAATTGACAGATTTACAAGATATTTCCTGACAGGACTGCTGCTGTGCGGATTATGTAATCCACCCGCATATGCACAGGAGAACGCGCTTCAGGAACAGGAGGAGGCAACAGATCCGGATGAGGTCGTAATTGAGAATCCGGTAATTCTCTACTCAGGGACACAAAAGAGCTATATAATCGGCGGTTTCACTGTAAGCGGAGTCGATGACTATGAGGATCAGATGCTCATCAATCTCTCCGGTCTGACCGTGGGCCAGAAAATCACTGTACCAGGCGATGATATATCAAATGCGGTAAAACGTTACTGGAAACACGGAATGTTCTCATACGTAAGTATCTCCGCAACAAAAATAGTAGGAAACAAGATTTACCTGAACATCAGCCTTGCATTACGCCCGAAGGTCACAGACATTGTATATTACGGCATCAAGAAAGGTGAGCAGGATGATCTGGACGAGAAGATAGGACTAATCAAGGGTGGACACATCACTCCCAATATGCTGGACAGGTCCGAGAGGCTTATCCGCCGGTATTACGATGACAAAGGCTTCAAGAATGCCCAGATCCGCGTGACACAGCGCGATGACCCGTCGGCGGACAACCGTGTCTTCGTTGATGTGTATATTGACAAGAGAGACAGGATAAAAGTAAATCAGATTCATATAACCGGCAATGAGGTCCTTACAGACAAGGCCATAAAGAAGGTTCTGAAGAAGACCAACGAGAAAGGATATCTGGCAGATTTCTTCCGTCCCAAGAAGTTCATTGACGCGGAATACGAGAAAGATAAGAAAAGCCTCATCGATAAGTACAACGAGCTTGGCTACCGTGATGCCATTATTCTGGCAGACAGTATAACGAACTTCGACGACAAGACGATAGATGTCTATCTTACCGTTGAGGAGGGAGACAAATACTATCTGCGCAACATCAACTGGATAGGCAACACCGTCTATAACAGTGAGGATCTGGCCACGCTCCTCAAAATGAAGAACGGCGATGTCTATAATCAGAAGAAGCTTAAGGAGAGGACATTGGACGATGAGGACGCCATCGGAAACCTCTACTATAACAACGGATATGTATTCTATAAAATGGACCCGGTTGAGGTCAATGTGACAGGAGACAGCGTAGATCTTGAGATGCGTATAGTTGAGGGTCCGCAGGCTACTATTAATAAGGTGAACATTTACGGAAACGACCGTGTATATGAGAATGTGATACGTCGTGAGCTGTATACCCGTCCAGGTGATCTGTTCTCGAGGGATGCTCTGGAGCGCTCCTATCGCCAGATTGGTCAGATGGGACACTTCAATCCTGAGGCAATTGACCCGCAGGTCAAGCCCAACGTCTCGGATGGAACTGTCGATATAGACTGGAACCTGGAGTCCAAGTCCAACGACCAGATTGAGCTCTCAGCCGGATGGGGACAGACTGGTGTAATCGGAAAGGTGGCTTTGAAGTTCACAAACTTCTCTATGTATAACCTGTTCCACAAGAGCGACAACAGACGTTTCCTGTTGCCACAGGGTGACGGACAGACATTCTCAATCAGCGGTCAGACAAACGGAAGCTACTACCATTCATACAGTGTGTCGTTCTTCGAGCCATGGCTAGGAGGCAAGCGCCCGAACTCTATGTCGGTAAGTTTCTTCTACTCAAAGCAGACTGACATCAGCGACACCTATTACAACTCCAGCTACTACAACAATTACTATAATTATATGTATGGTGGTTATGGCATGTATGGCAACAACTATTATGGCAACAACTACTATAACTACGAGTCATATTATGATCCAGACAAATACATCACATTGCTGGGAGGAGCCATAGGCTGGGGAACACGTCTGCACTGGCCTGATGATTACTTCACATTCTATGGCGAGCTCTCATTCACAAGATACAAGCTTAAGGACTGGTCTTACTTCCTGATAAACAACGGTACCTGCAACAACCTGAATCTGGGCCTCACACTCAGCAGGAATACCACTGACAATCAGATTTTCCCGAGAGTAGGCTCCGAGTTCTCGCTCAGTGTGTCATTCACCCCGCCTTACTCCCTGTTTGACGGCATAAACTATGAGGGACTGGCAAACGACAGGACATCGGCCACATATCAGGATGAGTTGCAGCAGAAGCACAAGTGGATTGAGTATCACAAATGGAAATTCCGCGCCAAGACATACACCACACTGGCTGGAGGCCAGAAAAGGAATCTGGTGCTGATGACAAGAGCTGAGTTTGGTATCCTGGGACACTACAATGCATTCAAGCGCTCTCCTTTCGAGACCTTCTATGTGGGAGGTGACGGCATGAGCGGCGCATCATATACATATGCCACTGAGATTGTGGGACTTCGCGGATACCAGAACGGAAGTCTTACTCCCAGCGGTGAGGGATATGCCTACTCCCGCCTTTCGGCAGAGCTGAGATACCCGCTTATGATGGAGAACTCCACTACTATCTATGCTCTGGCATTCGTGGAGGGTGGTAATGCATGGACAGACATCAAGCAGTTCAATCCGTTCGATATGAAACGCTCGGCAGGTGTCGGCGTCAGGGTATTCCTTCCGATGATTGGTATGATAGGACTTGACTGGGGCTACGGATTTGACCCGGTATATGGCTCACGCGAGTATGGCGGCAGCCAGATACACTTTATCCTAGGTCAGGAATTCTAAAATGCAATCCTTAATTTTCTCTAAAATATCCGTATAAACAATAAACATACAAAAGCTTTTAATCTTTCACCCAATTCAGAAATCAAATAGGTGTAACTAAAATTTGAACGATATGAAAAAGTTATTAGCAGTTTTCTCAGTGTTGTGCCTGATGGCAGTGTCAGCAGGAGCACAGAAGTTCGCGCTTATCGACATGGAGTATATTTTAGGCAAGATACCGGCATACGAGCGTGCCAATGAGCAGCTTAACCAGTTATCAAAGAGATGGCAGGCCGAGGTTGAGGCAATGTCGCAGGAGGCGCAGACACTTTACAAGAACTATCAGAACGAGGCTTTGTTCCTTTCCGAGGAGCAGAAAACCAAGAAAGAGGATGAGATTGTGGCCAAGGAGAAGGAGGCAAGTGAGCTTAAGCGCCGGTATTTCGGTCCGGAGGAGGGTGAGATCTACAAGAAACGTGAGAGTCTGATGGCACCTATTCAGGATGAGATATACGAGGCTGTCAAGTCAATCAGTGAGGCAAAGGGATACTCAGTTGTAATTGACAGGGCTTCTGCGGGAAGTATGATATACGCATCTCCAAAGATTGATATCAGCAACGAAGTTCTTGAAAAGATGGGTTATTCAAATTAATTGCCTATTTTTGCGATACGATAATAATTATTGAATTTTTAAATAGACACAATATGAAGAAATTATTGATGATGGCGCTTCTGCTTGCGCCGGTATGCGTTTTCGCACAGAAATTCGGACACGTTGACTCAGGTACAATCATCCAGCTTATGCCGGAATACACCCAGTCTCAGAATGAGCTGCAGACACTGCAGAAGCAGTATGAGGACGAGCTTTCATACCTGAGGGATGAGCTCACCAAGAAGAACGATGACTATGAGGCACAGGCTGCCACTCTGCCTGACAACATCAAGCAGCGCCGTGAGCAGGAGCTTCAGGATCTCTACAACAAGATGCAGCAGTTCTACGCTGACAGCCAGACCAATCTTCAGAATATGTCAAATGAGAAGATGGCTGCCATAACAAGCAAGGTACTCAAAGCCATCCAGGAAGTTGGAGATGAGGGTGGATACGTCTGCATTTACGATTCAGCCGACGGAATGATTCCATACGTAAGCAAGACTCTTACCACTGACGTAACCGATCAGGTTAAGGCAAAACTGAACATAAAGTAAAACCCATTATATTTCTGTACGGGGAGCGGGAAACCGTATTCCCCGTATTTTGTTTTAAGCATGAGACGAATTACTACCATATTACTTACACTTGCCGCCTCCTTGACTATTTGCGCTCAGGAGGGACGTTTCGGATACATCAATTTTAGCGAGACAATAAAGATGTTGCCGGAATACGCAAAGGCACAGGAGTCTGTCAGGCAGCTCCAGAATGAGTATGCCAAGGAGGTTGAGCGTTCTGAGACTGAGTTCTACAGACAATATACCGAGTACCTGCACGGTCAGGACCTTCTCTCAGCCACTATTGTGATGAAGAGGCAGAAGGAACTTCAGCAGCTGTACGACAACAGTATGGCCTTCAAGAAGAATTTCAGGGATTCCCTGAATGTGGAGCGCAAAAAGCTTCTGGAGCCATTGGAGCTGAAGGTAATGACATCGGTCAACAAAATTGGCAAGAGACTCAAGCTGGACTATGTATTAGACCTGTCAAGCCACTCCTACCTGTATATCGACGACGAGAAGGGGGTTGACATATCGCATGATGTATATAAAGACCTTGGCATAGAGTATCAGCCGAAAAAAGGCGATGAGAATACACAGCAGATAATATCGTCAACCAGATAAGCAAACTAAAAACTGAAAGGAATATGAGACAGACAGTATTTCCCGAAGAGGCCGGCCCAATCGGTATATTTGACTCAGGATATGGCGGACTTACTATCCTGTCCCGTATCAAGAGGCTTATGCCTCAGTATGACTATCTCTACTTCGGTGACAATGCAAGAACCCCATACGGCACACGCTCGTTTGAGGTTGTATATGAGTTTACATCGCAGTGTGTGGAGAAACTTTTTGAGATGGGATGCCATCTTGTGATACTGGCCTGCAATACAGCATCGGCAAAGGCTCTGAAGAGCATTCAGGTAAACGACATCCCACGTATGGACGAGCAGAGACGCGTGCTTGGCATCATCCGCCCTACGGTTGAGTGCATCGGCAATATCACACAGAGCAGGCATATCGGCCTTCTGGCCACACCAGGAACCATCAAGTCTATGTCGTATCCAATGGAGATACACAAGCTGTTCCCTGATATCAAAGTATCGGGCGAGGCCTGTCCATTATGGGTACCGCTGGTTGAGACTGGCGAGAGCAACTCTGAAGGAGCCGACTTCTTTATTGAGAAACACGTGAGAAACCTGCTGGCCAAAGACAGCCTGATTGACACAATCGTACTGGGTTGCACCCACTACCCTATTCTCATAGACAAAATCCGCAAATATGTGCCGGAAGACATCAAGATAGTAAGCCAGGGAGAGTATGTGGCTGAGGCATTGAAGGACTATCTCACCAGACATCCGGAGATAGATGAAAAGTGCACCAAGAACGGAACCTGCAAATATCTGACAACTGAGTCTGCAGACTCATTCCTGCCATCAGCATCGCTCTTCATGAACGAGACGATATCGGCGCAAAGCATACAGATTTAAATCTCCCGCTCTTTCTGCTGACCTACAAAACGGTCTGCGATCTTCCTTATGGGCCACATTGAGAGTAATGTGACCAAAATTACTGTTATCAGAACAATAATCACGTCGGTGACTTTCACCGCCACAGGATATGAGTCAACTATGAATCCCCCGTTGGCTCCCAGGGGAATAAATCCGAAATGTTGTTGAAGAAGGGCAAGAATAACTCCTAAAATAAGTCCTCCTAAAGCGCCTATGAATGAAATGAGGAGTCCGTCATACACAAACACCCTCCTTGCCGCATCCCTGGACAAGCCAAGGTTGACAAGAAGAGATGTGTCCTCCTCTTTATCCACCATCAGCATTACCAGTGAGCCTACTATGTTGAAGCATGCTATGAGAAGTATGAATGCCAGGAACAGGAACGATACAAATTTCTCAAGCCGCACAACCTTGAATACATCGGCCTGTTGGTTATAGCGGTCCAGAGCCTTATAATCGTCTCCCAGAATACTCTGTATCTCACTGCAGGCCCTGGCCGGAGAATATCCTTCCCTAAGCCTTATCTCCATTGATGACACCTCACTGCCATACCCGAGCAGACGTCTGGCAAGACCTAACGATACAAGCACGTAACTGTCGTCGTAAGGCTGTTGATTAACCTGAAACACCAGACCTGAGGCAAAGAACTTCACACTGTTGAAATTCATGGCAGGATTGGACATATTGACCTTCCCCCCTCTTTTAGGAGCATATAGTGTAAATGGCGTAACCGGCTGGATGCCACAATCAAGAGCATTCATAAGACCCACGCCCGGAATGGCATACTCGCACACATTGTCCTTGAATAGAAACTCACCTTTTCCACGCAGGATATTGTCAAGGGCATAGACATCGCATACATTATCCTCAACTCCCCTTACAGTAACTATCTGCTGAGAGTTGTTGTAGCGTATCAAAGCCTGCTCCTCAAGAGTATAGGTGTAAGCCTCAACGAATGGAAGCTCCCTGACCTTTCCAAGAGCATCCTCATCAGGATTGAATACCTTCCCTTTTGTGGCAACCACCCTGACATCAGGATCAAAGTCTGTGAAAAGAGACTCCATCAGCCTGTGAAATCCATTGAACACAGACAATGTGCATATCATAGCCAGGGACGCGATGGCTATTCCCACCATAGTGATACCGGAAATGATGTTTATCACATTTCTGGACTTGGGCGCGAAGAGATACCTGCGGGCTATGAGAAAGGGAAGATTCACAAGTACTATTTTTTTAGAAGCTCGTCTATATGCTCCATATAGTCCAATGAGTCATCCAGGAAGAAGCGGAATTCCGGTATCACCCTGAGCTGGAAGCGTACCCGCTGGGCAAAGTCAAAACGGAGAGACTTTACATTATCATTCACGTTCCTCACTATCTCCGCGCCTTTGTCACTCGGGAAGACGCTAAGATATACATTTGCATTCTGCAGGTCACTGCTTACCTTCACCCCACTTACGCTGACAAGCATTCCCTTGGTAAGCTTGGTCTGCTGAAGAAACATCTCACTGAGCTCCTTCTGTACCAGTCTCGAGATTTTCTGTTGTCTTGTACTATTCATATTCTATGCCTATTTCTTTCTGATAATAGTAATACCATCGCGAATGGGAATCATCGCCACCTCCACCCTGCTGTCGGCGGCCACAATATCGTTGAAACGCCTGATGGCCTGAGTCTGTGCATCCCTGTCATACTCCCGCTCAACAACGTGCCCGTCCCACAAAGTGTTGTCCGCAATGATAAAGCCTCCGCTGCGGACATATCCCAATACCAGATCGTAATACTGTGGATACTCGCGCTTCTCGCCATCAATGAAAGTCATATCGAACTCCAGCCCAAGCTGAGGCACAACCTTCAGGGCATCGCCTGTATGACATACAATCCTCTCTGAATACGGCGAGCGCCCAACCCATTTCAAAATGAACTCCTCAAGCTCATCGTCAACCTCTATGGTATGCACCACACCACCCTCCGGAAGCCCTTCAGCGATACAAAGGGCTGAATAGCCGGTAAACGTGCCAATCTCCAGCACTTTCCGGGGAGATATCATTCTGGTTAGCATCTTGAGCAGGCGACCCTGTATGTGGCCGGAGGCCATTCTGGGATTAAGCAGACGGATATTGGTCTCACGGTAAAGAGCGTTAAGCAAATCGCCCTCTGCCTCTATGTGAGTTGAGATGTATTCCTCAAGCATCTCCTCACCAGTGTATCCTGTGCCTAAATTCGTCATATTCCGATTTTCCGGCTCATATTTTGTAAGGTGACAGTAAAAAAGTACCTTTGAGCCCTATTTCACTGCAAAAATAGTGGTTTTTTTATAAATACACTGATTGTGGATAATACAGAGGCCCTAAAACGGTTCAGACAATATCTGGCGCTGGAGAAATCCTTGTCGCCCAACACCTTGCAGGCCTATCTCGACGATGCGGGCAAACTCCTGTGTTTTTTAGGAGATGAGGGTATATCCCTGAGCGATGTCACCATTGATAATCTGCACTCATTCATTGCGGCATTGTCTGATATCGGAATATCCGCCCGCTCCGAGGCCAGAATCATCTCCGGGATACGCTCGTTTTTCAAGTTTCTGGTATTGGACGGATTCCTGGAGAAGAATCCTTCCGAGATGCTGGAATCGCCCAAGATAGGTATGAGGTTGCCCGAGGTTCTCACTACGGAAGAGATTGACCGTATTATCGACTCCATCGACAGAAGCACGCCTTACGGTCAGAGAAACAGGGCCATTCTGGAGACACTCTACAGTTGCGGCCTGCGCGTATCCGAGCTATGCTCTTTGAAATTATCCGAGATCTACTCCGATGAGGGATTCATAAAAGTGACCGGCAAAGGCAGCAAGCAGAGACTTGTGCCGATATCCGGAAGGGCGATTCACGAGATTCAGCTCTACCTGACCGACCGGTGCCACATTGACATCAAAAAAAGCTTTGAGGATTATCTCTTTATCAGTTACCGCACAGGTAAACCACTCAGCCGTGTGATGGTATTCGATATAATCAAGAGCCAGACCCGCCTGGCCGGCATATCAAAAACAGTCAGCCCGCACACTTTCAGACACTCATTTGCCACACATCTTCTGGAGGGTGGCGCCAACCTTCGTGCCATACAATGTATGCTCGGACACGAGAAAATAGCAACTACGGAAATCTATACACACATTGACAGGAGCCGTCTTAGAGAGGAAATCATTGCCCACCACCCCCGAAATTGTGTTAATTAATAAAAAAAGGCTTTTACCACAATGCTATGTATCAATTTTGATTAATTTTGCAAATTGATATAGTTTGGAGATAAATCTTAATTAATTAACTTAATAGAAAAACGACTATGTTTAAAGCATTGCGCTATGCGCTTTTGAGCGCAGGAATTCTGCTTCTGGCATCTTGCAAGTCTGATATGGCTTTGTCAGAAGACTATTTTACCGTAACACCTCAGATTCTTGAGGAGGTAGGCGGTCAGGTACCAGTATCTGTAAGCTGCTATTTCCCTGCAAAGTTCTTCGATAAGAACGCAGTGGTAACCGTTACTCCGGTTCTCAAGTGGGACGGTGGCGAGGCCAAGGCCGACGCTATGACATTCCAGGGCGAGAACGTAAAGGGCAACAACCTTGTAGTTCCTGCAAAGGATGGTTACACCTACACAATGAAGTTCTCATTGCCATATCAGCCCGAGATGGCAAAGTCAGAGCTCTTCGCTGATTTTGACGCAACCGTAAAGGGCAAGGAGATTGACATCCCGTCAGTAAAGCTGGCCGATGGCGTTATCTCTACTGAGAACCTTTACACAAACACGGCATCCAACGCCAACAGCGCATACTCAGAGGATGCCTTCCAGCGCATCATCAAGCAGGCTCAGGAGGCTAACATCATGTTCGCCATCCAGCAGGCCAACATCCGCCCGGGTGAGACCACAAGCGAGGCCATCAAGGCCCTCAAGGAGTCATTCAACACTGTTGTAAATGACACCAAGAACTATGGCGTTGACAATATTGAGGTATCGGCATACGCATCACCTGATGGCGGTATGAAGCTCAATGACAATCTGGCAAGCCAGCGTGAGAAGAATGCTGTCAACTACGTAAAGAACGAGATGAAGAAGAGCAAGCTCGACACCAGCCTCGACTCCAAATATACAGCAGAGGACTGGGACGGCTTCAAGGCATTGGTTGAGAAGTCAAATCTTCAGGATAAGGACCTTATCCTTCGCGTTCTCTCTATGTACAGCGACCCGGAGCGTCGTGAGACTGAGATCAAGAACCTCTCATCAGTCTATGGTGAGCTCGCAGACGACATTCTGCCGCAGTTGCGTCGCGCACGCCTTACTCTGAACTATCAGATTATCGGCCGCAGCGATGACGAGATCAAGGACGCATACAAGTCAGATCCAAAGGTTCTGAGCTGCAACGAGCTGCTCTACGCCGCTACTCTGACCGACAAGGCCGCTGAGAAGAAGGACATCTACACAACAACCACCAAGCTGTATCCGAACGACTATCGCGCATACAACAACCTTGGTCTCCTGGCATTTGAGGATGGCGAGCTTGACAAGGCTCACGAGCTTTATCACAAGGCTCTCTCACTGAACTCAACAGCTCCTGAGATTCACACCAACCTTTCAAACATGCTGCTCGCACAGGGCAAGCTGGCAGAGGCTCAGAACCATCTGTCAAAGGGTGGCAACAGCATCGAGAACGCTCAGGCTCTTGGTACCAGCTACATCGCTCAGGGCCAGTACGCACGCGCTCTTGAGTCACTGAAGGGCTCCAACACCGAGTCTGAGGCTCTGGCTTATATCCTCAACAAGGATTATACCAATGCCCTGAAGGTTCTCAACGCAATCAAGAACCCGACCGGTAACACCTATTATCTGAATGCTCTTGTAGCTGCCCGTACTAACGATGCAGCCGCAGTCGCACAGAATCTGAAGAAGGCCATCGCAGCCGACGCCTCACTGAAGGCAAAGGCAGCAGCTGACCTTGAGTTTGCTAAATTCCAGGATGCCGTAAAGGCCCTCTAAGACAGCAATTCCAGTGATAGCGCCGAAAGATGAGCTTACGGCGCTGCTTACTCTCAGCAAGATTGAGAGATTAGGACCTGCAAAGGCCAGACTGCTATATCAGCAGACAGGCAGCGCCTTGGAAATCTTCAGGAGTCACAGGAATCTAAATAACATTTTACCCGGAGTCACACAATGCCTTACCGAGGCATTGGATGACTCCGGGTCTCTTTTTGCCGCCGAGCGCGAGCTTGAGTTTATTAAAGAGAAACACATTAGATACCTGACAATTGAGGATGCTGACTACCCCGCACGCCTCAGGGAGTGCGAGGATGCCCCCTTAGTACTGTTCACATTGGGAAACATCAATCTAAACGCACCACACATAGTAGCCATAATAGGCACCCGGAAAGCAACCATCTATGGAAAACATCTTACCGACAAGTTCGTAAAGGAACTGGCTGAGCTGTGCCCCGACACCCTTATTGTAAGCGGCCTTGCGTTTGGCATTGACGTATCGGCACACACCAACGCAATGGAGAACCATCTTCAGACAGTAGGTGTACTGGCACACGGCCTTGACCAGATATACCCGGCCAGCCACCGGAATGTGGCCCGCCGGATGCTGGACAATGGCGGCTTAGTAACTGAGTTTATGAGCGGAACCACACCGTTCAAAGGTAATTTCGTTCAGAGAAACAGAATTGTGGCAGGAATGTCCGATGCTGTTGTAGTAGTTGAGTCTGCCTCAAAAGGAGGCTCGCTGATAACCGCAGAGATAGCCGAGAGTTACTGCCGCTCATGTTTCGCATTCCCCGGAGCCGTAGGCGACCCGATATCCGCAGGATGCAATGAGCTTATCAGAAGCAACCGTGCAGGTCTGATACAATCCGCCCGTGACTTTGTGACCGATATGGGCTGGCATATACACGCAACAGAGCCCATACAGCAGCAACTATTCCCCGAGTTGGATGGCATACAGCAAAAGGTGATGCAATGCCTTGAGAAGGCCCCGAAAGGCCTCCAGCTGAACACTCTTGTAGTAGAGTGCGACACGCCGGCCGGAGAGATGATATCCACCCTGCTTGACCTTGAGATGAAAGGTCTGGTCAAATCACACCCTGGCTGCCTGTACACGCTCAAATAAAAAGTGGGCCTTGAGGAAACCCAAGGCCCACCTTATCATAAATATGTATATTTACTTAGTCTTTCAGCTTGGCCTTGATGAACTCGCGGTTCAGGCGGGCGATATTGCTGATTGAGATGCACTTCGGACACTCGGCCTCGCAGGCGCGTGTGTTGGTGCAGTTACCGAAGCCCAGCTCATCCATCTTGGAGAGCATTGCCTTGGCACGTCGGGCAGCCTCAACCTTACCCTGTGGCAGAAGAGCCAGCTGGCTTACCTTGGCGCTGACGAACAGCATTGCCGAACCGTTCTTGCAGGCTGCCACACAAGCACCGCAACCGATGCACGATGCCGCATCCATCGCAAGGTCGGCCTTCTCCTTAGAGATAGGTGTTGAGTTTGCATCAGGCACACCACCGGTATTGATTGATACATAACCACCGGCCTGCATAATCTTGTCATAGGCGCGACGGTCAACCATCAGGTCTCTGATTACCGGGAAACCGGCTGAGCGCCAAGGCTCGACAGTGATGGTATCGCCATCCTTGAAACGACGCATATAGAGCTGGCAGGTGGTAGCACCTGTGGCAGGTCCGTGCGGATGACCGTTCACATAGAGTGAGCACATACCGCAGATACCCTCACGACAGTCGTGATCGAAAACGATAGGCTCCTCACCCTTGTTAATCAAATCCTCGTTCAGGATATCCAGCATCTCAAGGAAAGAGGTGTCTGTAGGAATATCCTTCATCTGATAGCATACAAAGCCGCCCTTCTCCTTAGGACCTCTCTGACGCCATACCTTCAAAGTAAAACTAATATTCTTATCCATAGTGATGCTGTTTATCAATTCTTGTAATTACGGGTTTGTACCTTAATATACTCATAGTTCAGAGGCTCCTTGAGCAGCTCAGGCTCCTTGCCCTCACCCTGGTAATTCCAGCAGGCAACGTATGAGAACTGGTCATCGTGACGCAGGGCCTCACCCTCGGGAGTCTGATGCTCCTCGCGGAAATGGCCGCCGCAGGACTCCTCGCGGTTCAGACCATCGTAAGCCATCAGCTTGCCAATCTCAATGAAGTCAAGCAGACGCAGAGCCTTCTCCAGCTCAACATTGAGCGATGTTGGAACGCCGGGAACGCGAAGCTCCTTCCAGTAAGTCTTCTCCAGCTCATCAAGCTTCTTCAGAGCGGTCTTCAGAGACTCCTCTGTACGACCCATACCAACATACTCCCACATAATGTGGCCAAGCTCCTTATGGATGGAATCTACGGAACGCTTTCCGTTGATGCTCATAATCTTTGCGATCTTCTCCTTGACACCCTTCTCGGCTGCCTCGAACTCAGGCAGGTCAGTGCTGAAGCGCGGAACCTGAATCTGGTCTGACAGGTAGTTCTGGATGGTGTAAGGCAGAACAAAGTAACCATCGGCAAGACCCTGCATAAGAGCAGATGCGCCCAGACGGTTAGCTCCGTGGTCTGAGA
>CALDKD010000062.1 GCA_937898885.1 uncultured Bacteroidales bacterium | reverse complement strand
TGTATAGGCTTAGTCCATCTAATTACTGCTACGAACTTATAGAGTTATACGGTTGCTTTTCAATAAGTCTTGTGCTGGATGTATGGTTATCCGCGACAAATTCACCAAGTTTCAGATAAGAGCAGCGGTCTCTGCCAACAGCAGGGGCCGCTGCTTTAGTTCTAAAACCGACCAGCGCCCCGCGGGCGCTGGATAAAGGCTTTCAAGGATTTCAATAGGTCAACTTTCCTTAGCCCTGACGGGCTTGGGAAAGTTGCTTTTATTAATTTGATTCTGTGACGAGACGAACAGCGCAGGCGAGGCTCCGACCGCTGCTGTGTGCCGGATAGACATCGCCCGAGAAGTACGGGGCGTACGCATTGATGCTGCCGTCAGGAGTAGAGGACCAGTAGTAGCCGTAGCTGCCTACAAGGCTGATGATCGTACTGCCGACGTTGCCACGCCGAAAGCCGGCAGCAGGGAGAAAGACGAAACCATTTGCAGACTCTGCAGTCTTCCATTCCGAATCAGTATATGAATATTCAATAGTTCCCTCGAAGTTATCAGGTGCTATGACAAGGCCCATCACACCGTTTACCGTTACTCCTGTTCTGTGCTTACCGCTTCTTTCCTCACTGTTACCCAAAAGGTATGCCCATTCCGGCTGAGAGAGCGTATGCCATGCACTGACACCGTTCACGGCAAAGTTCGGGGAATTTGTGAAGAATACGTCTTGATCGGAAGCGCCGGTTCTGTCATATGTCTTATCAAGGGAACGCATGGAGTTCTTGCTCCACATGAAATGGGAGATTCCATTACTGCCATCCCAGTCTCCGCCATAATCATACTGATATTGTTTCAGGGTCCATTGGTCGTCAGAAACAGAAGTGCATATACCGTTTTCATCGAAAGATGCTCCGCTGCAATACAGGTTGCCCTTCGAGAAACGGACTTTCTTCGGTGTGCCGTCTCCTTTGTCAGCCGCCACGGTGAATACTCCTCCAAGGGGAGCATCAGTGCCGTAGTTTACATCAAAAACGGCAACTGGGAATGCATCCGACTCGATATTGAAGTTAATGGACGTCTGCTCAGATATAAGGTTGCCATCCTTGTCCTTCCAGCCGACGAACTTTCCTCCATCTCCCAGTTTTCCGGAAGATGTAACTTCCAAGGTTATATTATCGCCTGGCTGATGTTCAGTCTCGTATTCTGAAATAATGGTACCAGAGTAGGATGGATAAACAAAAGCTTTCAGTTTGTAGGACTCATAACGAATAGTCGCAGTGATGTCCTTTGTGATACCCGCAATAGTGAAGGTGTAATATTGCCCATTCACGACAGGCTCAACACTACTGCCATCATCCAGCAGACATATCAGCTTCCTTGCAATCTCGTTTGAGGTTTTTATCACGACGGCATCTCCTGACTTATTAAGGCTTGCGTTGATTAGAACTTCATTTGTCGGGGTGCCTTTGTCAAGTTTCACCGTCACGGTGTGGTTTCCACCCACCGTCACCGCCTGGGTGCCGCCCTCGCCCCAGGCGCCGATGGACGAGCCGTCAACAGTGACGCTGGTGTTCTTCACGGTGAGGGTGATGTCGGTCTGGATGCCGGACTGGAGCTTAACTGCGAGATTGTCATTGAGCTCCACCTTGTAGGCCTTGCCGTCAACGGTGAACTTTAACGTTATGGCCTGCGGCGTGTCGGATGCGGCCGCAGGGACAACGAGGCAGTCCTCGGTGAGGCCGGTGCTGATGGAAGCGTTGAGACCGGAGACAGTGAATGCGGATTTCGTGGCCGTGATTTTGCCTGACGTTGCGTCGAGCGTTCCCGATGCCGCTATGCCGTCGCCCTCGATGGTGAGGCTGGAAAGGGTTCCCGTGCCGACGAACGAGGCGTCACGCTTGAATGTGATCCTGAGCCTTGCGAGGGCGTGGCTGAGGGTGAGGCTCTCGCTCTTCGCCTTGGCGGAGGTGATCTCAGCTATGCTGCCGTAGAGATAGTCCGTTCCGTTGATCGATGATGCAACGGGGATGGCATTGACATCGGTCGCGGCGCTGCTGTACGGATAGTAGCCGACGAGAGTGCCTGCGGTGTTACCAATGCGGAGAGGGCTCGCTGCGGTCCACTTGTCGCTGCTGAACGTGTACTTGACATTAGTCGGGTTGGAGCCGTAGGTGGCCCCGGTCCCGTCGAGCAGGAACAGACCGATGCCGGCCTCTGCCTCTGATGTGGTGAACTCTGTTCCTGTGATGACCGCCTTGGTCATCGGGTCGGTGCTGACCGACGAAAGCTCGATTGCAGAGCCGTCGCGCTCATCAGTCGTGTTCTCGAACTCCTTTGCGCATCCCGCACAGAGGACGGCTGTGAGAACAAATGCTGAGTATATGTATTGCTTTTTCATAATCGTGTATTGTGTATGTCTTGTGTTT
>CALDKD010000061.1 GCA_937898885.1 uncultured Bacteroidales bacterium | reverse complement strand
CATAAAGCCCATCTTGTAAATCCGTTATGTCTCATTCCTTTAAAGTTTATGTGGTAATTTTGCTCAAAAATAATAAAATACCTTTTATATTATAGCGTCAAGGTCACACTCTGGCGGATATCCTGGGAACTGGCAGCAGCGGATATGACATATTCTCCTTCGTCAAGCTTCCATGCCCGCTCATATCCGTCGAACCAACACAGATCTGCAAGTTTGACGGTCATCGTGAGTACTTCGCTGGCCTTTGGCTTCAATTCAGAGGTTTTTCCAAAGGCACGGAGCTCCTTCACAGGTTTCACGGCAATTCCTTCCGGCGCGCCAACATAAATCTGCACAACTTCGCGCCCGCTGCATTTGCCAGTGTTTGTCACCTTTATGCTGATTTTCAGTTCATCGCCGCAACGTTCTGCCTTCAAGTCAGAATAAGCGAAACTTGTGTAGCTCAAGCCAAAACCGAAGGGATATAGAATTGTTGTGGGGTTGAGGTCAAAGTGGCGGTATCCCACAAAAATATCTTCATCATAATTGACATCTCCGGGATTGCCGTTGGACATCGGGAAGTCTTTGGCAGAAGGGTAATCCTCATAATGTTTTGCGATGGTCATCGGCAATTTGCCCGAAGGGGAAACCTTGCCGCCGAGGACATCCGCCACACTGTTGCCCGCCTCCTGGCCATCCATCCAGGTATGGAGGATTGCATCAGGTTTGTCGCACCATCCCATATCCACGATGTTGCCCATATTCAGCAGTATTATCACTTTCTTGCCTGCCTTGTGGAATGTCTCACAGAGCATGTCGATATTTGCCTGCTCGGTCGCCGAGAGATACCAGTCGCCAGGTGTCAGGCTGCGATCTCCACCTTCACCTGCCATACGACCGATACTGTAGATACAGACATCGTTGCGCTTCGCAGCTGCTTCAGCTTCCTCCTGACTGATGACCGTTTCCTTGACGGTGGGGATAATCCAGAAATACTCTGCTGGCTGCTTCGCCTTCTCCTGTTTTACGTAATCACGATAGGATTCCGCAAGTTGCCTGTCCAGTTTGAAGCCGGCGGTCTCCAGTCCTTCATCAATGGTCACTTTATAAGCGCGGTTCACATAACCTGAACCGGAACCTCCAACCATTGTGTCATAGGACGGAACTCCGAAGAGCGCCACTTTACGTTTGTTGTTCAGAGGCAGGACACCTTCGTTCTTCAGCAGAACCATTCCCTGGGCGGCAGCCTCGCGCGTGACTTGTGCGTGCGCGGCAAGGTCAGGTTTATTGCTGTATTTGAAGCGCTTGAAGGTGGGCGATTCCACCATCACCTCAAGAATGCGACGGACACAATCATCCAGGAACCGTATGTCCAGACGGCCGCTCTGCACTGCGCCCAGGATATCATCATACTGGTGCGGCGTACCCGGCATCAGCATATCATTGCCGGATGCAATCTGGCGGGCACCGTTCTCCTCCGCCCACCAATCGGTCATAACAAAGCCCTTGAAACCCCATTCTCCACGGAGAAGATCTGTCAGGAGCCAGCGGTTCTCTGAAGACAGTACACCGTTGATCTTGTTGTAGGAAGACATGATCGTCCAGGGCTGAGCTTCCTTCACCACGATTTCAAAGCCTTTAAGATAGATTTCGCGCAGGGCGCGTTCGCTGATGGAGGCGTTCTGCCCGTTACGCAGGGTCTCCTGGCTATTAGCGGCGAAGTGTTTCACGGAAGTGCCGACGCCGTTGCTCTGGACACCCCTGACATAAGCCGCGGCAATCTTACCCGCAAGCAAAGGATCTTCGCTATAATACTCGAAGTTGCGTCCGCACAAAGGGTTGCGGTGTATGTTCATGGCCGGTGCAAGAAGAATGTCAGCGCCATATTCCAGAACTTCATTACCCATAGCAGCCGTTACACGCTCTGTAAGTTCGGGATCCCACGATGCCGACAGAAGGGACCCGATCGGGAAGGCCGTGCAATAGTAGGTGTTGTCATCACCCTGACGGGTAGCATCGATACGGAGGCCGGCCGGGCCATCGGCAAGAACCATCGTGGTAATACCAAGCCTTTCCACAGGCACGACGTCACCGGCAGCACCTTTCACTCGGCCGCTGGAGAAAGCTGTAACTCCATCACTCTGGGGTTTCTCGACCAAGCCGCTCATATCCACCGACTTGCGCACAGGCATCCCGGGCGCGGGACCAGGGCCGTTTTCATCTCCTACATAACGGTTGGCGCCGACTGCAAGGGTGATTTTCTCCTCGAGTGTCATCGCCTTCATGACTTCTTCTATATTGTTCCTGTTGAGCTGTGGTGCCTGCGAGAAAGCCACTATCGAGCAAAGCACCGCTCCGGTTGTAAGGATTACTTTCATATTCTATGTCCATTGATAGAATTGGAGAGGGATTGCAAAGATCTGCAATTCCTCTCCAATTCACTTTTTTTCAGTATTTGTTTTATTCAACCCAGCCAGTGTACTCATCTGCGCCCTCATATCCGGGATTTTGCTTGAACTTATACTCTTCGCCGGCACCGGCGGAAAGATCGATCTGTGCAGTCGGAATAGGAGCGAAGCCTTTGGTGATTGCAAAACGGTTACCGTAGCCTCCATTGTAATCACTCGCGTGGTTTGTGCTCTTCTTGCCCTTGAAGTAGCAGACAACACCATCCTGCTTGTCCAATGCGGCCTTTGCATAAGCCTCGCCATATCGACGAAGGTCTCCGAGTCTCACGCCCTCGAAAGCGAGCTCCCAGCGGCGCTCGTTGCGGAGGTTCTCTTCCGTAAGCGCGATGGCGGGCAGACCGGCACGGGCGCGCACCTTGTCGAAGGACGCTTTGTTTCCATTGATCTCGGCATCCATCAGCAGGACCTCGGCAAAGCGGATCAGCACCATATCGTCACAGAAGTTGAACTGATAGTCGTCCTTGGTCCAGGAAAGGTTATCGTACATGACCAGAAGGTAAGACCATCTGATGTTTCCGTTGTTGTCCCGGCCCATGACCGGCATGACCTTCGCCTGGTAATAGCCGGTTTCCTGGACGTTGTCGCCTTTCACGCCGTACGTATAGCCTCTCACGAAATCATCGGGGGCCATGATGGAAGCTTCGCGACGCGGGTCGTTCGGCTCGATTTCTTCCCATTCCTTGACAAAGGCGGGGCTGACAGGGCAGTTTCCGTATCCGTAGCTCAGCGGGAAGGTGTCTCCGTTCTGGCACTTCTGCTTGTTGCCGCGGACGCCGCCGATGAAGAGAGCGGTCTGGTTGGAATACTTCCGGTATGGGTCGCCGGCGCTCAGGGCGTTGAACTTGATGACGAACATCGTTTCCGGATTGACCTTTCCGTCATCGGCCACATATTCGTAACCTTTGTCCTTCCACTTGGTCGGGCAGAGCTCGTCGGCCAACGTGATGCGGTTGCTGTACGGCCACAGGTTATGGAAATCGGGGACCAGGGAATAACCCGAATTCTCCACGCAATCCTTGATATATCCGCCCACTTCAGCCTTGGTGAGATCCGTCCCGTCGGGAAGGGTGACGACTTCGTCGTTGTAGAACCCGGAATAGAACAGGTAAACACGGCCCAGAAGGGCTTCCGCGCAGTATTTGTCGACATGACCGTCACCAGCGGACCTCTTGGAAGGCATGATGCCGATGGCCGTCTTGAGGTCGAGCATGATCTGTCCCCAAAGCGCTTCTCCGGAGATCTGCGGAAGGGTGGGGTCCGCCACGGTGGTCAGGGGGCAAGGTACGTTCCCGAATTGGCTCGCCAGCTCGTAATAGTAGTAGGCGCGCAGGAAAAGGACCTGGCCGGTGAAGTCGTTCCTCATCTCCTCGGAGATAAAAGGGCAGTCTTTGAGCACTTCGAGGGCACTGTTCGCCCGCGCGATTCCCACGTAGCGCTGCTTGTAGACGCCGTTGTATCCGTCGCCCTGCTTGAGCATCATGTCGGCAGCCTGGATGATGGAGACGTTCGCACCGTCACCACCGAGGCATTCGTCGGCCGTGGCCAGCGCCCAGGGATAGTGCCAGGTGACTTTGTTCTCTTCCTGAATGGCGTTCAGGTTATTGTAGACACCGGTGACCATCTGTTCCACCTCTCCGGCATTCGACGGGAAGTCGGCCGTGGTCTTGGTCATATAATTGGTCGTATCGAGAAGACTCTCACAGGAGGAGAGCAGAAGCGTCAATGCGGCAACCGCCGTTATTTTCAGTATCGTTTTCATTTCAAGCACAGTTATTAGAATTTGATGTTAAGGCCCACGAGAATGGTGCGGGGCTGGGGATAGAAGCCGAGGTCGATGCCCTTGGCCCAGGAGTCGAATCCGCTGGAAGTACCCACTTCAGGATCCATACCCTTATATCCCGTGATCGTGTAGAGGTTCTGACCCTGAACATAGAGACGGAGCTGGCCGAACGGGGAGTTCTGCCACAGCCGGTTGAAATCGTATCCGAGCGTGACCGTCTGGAAGCGGAAGAAGTCGCCGTTCTCGATGAACATGTCGGTGTTGAGGCCTTTGCTGTTGCTGGAATACAGGATGGGTAGCTTGTTAGACGTGCCCTCGCCGTGCCAGTAGTCAAACACTTCCGTGGTATAGTTCTGATACGGTCTGTGGCCGTACTGTCTCCAGGCACGGAAGATCTGGTGGCCGAACATGCCATATCCGCTGACGCCGAAATCAAAGCCCTTGTAGTTGACGGAGATGTTGAGGCCGGCCGTGAAATGAGGGTTGGGATCGCCGGTCATCGTCTTGTCATCGTCCTGATTCAGGACACCGTCGCCGTTGAGGTCGAGGACCTTGAGATCGCCGGGCTGGGGATTGTCGCTGATGGTCGGCTTGCCGGCCGCCAGCCAGGCGTCGAGTTCCTGCTGTGTCTGGAACACGCCGTCCGTGACATAGGTATGGAAGTAGCCGATCGGATAGCCCACCTCGGCACGATATAGTTCGGAGGCCTGCTCGACGACGGCCTGTCCGTGGATGACGCCCTCGCCGTTGGCGATACGGGTGACGATGTTCTTGTTGTAGGCGCCGTTCACGCCGATGCTGTAGTAGAAATCCTTGTTCACCTGGTCGTTCCAGGTAAGGGCCAGTTCGACACCGGTGTTGCGCACGTCACCGCCATTGATATACGGGGCGTCGGCGCCATAGTGGCCCATGATAGGGGCATTCACCAGCCAGTTCTTGGTATCCTTCTGGTACCAGTCGAAGGTCAGACCCAGGCGGCTGGCGAAGAAGCGGGCGTCCAGACCGAAGTCAAGCTGCTGCGAGGTTTCCCAGGTAACATTGGGATTGGCAAGTTTGTCGGCATAGGAACCATTGCTGAGCTGGTCGGTAATGCCGTTGGAGAAACCGTATCGGCCGTCGTTCGGGCCGACCTGGACGGTGGCGAGATACTGGAAGTTGTCAATCGCGCAGTTACCGTTCTGGCCCCAGCTTCCGCGGAGCTTCAGGAAACTGAGGGTGTTGCGGAACCCTGCCATCCAAGGCTCGTTGGTCACCACCCAACCGGCGGAAACAGAGGGGAACGTGCCCCAGCGGTGACCGGGAGCGAAATTGGAGGAGCCGTCACGGCGGAGGATGAGGGACAGCATATACTTCTCGGCGTAGTCATAGTTGATACGTCCGAAGTACGAAAGCAGACCGCTGTCACTCCAGGGGGAACCCTTGATCTTGCTTTCCGTGATGAGGCCCGTCATGTTGCTGACATAGGCGTGGACGGGATCATCGACCCATTTGCCGCCTTCCCTGCCGGCACCGACGGTCTCGCCGTAGCCGGAGTGTTCGATGGACATACCGGCCATCGCGTCGAAGTTGTGATCGCCGAAATGGAACTTGTACGCAGCCGTATTCTCCCAGGACCAGTTCCATCCGAGGCCGGCCTCCTGGGACACCTTGTCCACATCGAGGAAAGAGGTGGAGTTGGCCTGATAGGTCATGTCATAGGAGCGCCTGCTGTTGGCACTGGCCATATAATTGAACTGGCTTCTGACGATGAGGTCCTTGATGGGCTGGATGCGTACGTTGACGGACATGTTCAGTCCGTAGTTGCTTCTCCAGTTGTTGCCCTGGCTCGTTTTCGAGATCACATACAGCGGGTTCTTGGCGTCGCCGTCGAACTTGAAAATACCGAAAGCCGTGTAGTCGTCAGCGTTCGTGTACTCGCCGTCAGCCCTCCGCATGGGGGCGAGCGGGTTCGCGGTCAGCGCGTCGAACATATTGTTGGAGTACTGGTTGCTGAGGTTGATACCGCTCTTCTCACTGTAGGAGAAACTGACGTTTTCGCCGACGGTGATGATGTCGAGGTCGTTCTTCCTGAGAACCACGTGGTCGGAGTTCAGGCGGACCGTCGCGCGCTTGAAGTTGGAGGCCGCCGGCTTGCCGAAGATACCTTCCTGGTCGGTGAAGCTGACACCCATCGAGAACTTGGACCTGTCGGTACCGCCAGTGAGATTGACGGCGTGATTGGAAACGGGCGCATTGTCATTGTGGAACTCCCGGATCCAGTTGGTGCCGGTGAAGGAACCGTCCATGATGCTCTTGTACAGTTCGGGGCTGAGAACGGCCGAGAAATCAGTGGGGGTGAGCCGGTTGTTCTTCTCGGCGGTATTGATCACCTCGATATACTGCTTTGCGTTCAGCACCTGCGGAATGATGGGGGCGTTCTGCCAACCGACATAGCCGTCGTAGCTGATCTGGATATTGCCTTCCTTGCCCTGCTTGGTGGTCACCAGGATGACGCCGTTCGCGGCCCGGGCACCATAGATGGCAGCCGAAGCCGCATCCTTCAGGATGTCGATGCTCTCGATGTCGGAAGGGTTGAGGGTGCTGATGTCGCCGCCGGCCACGCCGTCGATGACATAGAGAGGTTTGTAAGAGCCGATGGTGCCCATACCGCGGATGTTGACATTGAATCCGTCACCGGGCTGGCCGGTATTGGCGATGATGTTCACGCCGGGCGTCGAAGACTGCAGTGCTCCGAGCGCGCTTGTGCTGTTGAGTTTCGCGATGTCGTCACCCTTGACCTGGATGGTCGAACCGGTGATCAGTTTCTTTTTCTGGACGCCGTAGCCGACGACGACGACATCCTCGAGGAAGTCCGAGCTGCTGTTGAGCACGACGTTGATGACACTGTTCCCGTTCACGGCCACTTCCTTTGAATCATAGCCGAGGGAAGAAATCACCAAAACCGCATCAGCTTTCGTCATAATAGTGAATTGGCCGTCAAGATCGGAAACCGTACCATTGTTCGATCCTTTTTCAAGGACGCCGGCTCCAATCACGGGCTGGTTTGTCTCATCGACAATACGGCCACTTACGCTCAGGGACTGACCTTGGGCTGATGAACTGAGAATTGCGCCGAAGATAAATGCCAACGAAACGCAGAATCTCATCAAAACAGTTTTTGATAATAGTCTCATAAGTTGTTTTGTTTTTTTTGTTTGATTGATTGATTAGATTGTATTATTTGTTATTCTGGCTCTGTCACACAGTTCCCGATAGAACTTCTGGAAGTCGCTCCATCTATAATAAGGATAAAGGTCTCCGGGCAGAGGAAGCGTCACTTCCCGACCGCACAGGAGGGCCTTGACAAGGACTTCGTTTCCAGGTTTCTTGCTCTTATAGAAGATGAACTGGATATTTCCAGCCATGCAGGTGTTGTAGTTCTGGTACACATACTTGAAATCGTCAGGGTTGTCAGGAACCGTCAGAGAACCGTCCATACCCAGCAGGATGTTGAGCGGACCGAGATAGGAATCGTGTCCGAAACGTAAGTCGGCAATTTCAGAGTTCTTGCCGGAAATTACGGCCTCCGCCCTATCCAGGATATCCTCCACAATAGGAACCGCTATCATACGTTTGGACCAGTAATAACGGTAAGAGCCGGCATTAGCCAATTCCCATTGGCTGTACAGTTCATCAGGAGAATATGGTTCTCCCATAATCCCCTCATATCCGATACTGGGAAGAGATGTATAGAAGGTCATAAGCATAGATTGAATTTTCTCCGCCTCTCTTTCACCCAGCGACGCTTCTTTGAAGAACATCTTCACGAACGGCTTTGTTCTGGCAGCAGAACTGGTGGCAACGGAAAGTTCACCCAGCTCGGGAAAAGGCTCGGGATCGCAGGTCCAGCGCCGTGGATTATCAATCGAGTCCGGAACGACGGCACCAAGTGTCTCCTTGGAGGCTCTTTGGAAAATGTCCAGCTTGCCGTTCCGTCCGGCCAAAGACTGACAGAAGGCTGCCATGCTGACGATGCAGCGGTCCTCAAGGGAGGAAAACGCCTCTACATGTCCGCCGTTCTTGAAAACCTCAGGGAAAGAATCGTACATCGTCCTTGCGATACGCACATGCTGCTCATATCCCAAAGGGGTCAGTTCCGTAACTCCGACGGTCAGTTCCGGCAGGATAGAAGAGAACTGCTGGTAGAATGTTTCGCCCGCGTTCGTGAGAATCCCTTTGGTATGTGCATCTGTCAGTAGCGAATCCATACGCTTATACAAAGATGTCTCCCAGTAGTAACGAGACCCATGACGGCCGTAATGACTGATGTAGAACGGTTTATACCCTTTTGGAGAAGGGGTTAGCCTGTAGGTTTCAGCAGGATACGGAAAATCGTTGCCGTATGACCTGAGCGGATTCGCAAGAACCTCTTCGCGGACATCTTCTCCTCGTCCCCATACAAACAAGAACGGGAAAAGCAGGAGTACAATCAAAAAAATTTTCTTCTTTTGCATATTGCAAAATTATCCAACGCTATTACCAACGATGGTAAAAATCGTTGCAATCTCGTGACAACTACGTTTCATTTTCTTATATTTGAGCCGTGAGACGCCTATTATCAAGCCTTGTTGCCATATTGTTTCTGTTGCTCTGTACGTCCCTGAACGGTGCAGAATTCCGCCATTTGACCATAAACAACGGCCTCTCTGACAATAGCATATACGTAGTATTCAAGGACTCCAGGGGATTTCTGTGGATAGGCACCCACGTAGGGTTGAATCGCTATGACGGTTTCCGTTTCAAACATTTTTTTGAAGGGCCGGATTCTATTCCTGACAATTCCATCAATGATATCTTCGAAGATTCGGCAGGACGGCTTTGGATTCATACTACTTTTGGATACTCTTATATGAACCTTTCCGACGAGCGTGTGGTCCAGGACTCTTCTCCATGGCTGGCAAGCCACGGAATCACGGAGAAAGTCGAGATCATGAACGTCGATGCTCAAGGCGATATCTGGGCTGTTCATGGCATAACCTTATACAAAGTGGACCTCCGCTCGGGCAAGACCAGTTCTCAGATTATTGAAGGCAAGCCCGCAAACATCAAGGCTACCGACCTGTCAATCTCTAAGGATGAGATCACCCTCTGCTGCTCCAATGGACGAATCATCCGAATTGACCCGTCAACCATGAAAACCACATCGGTGGAGTCCGATATCACTCCGGCATCCGACCCCTTGGACCGCAGCTATCGACTTTTTAAAGATTCCGCCGGAATGGAAATCATCTACACTGGTGGCGTATCCTGGACGCACAATACCATCTCCGACGAATGGAAATCGCACAGTCTGTTGATTAAAGATGTGGAGGCCGATGCTTTGGGACGCGTCTGGATTGCCACTGACCACGATGGTTTGTTGGTTTATACCCCCGGAGAAGACCCTGCTGACATATTGGATCGCGACTATTCATCGGACCCACCCTTCCTGGATGAATGCATCCAATGCCTGTACGGCGACAATTGCGGCGTAATGTGGGTTGGCACCTACAAGAGCGGGCTGAGTTTCATCTATGACGGAAAGAACACATTCACCCAAACACCTCTTGAAGACATCACCACAATCCTTGAAGACAACTCAGGAATCATCTGGTGCGGCACTGACTGCAATGGAATCATACGCTACGATCCGGAAACCGGGGAGCACACCAATATCCGGACGGCTCAAAACAAACTGCTTTCCGATCTCATGGTCAGCAGTACCCTTTCCCCTGACGGCTCCCTCTGGTTCGGGTCCTTCCGCGGAGGTCTCACAAATTTCTGCAACGGCAAGTGGACCTCTTACCAAACGGCTACAAGCAAGCTGGCAAGCAATGACATCTGGGACGTCAAATGTTCCAAGGACGGAAAATTATATATCGGCACCCTTGGGGCGGGTCTACAGATAATAGATTTCGCCAGCGGCGAATCTGAAATCTATAACCATGATAACAGCCCTCTGAAGGAAGACCACATCAGTTCGCTCTGCTTCTCCGAAAACGGACTCCTTTACATTGGCCATGCCAAGGGTGTCAATGTGTTCAATCCCGAGACCAAGATCATCAAAGCAATTGGAGATGAACGGCTTGCGAAACTGCATGTCAGAGATATCTTCATTGACTCCAGAGGCCTTTTGTGGATTGCTTCCAACAAGGGTATCCACGCCTATGACATATCTTCCGAAAAGACCTATTCTGTAGACATCCGCGGAAACTCCACTAATCTCAACACTATTTCAGTGGTGGAAGACTCACTCTGTGGCCTTTGGGTATGCTCCAACAATCTGCTCACACGCATTCAGGTTAATTCCAAAGACGACGGCTGGGAATTCTTCGCTACTTCCTACGGAACGAACGAAGGTCTTCCGGATGTCCTCTTCAACAAGCATTCAATGGTCAGCCTCCGGAACGGCGACATCCTGGCCGGCAACCAACGGGGGTTCGTCAGAATCGTCCCCGAGAACATCATCCAGAACAAGGACTCAACCTATGTCATTTTCAGTGGTATCATCCTTCCTGAAGGAGAGGAAAATGTAACGCCCCATATGACCCTCTCATGGAAACAGCGCTCCTTCATAATCAACCTGGCTTCTTCCGCCATTGGAAAACCAGGCCAGCCGAGGTTCATCTTCAGTACTGACGGGATCCAATGGACCCCCACACCGGACGGCATGCCCGCTGTTCAGTTTGCAAATGCCAAATCCGGAAGGATGAAACTTAACGTCGCCATCGCCGATGCTGAAGGCAATGCTTCCGGTCCCGTGAGCAGCCTGGACATCACCGTCCGTCCACCATGGTACAGAAGCACCCCGGCCATTCTCCTTTATTTCCTGTTACTATTCGTTATTTTATCCATTCTATACCAGATAGCCATGACTCGAAGGAAGGAAAGGGAAGAAAAGGCCATTTCCGAAATGAAGCAAATCTTCTTTATCAATATCAGCCACGAGCTCCGCACCCCCCTCGCCCTCATACTCTCACCATTATCAGACGCGATAAAAAAGGAACAGGACCCTCAGATCAAGGGCAATCTTAACATCGCAGAAAGGAATGCTCGCAAACTATTGGATATGGTGAACCAGATGCTGGACCTCAGAAGTCTGATGATGAATGCCCAAAGCGTCCATTTTTCGCGGGCAGACCTCGTGGACACGGTCCGTTCTTCTGTGGGACAATTCCTTACTTTGAAGGAAAACGGCATTACACTGACATTCCGCACCTCAAAAGATCATATCGAGATGCTCTATGACGAAGACAAAATGTCAAAGGTGGTGACCAATCTCTTGAGCAACGCCATCAAATATACAAATACTGGCGGAAGGGTAAATGTAGACCTCACCCTGAGTGGAAACGATGCCATCATCATAGTATCCGATAACGGCAAAGGTATCCCCGACAATGAAAAACCGCATCTCTTTGACCGCTTCTGGCAAGGTGAAGGCTCCGCGAACAAGGGTGGTAGTGGAATCGGGCTCAACATCGTCCAAGAATATGTCAGAATGCACGAAGGACGGGTGGAGGTATCAGATACCTCCGGAGGCGGTGCTACATTTACAGTGGTCATTCCCGCAAAAGAATGCATCGCCTCTGGAGAAGGATTCGTGAAATGTTCTTTGTTCCAAAAAGAAACCCCTGCAGACACAAGCCAACCTGTTGCGAAAAGAATCAACCTGCTGCTTGTCGATGACAGCAACGACTTCCTGGATTATCTTTCTGGCATCCTCTCCTCCGATTACAATGTAATCACGGCAACAGACGGACTGGCTGCGCTGGAAAAAATGGAAATCATTCGTCCTGACATCGTAATTTCAGATGTGATGATGCCCAATATGGACGGCAACGAGCTCTGTCAGAAAATTAAAGCTAATCCTGCGACGGCCAATATCCCTGTCGTCATGCTCACGGCAAGACTCACAGAAGAGAACGAGAAGAACAGCCGCGATTGCGGGGCTGATGACTATTTCACCAAGCCTTTCGACATCAAGGTTCTTCTGGAACATATAGCCATACTCGTCTCCCAAACCGGCATCGATACTTCCGGTAAACTGAAGGCCCGCATCGAAGAAAGGACGGTGGTTTCCGTGGACCGCAAATTCGTTGATAAAGTCACAGCTTTCATCGAAGAGAACATTATCGAAAGCGACTTGAACGTGGAGCAGATTGCCAATGCCATGGGAATGTCCAGGGCCAACCTCTATCGTCGTATGGTTTCCGCTACAGGCAGCACACCTTCGGAATTCATCAAAATTGTCAGGCTCCGACACGCTGAACGGTTGCTTATGCAAAGCGGGCTTACAATCTCTGAAATCTGCTACGAAGTGGGCTTCTCTTCGCCACGCTATTTCAGCAAGTGCTACAAGGAGCTTTATGGATACCTTCCTTCTGAAGCCAAGAGAGCCAGATCCTTCAGTTCAAAACAATAAGCAACCCTGTGAAGGAAGATGCTAAGATGTTTGATCAGAATTCGAAGGTCAGCGAGAGCTTGGGCATGGTGACGAAATTATTTGTCGAAGGCCCGA
>CALDKD010000060.1 GCA_937898885.1 uncultured Bacteroidales bacterium | reverse complement strand
GACCTCATGAGGTACGATTCGGATTCGGTGGCAAAGGTACTATGATTTTGTCAAATAATTTCATTTTGCGGCCTTTAAATTGAACCGGTTTGGTAGTTTAGTTGCCTTCTAGGCTCCATACTAAACTAAACCTGTTCGTGGCGGCACTTTTTCCTAACTGAATATCTCCGAAAAAATTACGCGCTGGCGTTTTTTCTTCTGGAATAGGAGAGATTCTCTTCTTTAGAGTGTGAACAATGATCGCCGATGCGAGTGTGATAATTGTTCGGGATTGGATTATAGAAGATTAATACAAGCAAGGTAGTGATGAGTCCTTCCCGTGAATATAGGCATTAGATAAAGCTACGCCAACCGACGTAAATGAAAAAACGACAGGTAGTTTGTCCCACCAAGTTCTAATTTGTTTAAGTGAAGGAAAACTATCCCACAATTGCCAAAAACTACTTGATATTTCAGAGTCGTTTTCACCACTAATATGCATTAATTCTTTGGCAGAATTAATTAGGTCCTTTTGGCCTTGTGACAACTCATATAATTGACCATTTTTAGTAAGAGATATTTTATCAGTGCTATCAAAGATGGCCAAAATTTCATAACCCACCTTGAAATAATGTGGCTTGAAACAACTTAGTGGTAATCCTAGAGAAATAAACTGTTCTTTGAGCTTGATAAGTCTTTCATCATCAGTTGGCAAGCCTAAAAAGAAATATCTTGGTATTTTATTGGAGATAATATTATTCATTTTATTAAATGAACCAATACCCTTAATCCCGATTCGTATCGCAGCCAACAAATCAAGGTGCTCCATCCAGGATTCACCGTCGGGTAATTGCTTTCCGTTTAATAGAATTCGGAACAAATTGTCGAGACTTTTTAATCCTTCTTCGGGAATATTGGACACAGGAGAATATTTGTCTATGGCATAGACGATGGCTAAGGCGGTTAAGGCAACATCATCAATTTGATCTACTATCTCAACAGCTTTGCTAATCCCCAGTCTACGTTCCCTGTTATTGTTTTGCTCACTTCTGTGTAGTAATAGCTCTGAAAGCATCTCGTAATCGCCATCACGTTCAGAACATGCCGCAGATATTTGGGCCTTGCGAATCAATAGTTGAAAAGAAGGATCCCCAAAAATTTTCAGCGATGCGTCTTGTTCAATCATCTTAGGAATTACGACATCTTCAAGTTTTTTTACGCGTTTCTCAACTAGAGTTCCTGCTTCAAATGACCATTCTTGAAGTGCCTTTGAATACTCTTCATGACAGATGGCTCGTGCTCTATCCTCAGATATCCCGTTTACATTGAGATCTCCATTGACTTGAATAATATTTGAGTCGGTATTGCCTTTAGCAATTTGCTCACTGTTATTGTTTTTCATCTTTGGAATAATTACCATTAATTTGAGTTATTTTACTATGATTGTTATTGTTAGCTTTTTGGTGATTTCCTCCTTTTTTTAAGAGATAGAACACGCCTGAAACTATAGCTACAAACACTGGAGTTATCCAAATAGAATTTTCTTTTATTAATTCTAGCATATGCAATTATTATTTTATTTCATGACTTACTTTACTGAAATACAGTCCGATGATTTCCTGCTGTTCCTCTTCTGATAGCCGAGACTTCGCCGCTGACAATAGATTCAGGTATGAAGCATCCTTGGGCGTGATGACACGTCTGAGCTTTCTGCCGTCAATGGTAGCGTACAGGTGAATATTTGACGATTCTGTAATCTCGAATCTTAGCAATTGAATAGCTGTCTCGTCTTCCGGGCTGAAGATCTCCGGCGAAAGTTCGCGCAAGCGGTCCTTCATGATTCGGATAAGGAACGGGGCGATGCCGTTTGCGATAGCGAGTCTTTCAAAGCCAGAAAGAGCTTTCCGGACTTTCGTGATGTATTTAGCAGGATTCTTGATGTCATTGCGTATAGCGAACTCCTTCAGATCATCATCTGTTATGTCCTCGTGCTTGCCGCGAATGGAGAATACATGTGCCTTCTGAGCCGCCGCACCATTCTTGAGTATGAAGCACAGGTCGTAGGCAGGGGAGAGGTGCCAGCTGCCGTCCCTGTTCATGATGAATGAGAAGTTCTTGGCGTGATCATCTGTGTTGTTCGAGAGAACATTGAAAACCGTGCGCAGGAACAGTTCGTTCTGCTCATCCTTAGGGATTGAAAGCAGTCTGCAGGTCTCGAAAAGGGATTCGTAGGTGTCAGCTTCCGGATTGACGGCAGCAAGAGTTTGGGTGAATATCTTTTCTCCGTCCTTGCGGTCGAAACGCTCCGTCAGAAAATGCTTTGTGCCTTCAACTTCAATGTACTTCGAAGGCATCATTGTGATGCCAGCTGCAGTGGCCATATCGTACCAGGTCTTCTCTGTTTCGGAAATGCAGAACTCTGGTGTGTTGAACTTCAGGATATAGTACTGTCTGCCTGCGTCGGTGGATGACTGTCCGGAGTAGATATCCCCCTTTTCATCTATTGCGATGATGGCCTTCTTGAACCGTCCTCCAGCCGATGTTCCAACAGCCATCAAGGCCTTCTGGGTAAGTGTCTCATCGGGAGATATGCGTGCATTGTCCCTGTCGCGTTCAATCTTCTTGGCAAGTTCATAGAGTTTGGGAATCATGAGTTTCTCTCCAGGGTTGAAGGCTTCCTCGCTGCAAGGCATGAACTCTAGTGCTCCCATGGCTCTGGCTCCGATAAACGACAGCTTGGCAAGGGGAGTCTTGTCCTTCTCGTGGTATCCGTGTTCGGCAAACCACTGGTCGAACAGGCTGTTGCCCCAGTCATCCGGCAGCGAATCCGCGATGAACGGAGGTAGCTTCTGGTATTTTGGGGAATCGGTGTTACCGAAAATGGCAAACCGTGCTTCCGGATCCTTGATGGAAGCGACGAGGGGAGCAATGTCAAGACCTGATGCGAGGAATTCTTTTGAAAAGAAGAAGTACGAATTGCCCTTGGCAGCATTCCAGCAAAGCTGCCCGATTTCTTCACCCCAGAGCCTAACGCACAAGCGTCCCGTATCGATATTCTTAGCCATTGTTCTTTCTGCTTACCCGCTGCCTGCTGCGGTCTTTGTCTGTTAAATATGGATTGGTCGGCTGCTCCGGAATCAAGTCATCAATGCGTTCCAGAAGCCCCACCTGACGCAGTAAGGACATCAGGTTTGTGACGTTCATGTTGGTCGCCGTACCAGTTTCAAATTTGTGCAGGGTGGATACAGACACCCCGGCTGCCTTCGCAAGATCTTCCTGCGAAAGGTTGAGCCCCAGCCTGTAATCCTTGAACCTCAGCCCAAGCAGTTGGAGTATCTGGACATCGGAATATTTCTTGAGTTCCATATTTGCATCACTAATTGGCTGCAAATATAATATGTTATAGGTTAATATGCAAATTATTGGATAACTATTAATAAATTATTGGTTAATATTAGTAAAATAGTCCGCACAAATGGACATCTTTGCGTCTTCCAAAAGTATGTTGCAAGTCAAGATGCTTGAAGTCATTCAGAACCGGTTTAGTGGTTTACTTCCTTATAGACACCATATTAAACTAAACCTGTTTTCCGACGTTACTTATCGGATTCTTTCTTGGACCTTTCAGCCAGTGCTTTCTGCTGTTCAAGGAACTGATCGATGAAATGAATCTCAACCGGAGAAAGAGAGTATTGAGCCCTTGATTGGAACTTTTCGTGCTCGGAATCGGCCTTTATCTGGTAAGCCAGGCCAGGTAAATTGTCAGATTCTTGTTTTCAGGATGCAGGCTGAATCTCTTGAAGTTGAAACCATCTTTCGGAACAGAAGGGCAAATCACTTTGATTTAAGGGATACTCGCGCGCTTTTTATTGTTAATATCATAGCATATTTATGCTAAATTAGCCATATTTGATCGTCTTATCATATAAATTTTCACCAATTACTATAATTTTTCTCCGTATTATGTAAAGCAACTACGGAATAATTAGTATTTTTGGCCACAAATTATTTAAAAAATGGATAATATAAAACTGAATAGATTGAAGGTCGTTCTGGCTGAAAAGAGTCTGTCAAATAAGTGGCTTGCCGAACAGCTTGGAGTTACTCAAGCTACAGTATCAAAGTGGGTGACTAATACAACCCAGCCACCATTAAATGCCTTTGTAGCAATAGCAAAATGTCTGGAAGTGAAAATGGAAGATCTTATTCGCGACACAGAGAGCGAATAAAACTATATCACATTCCAATTTTAAAGATTGACAAATACATTCTCTGATAAAATCTGTAATAGAATGAAATATACATTTTCAGGTCATGAATCCTTCCACTGCAAAAGTCTTTGGTTAAAGAAAGGATATGATTTTGCATTGGCTGGTAAATCTTTTAATGATGAGTCAGCAGTGGTCGAACTTGGTGTAGGGAAAAATATGGTTTCCTCAATCAAGTACTGGCTGAAAGCTTTCGGAATTATCGACGAAAGCGGTTGTGTGACAAAAATAGGTAGTCTCATCCTTGCTGATGAAGGCTATGATCCTTATATCGAAGATGTCGCTACGCAGTGGCTTCTTCATTATCTTCTTGTAACTTCAAACTACGCGACTATATACAATGTGGTGTTTATGGAGTTCAATAAGAATCGAAAAGACTTTTCGAAGTCCTCATTGTTGAATTATGTTAAGCGTCTCTTTATTGAAAAGAGATTCGATAAAACACCATACAATGAGAATACTATTGCTCGGGATATTGCTACTCTTCTGAAAATGTACGCTCGTCCGGAAAATAGCAAAGTATATGAAGATTTTTCAGCCGTCTTAATTGATTTGAATCTAATCAGACGACTTGATAGAGATGACTTCGAATTTAATACAACAACCCGTGCGGCAATTCATCCTATGATATTCTTGTATGCTGTTTTGGATGTCGCTAACGGAGATAAGGTGGTAGAATATTACAAATTGCTAAACATTGCAGGAATCTTCGGAATGACGATTAATGATTTATACGATGCTTTTGAGGCCATTCATTCTGTTATTCCAGGCATCTCATTCAGCAACACTGCTGGCGAACAACTATTTACCATTAACGTACCAATATCTAAGGAGGAAGTCTTAGATATGTATTATAAGAATTAATACAATGAGTTTCTCTACATCAGTCAATATTTCCCGAGATTTTGGCAAAACCTCTGAATACATCGTTACAGCCAATGCTCGTCAGGCTGTCGGAAAGATTGTCAATCAATATTCAGCTGGTATTCATTCGTTCTGTCTCATTGGCTCATATGGCACAGGTAAATCTAGTTTTGTCCTTGCTTTGGAGAACTGTTTGCTTGGGAACATATCTGGAAATGATATTCTATTTAAAAATCAGGGGCAATTCGGCAACTATCAAAAGTTCTCTTTTCTAAATATTGTTGGTGACTATGCTTCTATGTCATCAATTCTTTCGGAAGCCATAAAGGCTGACGATGTCAATTGTTTATCTGCTTTCGAGTCATATTATAACAAAATACACAACAAAGGAAAGTTTCTTGTTGTTGTTGTTGATGAGTTCGGTAAGATATTAGAGCACGCCGCTAAAAATAGCCCGGAAAAAGAGATGTACTTTCTCCAGAAGTTTTGTGAACTTGTCAATGATTCAAATAAAAACGTCATTTTCCTCGCAACCCTTCATCAAAGCTTTAACGCATACGCAAAAGGATTGAAAGAGACGCAGCGACAGGAGTGGACCAAAGTCAAAGGAAGAATATATGATATAGTCTTTAATGAACCAATTGAGCAACTGCTCAACCTGACTTCCACCAAGCTATCTAATAAAACCACAAAAACTGAGACAAACAATGTCGATGTTGTGTATCGTCTGGCAGTTAATTCAAAGTTTGCAAGTAATACTCTAAAGCCCGAAGTGGCTGCTTCTTTATATCCATTGGATGTGATTTCTGCCTATGTGTTGACTATGGCGAACCAAAAATATGGACAAAATGAGCGAACTCTTTTCACTTTTTTGGAGTCCATAGGGGAAGGGTCGATAGCATCTTTTAAAGCACGCGATAATTATTTGTACAACCTTGCGGAAGTGTACGATTATATCACTTATAATTTTTACTCAAGGCTTCAAGAAGTTAACGAAGATTCAGCCAACTGGTCTGCAATTAAAATTGCTATTGAGCGTGCAGAAGGTTTGAATGAAAGTTCTGATTTCATTGATAGCTCAAAAAAGATTATCAAAGCTGTTGGACTCCTTTCGATTTTTGCATCATCGGCAACGATTATTGATAAACATTTCCTTGAAGAATATTCAACAAGCGCAATGTGTATCAAGAATTCTTCAAATATTGTAGACAAACTTGAGAAGGCGCAAATACTCAGGTATGCCAAGTACAAGTCGAAATACATTCTCTTTGAAGGGACGGACGTTGATATTGAGGCTGGCCTTTATGAAGCTGCTAGAGAGTGTAAGAAACCAGATGAGATAGCCGAAAAATTAAATGACTATTTTGACTTCAAGATAGCGTTAGCGAATGCACACTACTTTAGGACTGGTACACCTCGATATTTCCAATATGTACTTACCAGCGATACAATGGACAAAGTTCCAACTGGAGACATAGATGGTTATATAAATCTTCTGTTTGCGCCTAAAAGTGAAATTGAGACCCTGACAGAAAAGATTACAAATATCCATGGACAAGCAATAGTGTATTGTCTCTTTAAGAATACAGAAGAGATAGTTGAGCATCTTTTTGAGATAGACAAATTGGAATGGGTTAGGGATTTCTATGTTGCCGATGAGAATGATAAAGTTGCTCTCAAAGAAATAGCAAATCTGATTGCTCACGAGAAAGAACTTCTGAACCGTGTCGTAATTGATAATTTGTTTACGACGAAAGTAAGTTGGTATTTTGATGGCTGTTTACTCGACTCAATACATGGTCAGAAAGATCTAACGAAACTTATTTCTACTGTGTGCGATACTATTTACTCGGGAACACCTGTTTATCGTTTTGAGTTGATAAACAAGCAGAAACCCACTGGCAATATGTCTGTTGCACGTCAGTTATATCTTTCCGCAATTCTTGAACATTCCAATGATGAGGATTGTGGCATGGACAAGGATAAGTTCCCACCTGAAAAGTCATTATATCTGACCCTTCTGAAGAACACTGGAATTCATTGCAATGGTATGCTATCTGCGCCTACAGAAGATTCTTTCAGCCCATTATGGAATGCATGCTGCGACTTTCTAAAGTCATCTACTGAAAAACAGAGAAAGTTAAGTGAACTGGTGGCAATTTTAACCAGAAGCCCGTTTAAATTGAAACAGGGCTTTGTTGATTGCTGGCTTCCTACATTCCTTATTGTTAAAAAAGAGGATTTTGCCCTCTTTACCGAAGGACAATACGTCCCATATATCAACAAAGAAGTAATTGAGTTATTACTTCGTTCTCCTTCAAGCTATTCTGTAAAGGCATTTGATATTGATGGGATAAAACGAGGATTCTTTGACAAATATAGAGAAGCCATCAATCTGTCATCCACAGAATTGACAACAGGGTCATTCATCGAGACTATCCGTCCTTTCCTTACTTTCTATAAGAGATTGAACAACTACGCCAAACGAACAAAGGATATATCGGTTAACGCAAGGAAGTTTAGGGATGTGATTGCGAATGCAACGGATCCTGAGAAAACTTTCTTCGAAACCCTGCCTGAAGAGCTTGGCTTCAAAGAAATCACACTTTCACAAAACCCTGAAGCAATCGAAAGCTTTGTTGATGTGATTCAGAATGCGATTCGAGATTTACGCAGTTGCTATAATGAACTTGTGTTATCAGTAGAGAAAGTCATTCTATCCGCTACACGTCTTGATGGCGATTTTGTTGAATATCACCAGAAAATTTCAGAAAGGTATAGTATGGTCAAAACGAATCTGATGCCTTTGAACGTGAAGACTTTCCATTCTAGATTGATTGGCAAGTATGATAACAAGAAATCATGGATAGAAGCGGTTTCCTATGTCGCTCTGAATAAGCCGCTGGCTGATATTAAAGATGTTGACAAACCGCACTTCTTCAAGACGATTCAGGATATGCTCTTCCAGTTGGATGATTATGTTGAAATGCACAGGAATGATGACAACTCCATAATGAGACTTCATATCACTCAGAATAATGACAAACCAATCACAACACAGGTCGTTGTTTCTGATGTAATGGAGAAAGATGTGAATGACCTTACCAGCAAGCTAGAGGAATTGCTGTCTGATGACAATTCATTGAATACCGCAGTTCTTATTAATCTCTTAAAGAAGAATTTAAAATGAGTGAAGGAGTAAGACACGTTCTGGGTATTTCAGGCGGTAAAGACAGTGCTGCTTTGGCAATTTATATGAAGGACAAGTATCCAGACCTTGTCATAGACTATTATACCAGCGACACAAAGTGTGAGTTGGATGAAACTGTCCAGCTTGTAGACCGCCTTCGTTCATATTTGGGTCATATAACAACGTTAGTGGCCGCAAAGGACAGCCCTGAGCCAACGCCATTTGACCATTTTCTAAAAGTTAATGGTGGTTTTCTTCCATCTGTCCAGGCTCGATGGTGCACCCAAAAGATGAAGCTAGAAGAATTTGAAAAATTCGTTGGCGAAGGACCTACTATATCATACGTTGGAATTCGTGGAGATGAGGATAGAGATGGTTATGTATCTACAAAACCAAACATTCAAGCTGTTTTTCCATTCCGAAAGAATATTTGGAGCATAGATGTAATCAATGAAGTTTTCCACGATGGAAATATTGAAAACTTTACTGAGTGTTATCGGTCTGTTGGTGATGAAGATAGTTTCAATAATGTGAAATTTGTATTGGCCTCAAAGACATCTAAGAATATTGATTATTCGAAAAAGCTCAATATGTTACTTGATGCTGATGTTGTAAGATTCAACCATGCAGTATTCTCATATTTGAAGCAATACACTGAGTATCCAGTCGGAAAACTTGACTATTTCCCTCTTATTGATAACGAGGATGTGCTTGTTAAAGACGACATATTTAGAATCCTACGAGAGAGCGGAGTTGGCGTACCTTCCTATTATGATATGATTGACTTCGAGGTAGATGGGAAAGTTGGCCAATATTGCCGGAGCCGTTCAGGTTGCTACTTTTGCTTTTTTCAACAAAGAATAGAATGGATTTGGCTCTATGAACAACATCCAGATCTCTTCAAAAAAGCTATGGGTTATGAAAAAGATGGATACACATGGATTCAGGGTGAGCCCTTAAGTGAGTTGATAAAACCTGAACGAGTTAGTCAAATAAAACTCGAACAAATAAAAAAACTGGAAGTCCTTCGAGAGAAGAATAAAAAAAGACTTCTTATTGATTTATTTGATGATGATTGTGATAATGATTTAATATAGAACGATATGGAGTACACCTTTGCAACGTGGATGATAAGAGATTTGCTGAAAATGCACACTCAAAATCTAATTAATTTACATCCGTCATATCAAAGAAATTTCATTTGGGGGAAGAAGGATCAAACATTGTTAGTGGATTCAATCAACAACAATTTTCCAATGCCAAATTTCTTTATTCGTGATATGAGAGATGGTACATTTGAAATGATTGACGGTCAACAAAGAGCAACAACTATTCTCAAGTATATTAAGAATGAGTTCACGGATTCGAATCGTCATAAGTTTTCAGATATTGATAATAATAAGTTTCTCGATTATAAACTCAATGTAGTCTTAGTCTATGAGTCAGATGTAAAGGTAATTGAGCAATTTTTCTATCTGGTCAACAAAAGAGGTGTTCATCTGAATCCTGCTGAGATTAATCATGCATATTATCATGATTCCTCTTTTATGAATATTGTTAATAGGGTACTAGAAGAGCAAGACTTAGTTGATCTTGATATATTTTCTGATAAAGTCGTAGCTCGAATGAATGATAGTAGTCTTATTGAAGAACTTGTCGCATATTTAATTAGTGGCATTACGGACAAACGACTTGAGGTTGATAGACTACATAATAGCACGATTTCCCCGGAAAATCAAGAAAAGTATTATCAGCGTTTTTGTGAAGTACTCAACAAACTATCAACTCTTAATTCCTTAATTCCAATTAACCAGACACGGTATAAGCAGAGGAATGATTTTTATACTTTATTCTGTTTCATTGATCAACATATCGATGAACCAGAAGATTTGTTGGCGATTCAATATAAACTCTTGGTATTTCTGAGTAAAAATGAATTAATTTCTCCTTCTTCCGAGTGTGATTGTTTGAAAGAATATGCAATTCATTGTGTAAGTCAATCTAATTCTTCAAATGCAAGGAAAGAAAGGCTCGCATTTTTCAATACAATATTGCATAATACAGACGTAGACGATAAAACAGTAAGATCTTTACGTTCCTATCTTTACTCAGAGTATGATCGTAATTTCAAGTTGAACCAAGTCTATGATTATTATATCATAGATGTTCCAGAAGATTTATTATGATTGTTAAAAGCCAATTTATATATCAAGGACAATGGCTTGAACTGAATAAGAACCCTCTAAAGAACATTATTACTGTTGATTCTATCGAGTATAAAGCAGATAGATTAAGCTCAGAGGGTAAAGGGAATAAGGGAGGCCATTCTTTTGTGTTGAAACTGACGCCATGCCAGGATGATTCCGGAAATCCTGTTATGTTGGCAATGAAAATTTCAAATAAACTTGATGAGTATGATGGAGAAGAGATAACTCAGAGTGCAAATAACGGAAAATTCTATCGGGAAATTTTCGCTCTTTCAAAATGTAAAGATGCTAGAGCACAGAATATTATTACAATATTCAATTCAGGCCATCTCGAGGTGTTGAAAAAGAATAAGAAAGAATCATACACAAAAGTATATTTGCCTTTTTATACTATGGAATATGCCAGTGATGATTTAAAAACTTATATGGAAAACCCGGAGAATGAAATAGACGAGGGGGATCGTCTAAATTTATGTCTCTCAATCGCAGAAGGCATTCAATCGCTTCATGGTGCGGGTTTTTACCATCGAGACATAAAACCTGACAATGTATTAATTATTGATGACCAGTGGAAAATTGGAGATTTAGGACTTGTTGCAAACCGAAATGAGGACAACGACTATTTATACAAAGATGATGAATTTATCGGTCCAAAAGGATGGCTGTCTCCAGAGGCAATGAATAGATACTTAATAAAAAGTGCACGGCAGCATCATTTTGATATCGCGATAGATGAAAAATCTGATATTTTCCAACTCGGTAAACTGTTTTGGTATATTCTTCAGGGCAATGCCCCAATCGGATGCCTTGCGCGAGAAGACTTTGCTCTAAAAGATGATAGCATATACTCAGTAATAAGGAATATGCTAAATCATAGCAAGAAAAAAAGAATGGATTTATGTTCTATTATTCGGGAAATTACTCGAATTAGGGATAAATGTGAGAGGTGAGTTATCTAACAACATATATTTCTTCGTTATACCTTTTCAAATTAATGGAGTATTGCAAAAAAGACAACATTTGTTATCAAACAAAGGCTATTATTAAAGTAATATATCGAATATGTTAAAAGCGGACATCAGATGGCCGAGACATAGAAGATACAAGTCTCGAACAGAGTGGGAGCCAGTTGGTTTCTTCTCAGATTGTTTATGCAACTCCACTCGTTTTGATTTAATGTTGGGTTTCTTCTCATCGTCTGCAATTAGTGTGCTGTCCGATGGCTTTGCCACATTTCTATACAATGGAGGAAGTATGAGATTTGTCATAAATGACATACTCACAGAAGATGATAAGAATGCAATTGCTATTGGGACCGGAACAGGTGATATTCCATATTTCGATTTGCAGAATATTGAAGCAGTAAAAGCGACTTTATCCGAAAGAGATAGTCACTTTTTCGAGTGCCTATCTTGGTTGATACGGAATAATAGACTGGACATCAAGATTATTTCACCAAAAGAAGGGATAGGAATATCTCACACAAAGTCCGGTATATTTTCAGACGGGTTGAATGAAATTTGCTTTGATGGCTCTTGCAATTTTTCAAGATCTGCTCTGCTAGATAATATTGAGAGCCTTACTGCCTCGTGTGACTGGGACGGTCCTGTCGATTTAGCTAAGATAGAATCTCAAAAGGAAGACTTCGAAAAAGTCTTTAATGGAAATGATGATTCTGTAATCTATGTTGATGCTGAAAATGTTAAGACCCGTTTGACTTCAGTATTTCCAGAGAAGTCAATCAATGATTTGTTGGAGGATGAGTATCGTCTGCTGAAAAACAGGCCGAAGCTCAATATGTCAACGTCAGTAATGATTTCATTGTCAAGAGCCAAGGATCGACTGGAAGCCATCATTGAGAAGAATCATGTTCTCAAAGAGCCTAAACCTCTTTATGGGGCAATAACTCCAAAATTCCCTTATCCGTCTGGCCCTAGAGAATATCAGAAACTGGCCTTTGAGAATTGGAAACTTAACAAACAAAAGGGACTGTTTGCGATGGCTACCGGTACAGGAAAGACAATCACCTCTTTGAATTGTCTCCTGGAAATATATAACCATAGCAACTATTATAAGGCACTTATACTTGTACCTACTATCACTCTTGTTGAACAATGGGAGAAAGAATGCCGTAAATTCAACTTCGATAATATCATCAAGGTCTGTTCTAAATATTCCAACTGGAAATCGACAGTCGGAAATCTTAAGCTATTGGAACAAAACCCCGCAAGTAATCAGTCGTATATCATCATCTCCACATATGCGTCCTTTATAAGATCAAACGTGTTTGATGAGTTATGTTCTTTGTCAAAAAAGAAACTCTTACTCATTGCCGATGAAGCACACAATATGGGCGCAGGTAGAGTTTCCCAAAGATTGAAAGATATTCCATACGTCAGACGCATCGGATTGTCAGCAACGCCTGAGAGACAATTTGATGATGCAGGAAATGCTAAATTGATGGACTTTTTTGGATGCGAAGGGCAATACACATTCGAGTATTCAATGCAGGAGGCTATTCAGAATGGGGCATTATGCCGCTATTACTACTATCCTCATCTGGTAGAGCTTACTCCAGATGAAATGACAGATTATGTTGATATATCCAAGAAAATAGCCAAAATCTTCAAGAACGAAGATCCCGATACTCAGGAGATTGTCAAAAGACTTTTGCTTAAGAGAAAACGCATCATCCATAAGGCGGCTAATAAAAAAGCTGTTTTTGAAGAAATTCTGAAAGAACGCATGCGTTCAAATGCTTCTCTTAAATATACTCTAGTATATGCTCCAGAAGGCAATCTTCCAGATGATCAGTTTGCTGACATATTTGATACAAAAGACGTTCTTGATGATGATATTGATTCTGTACATATCATTGATGAGTTCACAAGGACAGTCCGGGATATTGATGAGCATGTGGTAGTGCGCCAGTTTACGAGTGACACTCCGGACAGAGAATCAATTTTGAAGGATTTTGCAGATGGCAAGATTGATGTACTGACATCGATGAAGTGTCTTGATGAAGGCGTAGATGTTCCTCGAAGCGAATTGGCTATTTTCTGTTCAAGTACCGGAAACCCGCGCCAGTTCGTTCAGCGAAGAGGCCGTGTGCTGAGGACTCACAAAGATAAACATTGTGCAATAATTCATGACCTGGTGGTTATTCCTGGGTATTTGTCCGATGAAGATACCTATGAGCTCGAAAAGGGCTTAGTAGGAACAGAGGTTAAACGAGTGCGTGACTTTGCTGTCCTCTCAGAGAACTGTAATGATACACTTTCTGTACTTGATGATGTTCTAACACGATATAACATTTCATTATTTGAATAAAGATATGGCAAAGCATTTTTCTAATGGAGATAAAATACTCCAAGCTGTTTTGGCAAATGAGAAATTGTCTCAATGGGGCGAATATGAGCCTACGGGAGAAGAAACTATCTCCGAGGCGCTTTACTCTTCCAATCCGACGATCAGAGCCGTGGCAATGATAATTGACGGAGAAGAAAACAATAGCACAATGAAAGAGGTTTACACTCAATTAACTCAGTATTTGACACAGGCACTATGAAACTAAAGAAGATTATTATTAAAAACTTCCGTAGCTATTATGGAGAAAATAGTTTCGAGTTGTCTGATGGCCTGACTTTAGTCATCGGTGACAACGGAGATGGAAAGACCACTTTCTTTGAGGCATTGGAGTGGCTCTTCGATACCAGTAAAGAGAATAAAAGCGAAACAAACGTATCTGAAATGAGGAAACGTGAGCTTGGTATTGGAGATTCCGATATTATTTCCGTTTCAGTTCAGTTTGAGCATGGTGGAGAAAAAGAAATATGCAAAAGTTTCCGATTCGAGCGCCTGGCCAATGGAAGTATTCTCACCCGAGACTTTTCATTCATTGGTTATTCATTGATAGGGTCCGAGCGTCAAAGAGTTGACGGAAAAAATCTGCTGGAAGCTTGTTTTGACACAGTAGTAAGACGTTATTGCTTGTTCAAGGGAGAACGCGAACTTAATGTGTTTGATAACAACACCGCTCTGAAAACACTTGTTGACACTTTCTCTGGGATCAAGCAGTTTGACCAGTATGTAGAAAATACTGAATGGTTTGAACAGGAATCAGATAAATTGGTGACTCGTGAGCTGAAAAAAGACAAAAAACAGGAAGAAACAGTAAAAAGGCTTGAGTCTGATATGACCCGGGTGATGAGGGATATTTCCGATACGACCCGTGACATTCGAACAAAAGAAAAAGCGGTTTCTGATTTTGAATCAAGAATAAGAGTGCTCGAAGAGAATCAGGACGCTTGTGAGAACCTGCAAACGATTAAATCCAGAATAGAGTCAAAGAGGTCTGAATTGAACAGAATGAAGACTTATGTTGACCTCGACTATAATGCTCTTCTTCTTGATGACATGTGGATATTGAGGGCTTTCCCATCAATTCTTCAAGAGTATCAGAGCAAAGTATCCTCATTGAGTAGGGAAGAACGACGTATGCAGAAAGCAGAAGACGAGAGAATTGCCCTTGAAAAAGGCAAGAAAGAAGCCCTCAAGGAGATTCAGAAGTTAGCTAACGATGCGACCCCTCTGCCATGGAATTTGCCAGACAAGGAGACTATGCAGGAGATGATAGATGATGAGGTTTGTAAGGTCTGTGGCCGTCCGGCACCCAAGGGAAGTGAACCATATGAATTCATGGTTAGAAAGCTAAATGAATATCTTGAACATATTCGTCAGGAGTCTGCAGCAGCAGGTGCGCAGGATATTGATGCGAAGCCGTTATTTGAGAATGAATATGTAGCTGAGCTTCACACAAGAGGAATTCAGATGAGTGGCGATGTTGAAAAATCTATTTCAAAACTTTCTACAGAAATTGATGATAGACTGCAATTTGTGCAGATGAGGAAGAATGATGTTGAGAAGATTTCTCAGGAGCTGCAAGAGGCAGAGGACGCGAAACTACAACTCCTTATTCAGAATCCTAGCCTGACAGAAGAGATGCTGGATAAGACATTCCACGATTATAAAGGATTATCTGAAAGCAGCAAGAGAGCCGAACTTGATTTAAAGGATCTTCAGCACAAGTTGTCAGACCTTGAGGAGGTTAAAGCAAACATCAAGGAGGAACAGAACAAGATTGAACCTTCGAATGGAATCGTTAAAATATATCAGCGTGTTCATCTTACCCTTGAAAGGATAATGAAAGCGTTCGGTGAGGCCAGAACAGCCAATATCACATCTTTCTTGAATATGTTAGAGAGTGAGGCCAACTTCTATCTCAAGAAGCTTAATGCTGGTGACTTCAGAGGAGTAATTAAAATTATTCGTACTGTTGATGGTTCTGCTCGAATAGCACTTTATAGTTCAAATGGCACTCCAATCACGAATCCAGGGGGTGCTCAGAAAACCACAATGTACATGTCTGTTCTCTTTGCCATATCAAAAATCACAACTCTCAAAAGAGATGAGGATTATCCTCTTATTTTTGATGCCCCTACATCATCGTTTGGAGAGTTTAAGGAAGATGTATTCTATAATATCATTGACCAGATCGACAAGCAGTGCGTGATATTCACAAAAGATCTCTTGAACTTCGACAGGGAGTCAGGCACAAGGAAGTTGGACTATTCAAAGATAAACTCCTTGTCATGTACAGTATATAGGATTCATAAGAAAGAGGGATACGATGAAGAAGACCTCTCTACTATTAGAACAATAACTGAAAAGATTAAGTAGTATGGCAGAAAAATTATATGATATTTGGGCAAGGCGCAATCCATCGTGGGAGAAACGTTATGAAGACTCTGTTATCAAGGCTTTTAGTGATTATGGAAAAGGTGTTACATCTTTAGGTAGTGCTAAAGGAAAACTTTTTGGTGCTGGCTATGAAGTATTCATCATAGCATACTTCATCGGTTTATATAACAATCAAAGAAGGACTCTGATTGAAGATAGTACCAAAATTAAATCCTTTGGTCAACCTATTCAGTATTGGGGCAACATTGACTCTGTAAAGGGCAGGAAGGCCTATCCTAAACTCAGAGAATTTATTTTTACATCATTAATTGCAAAAACAGATTTTGATTTTATCGCTCTTGACAAAGGAATGATAAGCAATAAAAAAGCCGTAGATGCATTAATGACAACAATGGAGGAATATGCAAATTGGGGCTTCCATTTTATAGAAGACAAACTGATTGATAATCCTAATTATTTCTATAGAGAAACTTCTTTCCTTGAACTTTTCCTATCATTTGATAGCAGTTCTGCTGCTGTTGAAGATGATGAACCGGATTCTTTAGACTAAGAAGATTTAAATTTGTATGTGACTTTTCCTTTTGTTAATCTGATTGATATACTTGTGTTCTAAACTAAAGACTATAATTTGAATTCAATATACAATTTGGATTTAGACAATAATGAATGAACTTACTCCACATAAAACAATATTTGATTCGAAAATTTTGGATAGTGATTCTGTCTCATTAGTCAGAACTATTATGCCATCAAATATCGTTGACTGCTCAAAACTTGAAGAAGGAGGTTCACAAGCTGATACAGATGGCTACATTGATATTTGTGACGATAACGGATTTGCAAGGGCTAGAATTACTGTCCAAATCAAGCATTTGACGTATTCTTCAGATGTAGATTCTGCTTTTTATGATATACCTATTGAATTGTACGCATATGCCGGTATTCACAAAGGCGATATTGTTGTTTTCATCGCGTGCGATAATGATAATAAAAGATTCTTCTGGAAAAACATCAGTCTTGATGACGTAAGAATAATTAAGGAAAGCGAAAAGACTCCCCAAAAAACCTACAGATATCATTTTTCATCTGAAGAAATATGCTCGTCGTTGAATGTGAACGATGTCATTGCCGTATGGAAAGGTCTGTACGATGACAGGATGGCTTCTATCAAGGACGAAAGGCAATTGGCTGAATCTTTTGCCTCACTTCAAAAAAAAGCTTTCAATTTGATTTCTGCGGAACTACATGGAATTGAGGCGTCTTATATTTCAAGGCATCAGGTTCGGGATATCAATGAATGGATATCCCATCCTTCATATGGAGTTGCCGAACGTGTTTGTCTCCTTGTTGGAGATGCCGGTGTGGGAAAATCTGCCGTTCTTAAAAAGGTGATTGACTCGCAGGTTGACAACAATAAAAAATACCTTTGTATTAAAGCTGATGCAATAGACAATTCCGGTAACACTTTCACTCTGGAAAAGATTCGTGATACAATTGAATTTTTCAGTGTTGGCTTCGATGAAGTCATATTAATTATTGACCAGATTGATGCTCTGTCTCAATGCTTGTCCAACGATAGAAATCATTTGAATATGATGATGACGTTGTTGACCTCATTGGGCGATTGGCCGAATGTGCGTGCTGTTGTATCTTGTCGCATGTATGACCTCAATTATGATTCCGACCTGCGCATCCTCGAAAGAAAAGCGAAGCGGATTGATATTGGAGATTTGACAGATAATGAGGTTGTTACGACATTGGAAAAGATGGCTAAAGGTCTTGGCGCAGCAATCAATAAAACCACCTTAAGAATTCTAAAAACAGTCCAATATCTTGACTCATTTTGTTTGTTGTACCATAGAAGCAAGGCAAAGATCAATTTCAACAGCCCTGTCGATTTGTATGACGAGTTGTGGAGTGAGTACATAATTAAGTCTCCTTCATATGTCAATAGGACAGAACTAGAACAATTATTGGTGCTGATTTCTGAAACTATAAGGGAGTCCGGTACTTTGAAGCCTGTGCTATCTCCATCAACAGATCAGAAGCAGTCATTTGATTATCTGGCAAGTTGTGGGCTAGTCAAAGTTGACGTAAATACTGTTTCATTTTTCCACCAGTCATTCTATGATTATGTTCTGGCCAGAAGTTATTCCTCTTCCGGCAGATCACTTATTAACGATGTCTCAGATAAATTGCAAGGTCTTGAGATGCGGTCTATGGTTAAGGCCGTACTTGAATATGAACGAGGCCATAATGGAACATTGTTCACCAATGAAGCCAGGTCTTTCCTGACATCAAAACAAATCCGCCTGCATGTCAAACTTTTGGTGATTTCTATACTTGCTTTTGCAAAATCACCAAATAAAGCGGAAAAGAAACTGGTCAAGGACATATGTCCGAATGACGAAAGACTACTTATCTATTTCCTTAGAGGGGTACAAGATGAGGGATGGTTTGCCACGATCAAACAACTTGTAAAAGATATTCTTCCTGATCAGAAGAAAGACACGTCGGTTTTGTTCCCAATCGTAGGATGCCTTTCCCGGTATGCATTTGCTCATCCTGAAGATGTGTACGAACTTGCAAATTCTATTAAGGATGAAGATTCAAGAAAATTTGCCGTTGCCTATATTCTTAGATCTCCAAATGACTATAGTAATTCCTCCGTGCTTAAGGCATATGAAGATGCTAAACCTGATAATACCCATTTTGAAGTACAACTCATTCGGGATGCTCTTATAACAAACGAGAAATTCGCTTATTATGAAACAGGAAAAGTTCTGCTCAAATACTTTTTAGCTGAAGATAATAGCGAAAGACACGACGGTTATGAACTTGCAGAAGTTTTGTTTCCTGCGTTGTTAAATAATTCCCCGAAACTATTGTTGCTTACTTTACACGATAGCATTGTAAAAGTAATTGAGCAGACAGAATTCGATGGATATTATGGATTTACTATCACTAAAGTCTTTAACGGATATTCATTAGATGATTACGTGAAAAAGATTCTTGGCTTGTACGAGGAACTTCTTGAGCGTTTTTCATATGATGAATCCCTAATGCGCCCAATTATCGATAAACTGCTTATTCTTAATAATGAGACTTCGGTTTCTATGGCGTTTGCTGCTATCGCTGCAAATCCTAAGCCCTACGATGACATTGTCAAAAACACGATAAGCACTAATCTTATTATTGAAAATTACCTTCACGGAGACATTGAGTATTTCTATTTGAAAATGCTCAAAGCGTGGTATCAGACATTAAACATGGATTATGCGGAGTGGTATCAGAATCTTCTACTGTCGTTCAAGTCATTATTTGATTTCAAATATGATAAAGAAAGGCGTTGGAGCAAATTCTTGTGTCCTCACCTTTGGCGTAATAAATGGGAGCTAATCTGTAATACACTACCTGAAGATTCCTTTATTCCGGAATTAAAAAAATGTTATCAGGAACTTTTAAGACGATTTGGAAGACGTAGCATTATTGAAAGGCCAGATCATTCAACGACAATGGCGATGTGCTGTGGTGGTGTGACAAGTAGCGAGATATATGCAAAATGGCCCATTGATAATTGGCTTAATTCATTTCTCAAGTTGAAGGAAGATGGCCGATGGCTTGAGGGAAGGACGCATGTTGACTTGCGCGTTCATGCCGATGAATTCAAAAAGTGCGTGGCTTCCAATCCAGATAGATTCAAAGAATTTGTTTTCGAGCTCTCCACACGGAGTGATATTCAGGATAGGTATAAGGAGGCGGGGCTGGAAGGTTTGTTAAGTGGTGGCGTAGATCCATATTCGCTTTGGCCTTTGACGAAGACGCTGATTTCAGAAGAGTTTTCCAGGAAGAACAGTTATTCGTTCCAGCAAATAGCTGAATATTACATCAAAGAAGAGAATCCATACCTTGATGATGTTATCAGAGTTGCCGCGTCAATCGCAAAAGCACCGTACGACGATAAACGGTTTGCCTCATTTGGAGAAGATGCAGAAAGAGACTTGGGGAGAAGAGCGACGAATTTGCTTGAACGATCAATCAATTCGCCCCAAGGACACGCAATGGAAGTACTTCTCAAAGCATCGCAAATACCTGAAAGGCGGTGCCAGATTTTTGGTATATTGAACAAAATGCTTCCCACAATGCCTGAGTGTATCAAGGCTCTTTGCCTGAATTATATTCACAATAATAGTTCTGATGATGAAACCCTCTTTTATCCGTTTGTGAAACAGCTTCTTGCAGGACTGGGATGTGAGGCTCTCGTTATTAGAGGTGGGGCAATTCAATGGTGTTTCTATCATAAGAATGATGTCGTAAAGAATTATTTCGAACGAATTGAAGCAGATGAAATGAGCCACGAAATCTTATCCCAGATATATTTCTACGGATTGAACAGCGAGAAGAACAGGGCGGAATGCGAACAGCGGCTTGAGAATATTCTGAAATTAGACAATGAGAAAGTTGTTGCCAAAATTGTTGAAGTAGCCCTCAAGTCCTTCAAACAAGCTGATATGTGTGAGTATTCGAAAAGATATCTTGAGCGTTACGCCTCAGATGATAGAAAAGACGTGGCAAATGCGTATTGTTGGTATTGTGAATCTCTCCCTGTAGAGGCTTTCAAATTTTATTGTAGTATCGCAAAAACGTGGTCGGGGAAAAAGCACCGAGAAATCCATTCACAGTTGGAGTACGTCAAAAAGTGCATTTCGAGATATCCCGAGGACTGTTATTATTTCATGGCTGGACAGAAATTTACGGAAATCGAAGACCAATGGATTGCTGATGATGACGTTGTAAGGGTGCTACTTCAAATATACGGCAAGTTGAAAGAGGAAGAAAACGAAGTTTGCATGAATGGAATTATGGACTTGTTTGACGAATACATTTACCGCGGAAACCGTATGATGATGGATGCACTCAGCCAGATGAATTGATCGGAATTTGACATTGTCAGAATAATCTAGTGCTGGATTATGATTCACTAATTTTGGTTTACTTTGGGCATTTGACAAAAACTGTGTTTCGGAAAACCATTCGGCAATTATTCTTTGATGTCATTTCTCTTTTTTTAGCGTGATGGATCCGGCAGTTCTACGGTTTGTCCAATATTCCCCTTTCATTGATTTGTTATCAGGATGAATGTCAAGTTTAGTAGTACCATAATGTATCGGACTCCTATCCCTAAATTTTATGTAAGGTTCATTATAGTATGAGTAAATCAGTTGTCTTTCATCGCTTTTTTTATCAATATTGAAAGAACCGCAGAAGTTCTTGCTCATACTTTCTTTGGTCTCAAGTTTGACAATTATGCTTATGAACGTTTGCTTGATATGAACCTTGATCTTTCGAGAAGAATCCTTTCCGGCATATTTGTAATTTATACAGCCTTCCCAAGTGCCATTCAGGTTAGGGAAAGGAACTAGCCAACCTCTGAAAATACGCCACCTCCAGGCATATGAGACAAAGAATGTTGCTAATATGGCAGTAATCGATATTCCTGTTGATATCGCATCTAGTATACCAGGCAATCCTGCTGAGAATGAAGCATTAATTGTACATACCACAACAAATATGGCAATGAATACTATGATTATTGCGCAAACATAGCGCTTGATGTCGTGTTCAACCATGTCTAATTGCCGTATTCGAGATAGTTCCACATCCTTATAGAAAATGCATTGACATCTGATCTTGACCACTTATGGCCAGTCATGAGGTATAGCAATTCAGATACTTCAGTCCATTCTTTCCAGGCACTGTTTTCTTCTTTTGTTTTATCATACCAATATGCAATAGCGTCCTTAAGTATGTCATTCCAGTCATAATAATCTGTGTAGCATTGATAATAATTGCCCGGAAGAAGATATACTAAAGACTCAAGAAGGAATGAAGTGATATTCGGATTTTTGTAGTAACCGCTATCTTCCATATTGATGTGTATTCTCTTTGTTATGCGAACTAGTTTCTTATATCGTTCTTTTGTACTGACGTTATGTCGTCTGCCATTTTCAAGATGCTGCTTTGGGAAATTAGTTACCTCATCACCGACATCCGAATACAGCCTCACTCCTTCTACGTAATTACGATTATAGATGCTGTCGTACCTTCTGAATTTCCATGTGGGGACTACGTCAACATCTGTCCTATATGTATTTCCCTTAATGTGAATGCATTTATTTTTTCGCACGACTTGGTCTCGTCCAAATTTTCCAACGAGAATATTTTCGATATCATTTTTGAATTGATAGAATGAGTATGTGGATGGATTAGTCAAACCATATTGTTCTCTGGTCGTACCTGTAGGTATTTTGTAATAGAATGCACCGGTATAGCAGACATTGATATCTACATCGCTGTTATTCCTGACATTTGTGTTATTTGCGTATGATCCTTGGGCGAAAACTACATATTCGTCGTCATGTATAATACCATTAGCGGTTAGCGCATCGATGACCATTCTTTTCGCATTATCCATTCGTGTTTCTTCTGAATCACTGGCTGGTTTCGCCATTTCTTTCAATTGCTCGTGAGAATACTTCATTACGTTGATTTTAAAATAATTAATACAATTCTTGTTCCGTATGCAGATGACTGACAATTTGTCGTGTTCTGACTACATGTTGACTATAATAGTTGGTATCGGTGCTTGTCAAAATGATCAAAGTGACATCGTATAGCCGCTAGTTGCTTTGCTCTGTGACAGCTTGATGATTGCCCCATGATATTGCATATAATTATGAATGAATATCTTTCATATGAAAAGAAAAAACACAGTTGAAATCGTTGAATCGTTGAATGGAATCCGGCTGGGGAGAGGTGACTGCTTCGGAGACCAGCTGCGCAATTTCAAGCCTTCCGATGTGTGAATTCGGTTGGCACTTTTTTGTGAATCCGTTGGCAATAGTGCCGGGCTTGCGCGGCATTTTTTATAGGGTGGGTAACTCAATACCCCCTGACCTCCAAAGGAGGGTGAGGGGAATGTACAATGTGCAGCAAGCTGAATGGCAAAAGCCACCTGGCGATGCTCACCAGATGGCCGTGACTGTTTCTTTTTTCACTGGAAAACTAGGATTTTGCCCGTTGAAGACCGTTGAGACTCCGTTGATAGGTTCGAGAGTGCATAACTACTTGATTAATACTCTCTTTTTTCCTTCTTTCATCAATTCAACGTTTTCAACGACGTGTTTTGAGAAAATCCTTGCTTACGGTGTAGTATTTTCCTACCCGGCTCACTTCTTCGTAGTGATTATCCGTATTGAAATTGATGGCGAAGGTCCGGTAACAGTAGGCATTGCTGGCAGGCTGGAGCTTCCATGAATCTTTCAGGATCCTCCTTATCTTGCGAATCTCGGACTTGTCATTGTAAGAGTTCATCAGCCCGGCAAGGTCATTGACGCAGAAGGAGACTTCATCCAGATTCTTGACTTCCATTATGTCCATCAACATTTCAACCATATCAACCTCTGTCCTGTCTCTGCTTGAGGCAATAATCTTGTCCAACGCATCGGTATGGATATCCTCCTGTCTGAACCACATTCGGCTTGATTCCTGCGTGGATAATGGCCGATGACGAAGGTAGTACAAGAATGCCGGAATCTCTTTCTGAATCTTCTCAAGGAAGCGAGTGTCGTCTGATTCCAGATGGTGGACTTTGCGCACCCAGTATCGGGTTTCTTCGGGATCAATGATGATGGGGTGAGTCTCATTGTTGGAACAGAGGACGAACTTGCCGAAGAACTCCACTTCTTGCCGATCTTTACCCTTCGCCTCCATTTTGTATGTCCTGGCAGTGCTAAGATTCTTTATCCTCTCTGCATCTTCCTTCCGATCGAGCAGGACTTCATCCACTGCAATGATGAGTTTGCCAGCCCAGTCAGCATTGAACTGGCTGCGGAAATTCTCATTGGTGTTGAAAGTGGTATTGTCCTGAAATATGGCCTTCAGAAAGTTCAGGAAGGTGGTCTTTCCGGTGTTGCGTTCCTCCGATACCAGAAGCAGGACAGGAAGCTTCTGGACAGGTCTCAGATAGAGAAGGGAAAGGTAGTCCAATCCCAACTCTGTCTGTTCCTCAAAAATGTGTTTTACGAGCGAAATAACGTGTTCGTAGCTCCCTTCCTTGGCAATGTGAGGGATTGGGTTGTAAAGGTTGTAGAAACCGCCTATTTCGCGCCTGTAGGCTATATGGTCAGGGACGCTGCAGAAACCGTCAAACTTTGGAATTGTTGCAGCGTAATCCTTGCCCATGTCCTGATAAAGCGCACTGTATGTCCAGGGTGCCAGCCGCTTGATGGTTCCGCCGTCTGCACATGGCTGACGGAGATTCTTATAGACACTTGTGCCTATGCGAAGGTATAAGATGTCGCTGTCCATATCAGAAACCTCCTATTGATGATTTTGGCTTGTGGCGGATGCAGCCTTGCATCATCGCTTCAATGTCTGCAACGCTCGCTGAGCCTGTCTTGCCGCCACGCTCAATCCATGCCATAAGGTCCGAGCGTTTGAACATGAGCATCTTGCAGCCGGCCGGCTTGTAAGAGGGGATTTCCTTGCGCTGGGCTTTGTGATAAAGGGTCGGTTTCTTCAGGCCCAGAATCCTGCATGCTTCATCGATTCCGACAAGGTCGTTTGGCTGCTCTGGCTTGATTTCCAAAACCTTGTTCATGAACATCTCCAGTGTCTCTCTAAGTTCGCGAACCTCTGCCTGGAGCTCGGAGGTTACTTGAGGCAGTGCCTCGAATGAAATAGTTTTGCTTTCCATTTTGCATCGATTAATTGGTAAATCGACCGCAAAACAAAAAGGTGGAAATCGGGTGGAAAAGGTGATTATCAGAATTTGACTGATTCAATCAATAAATTTCAAGCAGCAGAGTCAAATTCCGGAAGCGGCTCTCTTCTATCCACGACATTGATGATGCTGTGTTTGAACAGAGGCTTAACTGTCAGTTTCTTCTCTATCGTTTCGACCGAGGTGTCAGACGTGTAGTAGGGGAAACACACATAGGCGAACACTGCAATATCCCTGCACAGTTTCCTCCGAGTGGTGTGGTAGCCTATGGCGTGACATAGGTGATATATGTCGTAAGAATGGTATGCGCCGATTCTTTTAAGGGACAGAGGTTTCAGCTTGGGCTTCTCCTTCGATGCAAATTCGTGGATATCATAAAGTAAGATCTCCTTATCTTCATCTGAAAGGAATGCGCCGAGGTAGTGAAGGGCATACCTTTCGAGACGTTCAAGACATTCTTTTTCCTCGCACTCCTTTTTGAGACGGATATCTTCCTCTGAAAGATACCATTCCCGAGGCTTCCTGCCAGTCATGTCTTCCGCCTCTGAGTCACATTCCGGTTCTGGTGAGGGCAGGCATATCAGTTCTTCAAAGATATTCTGCTCTTTTTCTTCTTCTGGTTCTTCGTGCGATGGTTCTTCTACAATGATGGTTGTATTGTTCTGCGTGTTTGAGACATTGATTCCAACCATATTGACCATATTAAGAACATAATTGTTCTGCTGGTTGAAGACGTTGTTTTGGACGGAAGGGCCTGATGCAGCTTCGTCGGACACCGCTGCGGCAGCATCTTCCTTTCCCTTCATTTCTGGTTCGTTATGTGGTATGACAGCCGGAAGCCGGTCATTGCCTTCATTACGGAATTCATTCCGGATGTCAATAAGGTGTGGCTTAACCATGTATTTCATGCATGTCTTTACCAGAGAGTAGATGACGTACATGATGACGCAGTTAAGGACAAGGCATAGAAGAGCTACTGTCCGATCGACGCTACCGGTATCAATCAACCTCGCATAATCATAGATCGAAAACGCCAGAATTCCGGCATAAATCACCTTGTCAAAAATGGGTACTCTGTTGTACAACGCTGCCATCGCAAATTTATTTTTGTGCCACTAAAGTGGCGAATTTCAGTTCTTTCCTAAAGCCAATATAATGTAAAAGATTAAGAACGGACAATAAACTTTCAAATAAAATCGCATTTCCGGCTTAAAACATCGTATATCGGCAAAAATATACTATTAAATGGTACTCGAAACGCATCGATTCTGATATTTGGAGCGAAAAAAATCACCCCGTAAAAACGAGGTGATTCAATGCGGTTTGCCACAAATCAGTGGCACAGTTGCCATTTCTTCGATGGATTTTCCGTCCTATTTGAACTTAATCATATCGGCCAGTTGGAGGAAGTAGTCGTTGGACCAGATATCGAGTTCCCGCTTGTCAATGATGAACGGCTCGACATCCTGCCTGACCATATCGATGTCGGCAGTCGCAAGGCGTTCACGCAACTTCTCAAGGAAAAGATCCTTGGTCAGATCCAGTCCGTTGAACTCGCTGGCTCGGAGTTGCAGATGATTGAAGTCGAGCGGAATTCTGTTGCGGATATACCACTCAAAGTCGTACCAGT
>CALDKD010000059.1 GCA_937898885.1 uncultured Bacteroidales bacterium | reverse complement strand
GCTGTCTGAACCTATGACTTGATATTCGGTTGAATGATTGCTCATAAAACAAAGTATAAGGGTTCAAAGATTATGGCATTCCCTAGTAATACTGTTCAATATACTGATACGCCTTGTCGAACACGTCAGTGTCCTTAATCTGGTATTTCACCCAGAGGATTGAACGAAGCTTCTGCTTGATGGCCCGCTTAGCGGTTACGCTCTGGAAGGCGTCATTGAACTGTCTGATGATGTTGACCACATCGTTGTCGATGTCATTCACAACCTGCTCGACAATAATCGGGGTCTGTTCTGACTTGACTGACTCAAAAAGCTCGGTAAGAGCGGCCCTGGCCTGTGCACGTTTGTCCATCGGCTGCTCCACTTTCTTTTCCTCTGCAAGGAGGTCTTTGGCCATCTGCAGCAGCTGTTTCAGGAAGTCAATACTGGTGATGAGACTATCCTCCATCTTGCGACGCAGCTCATCCAGTTTCTCAGCAAACTTCTTGTAATTCACATCTCCCTTGTGCTCTCCAAGGCGCAGGCGAAGCATCTTCTCAACCTCGACAATCTTCTTCTTGAGTTTCTTCTCGTCTTCCAGAACTGAGTCAATCACATCGGCATCAACGACCAGATCCTCAAGTGGGGTGCCGATATCAATTGTATCAATATTTTTGTGGATGATCTCGATTGTTTTGGCTCCCAGCAATGTCCAAATGAGGTTTCCTCCGCTCACCGGCCTGACACTCTGATAAACTTGCGCAAGCCAGGTGTAGTCGCTTTGGAAAGGTATCAAACATTCGTCCGGGCTTAATGTCTCCCAGGCCTTTGCAAGCCTGGCGAAGTGCCGTGCAAAATTTGTCTTGATTCCCTCATCCTTCAGACATTGCTGTGCTGCAGTCAAACCTTCCCATCCGCCGACAGTCCTGTCAACTCCGGGGAAGAAGTCAATGCACTCCTGCATGAATGTCGGGATAAAGCCACGTATCTCATCAAGGTTTTTGATGATAGTTTTAACGCTCTCCTCATCGAATGCGAGAGACTTGGCCACATTGTCAAATACACCGACAAAGTCAACAATCAAACCGCATTTCTTATTCTCGTTATATTTTCTGTTGGTACGGCAAATTGCCTGGAGAAGAGTATGGTTCTTCATCGGCTTATCCAGATACATGCACTGGAGAATCGGAGCATCGAATCCGGTCAGGAGTTTGCTGGTCACGATGACGAACTTTATAGGCGAGAGCGGATCGCGGAACTTGTCCAGGAGCCTCTTCTCGGCATCTCGGTCAAGTTTATACTGCTTGTAATCGTCAGCCTTGTCGCCACCCGTATGCATTACGATTACGCTCTGGTCCTCGTTTCCAAGAAGAGCATCGATAGCCTTCTTGTACTTGACGCAGCACTCACGATTGTAAACGACGACCTGGGCCTTCATTCCCGTCGGCTCGATATAGTCGCGGAAGTGGTTGACTATGTATTTGCAGACGGCGTTGATGCGGTCTTCAGCAGTGAAGAATGCCTCCACACTCGTGCGCTTTACAAGCTCACCTTTGTCTTCCTCGCTGATTTGGTCAGTCAAAGCATCAAATTCTTCTTGCAATCTCTTCTCGTCAAGGTGCATCTCGACAGGTACCGTCTTAAAGTTCAACTCCAGGGTTGCGCCGTCGGCAACGGAATCTTGGAATGTGTACTTGGAAATGTAGCCGTTTTCATCTTCCTCGGCACCAAATGCCATGAATGTATTACGGTCCCGCCTGTTGATAGGAGTTCCGGTAAGGCCGAAGAAGAATGCGTTCGGGAGAGCAGTCCTCATCTTCATACCAAGGTCGCCTTCCTGAGTACGGTGCGCTTCATCCATAAGAAGGATGATATTATCGCGGTCATCAATAACCTCTCCTTCTGAAAGGTCCCCAAACTTAAATATGGTAGTAATGAGGATCTTCCTCTGGTGAATCTTCTCCTCAAGCTCCTGCTTAGAAGTGATGCTATCCACATTAGGAATCTCGGCCCTTGTGAAGTCCCCCGTAATCTGGTCCTCAAGGTCAATACGGTCATCCACAATCACAACTGTAGGTGCCTTCAGACACTGCTGTTTGCGGAGCTTCTGTGCCGCAAATACCATCAGCCACGATTTGCCGGACCCCTGGAAGTGCCAGATAAGGCCCTTTTTCGGACCGGTACCTTTCTGGTATGTATTCAGAACTCGCTGAACAATAGCTTCACCACCAAGATATTGCTGATAACGGCAAACGATCTTTATTTTCCTTCCGCCGGTGGTGCCGGTAAATACCGTGTAGAATCGATAGATATCTATCAACTTATCCGGAGATATCAAAGAGCAGCAGTTGTGCTCGACATCAGCGAGAGTGCCGTGCTTGCGATCCT
>CALDKD010000058.1 GCA_937898885.1 uncultured Bacteroidales bacterium | reverse complement strand
CGGATCATTCCGACCAAGAGACTCTGTTTTCTCTTTGCTCAAGATTCCGTACGATTTCCCGGTTTAAACTGATTCGTTTGAATTGACGTTATTTCGTTTACCCGTGGACATATCCCATCAGGAATACATCCTACGTACTGTTGTTGTTTGTATCATTCTTTCAAAGACCGTCTCTCTCGGCTTGCGGTTTTTTCGTTCCCGAAAGCGGGTGCAAATTTACGGCAAGATTTTATACTGGCAAAACATTTGGGCTTTTTTTTTCAAAAAACACGCTTTTTTTTTGTCAGTGCGTACCTCATACCGATTAAAAGATAATCGGCTTGGTTATTCTACCGTTTTACTTTATATTCGCGTACTATTCCACAATATGGCGAGGCACCTATTTAATATAATATTATCGGCGTTTCTGATGGTAATTATTCCGTCTGAGATACTGGCACAGGTACGCATCAGCGGCAGGGTCAAAGACGAGAATGGCGAGGTTGTACCCTACGCCAACGTGCAGATTGAGGGTACATCAACAGGATGCACCACAGACAACAACGGAAATTTCTCCTTTACCGGCTCCACAAACGGGAAGAAGCTGCTTATCACAGCCATCGGCTATGAGAAAATAGCCATGCCGCTCAACAGCAGCACGCGATTCCCATTACAGATAACCCTGAGGACCATATCGTATCAGGTTGACGAGGTTGAGATAAAGCCCAAGAGAGAGAGATACGTCAGGAAAGACAACCCCGCCGTTGACCTGGTAAAAGAGCTCATTGCCAGAAAAGACACCGAAAGCATACGCAACAACGAGGCATACTCACGCGACAGATATGAGAAACTGAACATCGCGCTTGACAACTTCAACGAGGAGAAACAGGGCAAATCGCCCTACCGCCGGTTCCAGTTCCTCAAAGACTATGTAGATACATCGGCCGTGTCCGGCAAGCCCATCCTGAATGTATCCACAAGGGAGTTGGTGGCAACCGATTACTATCAGCAGAAGCCACAGAGAGACAAGCAGCACATAAAAGGCCGCAATTGGGTTGGAATAGACGATTTCATGCCAGCCAGCGAGATTCAGGCAGCCGTAGAGGAGGCCGTGGTGGATATCGACATCTTCAGCAACAACATCACAGTATTCAGAAGGGAGTTCACCAGCCCGCTGGCCGCAAACGTACTGTCTCAATCGTTCTACAAATACTACATCATGGACACCGTAACGGTTGAGGGCGAGCCGTGCGTTGACTTGTCTTTTGTACCGTTCAACCCTGAGTCTTTCGGATTCACAGGACATCTTTATGTAACCGCAGACTCTTCCCACTTCATCAAATGGGCCCAGTTGAACGTACCTTACGACATCAACATGAACTTTGTCCAGTACCTCAACATAGACCAGCAGTTCGCACGCGATGAGAAGCATCCAAGAATACTTACCCACGAGTCATTCACAACCGAGCTGAAACTTTACGATTACATTGACGGACTATATATAAGGCGCGATGTCTTCTACTCAAACTACAGATTCAACCAGGATGTGGACCGCGCCATACTTGACAGGCCGGAAAGAATCATCGAGGAGGACAACTCCACCGCCCGTACCGACGAGTTCTGGGAAGAGGAGCGCAACAGCTCTATGACCGGACAGTTCATCAATGTAGGCAAAATGCTGGCACAGCTCAGAGAGAACAAGGTCTATTACTGGACGGAGAAGTTCATTATGTTCCTCTTCACCGGATACATCCCCGTTCAGAAAGACCACACCCCCTACTACTACGGCCCGCTGAACACCACAATCAGCTACAACGACCTGGAGGGAATACGCCTCAGAGCTGGAGGAATGACAACCGCATACCTGAATCCGCACCTTTTCTCCAGCCATTATGTGGCATTCGGAACAAGCGACCACCGTTGGAAATATATGGCCAACCTTGAGTACTCTTTCAAGCCCAAGAAAGAGAGCTGGAACGAGTTCCCCATCCGCTCGTTCAGGCTCACATACAAGAACGACCTTGTACAATACGGACAGACGTTCAACTATACCAACCGCGACAATGTATTCCTGTCGTTAAGACGAATGTCCGACGACAAATCCGCATATCAGAGAATAGCGGAGCTCACATACACCAACGAGTTCTACAGCGGATTCTCCATCGCCGCCAGCATACGCAACCGTATCGAGCAGAGCTCGCGCACACTGGAGTTCGAGCGAGTGATGCCAGACGGCTCATACCAGCCAACCGACAAGTTCATGCAGTCTGAGTTCGAGCTGAGACTGCGATATGCCCCGGGAGAGAAATTCATACAGCGCAACTGGGACCGCAAGACCGTAACTCCGCAGAAGCCAGTGTTCTCAGTAACCCACACAATGGCCTTCAAAGACTTCATGGGAAGCGAGTTCAATATGCAGCACACCGAGGCCGAGTATCGCCAGCGCGTCTTCATAATGCCTCTCGGCTATTTCGACGCTGTGATAAAAGGCGGAAAGATATGGGGACAGGTACCATTCCAACTTATGACCATACCAAACTCCAACCTGTCATTCGCACTGAGGAAAGAGTCGTTCGAGCTTCTCACCCCAATGGAGTTCATACTTGACTCGTACGTATCCTGGGACATCAAATACTCGCTCAACGGATTCATCCTCAACCGCATACCACTGCTCAAGAAACTCGAGCTCAGAGAGGTTGTGACCTCACGCGGAATCTGGGGCACCTTAAACGACTGCAACAATCCCGCCATAGACCGCAGCGGGAACATCTTCAAGTTCCCCAGCCTCTCCATCGCATCAGACATGGGAAGCGTGCCCTACACCGAGCTTGGCATAGGAATAGAGAACATATTCAAAGTACTTAGGGTAGATTATTACATACGTCTCACCCACAGAGACACACCAGGTGCCGCAAACCAGGGAATCCGATTTGCGGTGCACGTAGAATTCTAAAGAGCGGAGAATTTGAATTCCGGAATCGAGATAATAGTGCAATGATGCTTCTTCAGAGCACTCTTGCGCACCTTCTCAAATTTCCTCACAGCCTTGCCCCGATCACTGAAAAAGTTGATTGACGATACCTGAGTAGGCGCTCCGCCTGCCTCAAGCCACTTTTTAAGCTGCAGACTGTACTGGTCACGTCCGGCAAGAAAATATTTGTCCTTGACAGACACACTGTCCAATTGCTGAATATCAGTAACGTACATTATCGAGTCAGAGAAAGAGAACGACGTACCATATATGAATATCGTCAGAGACTCGCTCTCCTCCTTGTTTGCCTTCTTCTTTTTTCTAACATCACCCTTGAGCTTACGCACAGACTCCTTGACAGGAGCCCCATCCGCGCCTACAAGCTGCAGTCCCTGCGACAACGCATCCTGAGCAAACAGGAAAGTCAGAATGGAAAAGAGTATAAGACAGCGTTTACCCATAAATCAGCCCAGATACGACTTCAACAATTTACTACGCGCATTCTGGCGGAGACGACGTATGGCCTTCTCCTTAATCTGACGCACGCGCTCACGTGTAAGGCCAAAGCGGTCACCTATCTCCTCAAGAGTCATCTCGCGGCAATTGATGCCGAAGAACATACGGACTATATCGCGCTCCCTGTCTGAAAGGGTTGTCAGCGCGCGCTCAATCTCCTTAGAGAGCGACTCGTTTACCAGAGACTTGTCGGCCATTGGGGAATCATCGTTCACAAGCACATCAAGAAGGCTGTTATCCTCGCCGTCAACAAACGGAGCATCCACAGAGATATGACGGCCGGAGACCTTCAGAGTATCGGCAATCTTGTCAACCGGAATGTCCAGCACATCTGCCAGCTCCTCGGCCGACGGACGACGCTCGTTCTCCTGCTCAAACTTAGAGAGAGCCTTGGTTATCTTGTTGAGTGAGCCCACCTGGTTCAGAGGCAGACGTACAATACGCGACTGCTCGGCCAAAGCCTGAAGAATAGACTGACGTATCCACCATACAGCATAGCTGATGAACTTGAAGCCCCTGGTCTCGTCAAACTTCTCGGCAGCCTTGATAAGTCCAAGGTTACCCTCATTGATAAGATCCGGCAGGCTCAGGCCCTGGTTCTGATACTGTTTGGCAACGGAAACCACGAATCTCAGGTTGGCACGGGTCAGTTTCTCCAAGGCCTGACGGTCTCCCTTGCGGATACGCTGAGCCAGCTCAACCTCCTCCTCAACGGTGATAAGTTCCTCACGGCCAATTTCCTGCAGATACTTGTCGAGCGACGCGCTCTCGCGGTTGGTTATGCTCTTTGTGATTTTAAGTTGCCTCATACTATTTTTTTAGAGTATTGCTGATAAGCCTATTACGCTTAAATAAACGAAACGGGTGCAAAATTACTATTTATTTTTGACAATTAATACATTTACAAGCAAAAAGATTGGAGCGGAACAACCGCCCCAATCATAATTACCAATGATATTGAGAAATCTTACTCAGAAAGATCAACAGCATAGTTTGCCCTGCGGCCTGAAGGATAAAGTCCGGTTATGAAGAGCACCTGCTCAGGTGACTTCACAGCCTCCTGATATGCATCCTGCACATCAGACTCGCTCTTAATCTGCTTGCCGTTTATCTTCAGTATGATGTACCCGCGCTGGATGCCGGCATCCTTCATCTTGCCGTTGCTCACGCCACTCACCTGAATGCCGTAGCCAATGTTGAGCTGACGTCTCAGCTGATCATCCACCTCCTGGAAGGCTGCGCCAAGCACCTCAATACCGGCATCCTTCACCAGTTCGGTATTTCCACGTGAGTTCATCAGTGTAACCTGCACGTTCTTCTCCTTTTTGTCTCGCAGATACGTAACCTCCACCTTGTCGCCGGGACGATACTGGGTAATCGTCTCCTGAAGCTCAGTCATAGTCCTGATCTTCTTGCCATTGACCGCTATGATGATGTCACCCTTCCTCAAGCCGGCCGCAAGCGCGCCGCCACCATCCGGAACATCGCTCACATACACGCCGTCAAGCGAGCCGAAATCCTTATCCTTGTTCTCCTCAAGCTGACGCATTGCAGCCACATCACCGCCCAGAATGCCAAGCAGGGCGCGCTGCACTGTGCCGAACTCCTTCAGATCGGCCACAACCTTGCGGACAATGGTAGTAGGAATGGCAAAGCCGTATCCCGCGTAAGTGCCTGTGGGCGACTCAAGGGCAGAGTTTATACCCACAAGCTCACCGCGTGTGTTGACAAGAGCGCCACCACTGTTACCCATATTGATGGCGGCATCGGTCTGAATGAACGACTCAATACCCTCGTTACCCTCGTAGATTCCAATCTTACGGGCCTTGGCGCTTACCACACCAGCCGTAACTGTCGATGTAAGGTTGAACGGATTTCCAACCGCCAGCACCCACTCGCCCAGCTTCAGCTCATCTGAGTCACCCATCGGAATAACAGGGAACTCATCGCCGTCAATCTTAATCAAAGCCAGATCTGTATTAGGATCAGTACCTACAACGGTAGCCTTGAAAGTACGGTTGTCATTCAGGTTAACATCTATCTCATCAGCCTTCTCAATAACGTGGTTATTCGTTACGATATAGCCATCCTTCGATATAATCACGCCCGAGCCATAGCCCACCTGCGGCTGGCTCTGATACTGGCGCTGACGGGGCTGTCCGTTTCCGAAGAAATACTCAAAGATGTCGGGCATCTCCTGAACCACCTGAGTCTTACCGTTCACGGTAGCCTTGATATGCACAACGCCGTGAATGGTTTTCTCGGCAGCCTCCGTCAGATCAACAGGCTGCATAGCGTGACCGCCAAGAGCGGCAGCCGAAGGGAAGAACGACGATGAGGCAGCGGGAACCGCAACCACCTCCTTGCCTGAATTCCTAGATGATACCACGTATGCGGTCGCACCTGCCGCGACTGCACAGCAAGCCACCAAAATGGCCGATTTTAAAAAATTGTTAGTTGTCATATTCATAACTCGGGTTTAGTAATTTGTTAATACCTCGATTTTGTTTAACAATTCAACACACCAAATATAGACAACATTCTTGCCAGTTGTACCAATATGACAACATAATTGCTAAAATTTAACTCAAACGCCTCAAAATTAACAAAAATTCAGTACACAAGCATCATTTGGCCAGTTCGGACAAAGTGTCCGCAAAGGAAATATTTGTCAGAATGTCATTCCTCAGGAAACGCACCCCTCTCAGAGCCTCGTACTTCTGGCGGCTCTGCTGTGTTCTGAAACGCACGCCTGCCAGGAAAAGCTTCTCAACCACGCCTACCACATTCTCCGCAGGGAATGCATCACGTATCATAGAGATGTGTCCCATAATATATGCCAGACGCGTCTGTATCTCCGGCAGCGAGAGCCCCACTCCCGAAATAGCGCCCAGCCGTATGGCAGAATCGGCATTCTTATATATAAAGTCCGCCGGACCAAGAGCCACCTGCGATGTCAGCACCACAGGAATGCCGCCGGCAATCTTGCGTATGAGCGGCATCGGCGAGAAGCCGCAGCCCTCATCAATATTCACATTGCCGCCACCATATCCGGCTATCACCACCGCCGAGGCACCCTCAATCTCGCGCTCATACTGAGCCTCGCACTTGAAAGGATCGGTATAGACAATACGCACGTTGCGGTCAAACTGCAAATCCGTATAGAACGCCGTATCAGGGTCAACCTCGCGGAAGCACTCCCCCACCTTATCCGCAATCATCGCTATGCGCTGAAAGGTAAGGTCCGATGAGTCAATCGTAAACGCGGACTTGTACCTCACGTCGGTCTGCTGCCCCGACAGCTTGGAGCGGATGAACTCAGTAAGCCTGTTCTGCTGCGGCGACAGCGAGCCTCCGTCATTATAGTCAGACTCAATGGTGCCGCCGGTTGTTATCACATACAGAGTATCCAGTGGCGTCGAAGGCACCGCGTCCTCAGTATCCGTCCTCAAGTCATTCCAGCGCATCACGCCAAGCACATCGCCGTCGAAAGCCTTGTTGTCCCAGCGGTTCACCTTGTTCAATGAGTCGGAGAACGCATTCTCGCCATTGTTGAACACAGTGAAGATGTGAGGCGCAGGCAGCTCGGTCAGAAAGCGAATGCTGCCCCCGATGTTGGCATAGGCATCAGAGAAGTCGCCTACGCCCTGGGGCATCGGAATCTGACTGCCGGTAATGGCAATGTTCAGATTATTATTCTTTATGGCATAGCGCAACGCCGCGTGAGTCCACGCCAGCGTGTCGGTGCCGTGAGTAATCAGTATGGCTGTCCTTCCTGCCATTTTGTCAAAATCCGAAAATCTCGTCAAGAGTAACCTGCTCAACAGGGCCAAGCGTGCTCAGATAATCCATATCCAGATCCGACGGATCGCCAAGGATACCATAAATATAGGTGCGGTCCTTGACCCACTTCTGCTGGCACTTCACAACGGCATCCATCGACAGGTCGCCCAGATGCTGATAGACATACTTGCTCACCGGCTCTGATACGCCAAGCTCCTCATCGCGCAGATAGCTGTTCAGAACGCCGATACCGTATGTACGCTGTGTGCGGAGCGATGTCTCAACCGCCTTCAGGGCAATATCGATAGACTTATCAGACTGAGGCATATCATTAATAATAAGGTCAAATGCCTCAACAGCATCTCTCAGCTTGTCGTTCTGGGATCCTATAGTGGCATAGAACGCATACGTGCCCTCCTTGAATGACGGAGTAGCCAGACGGGCGCCTGCGCTGTAAGCCAGGGCGCGCGCCTCGCGCATCTCCTGGAATACAATGGTATTCATACCGCCGCCAAAGTACTCATTGTACAGAGTGATGGCCGGAGCATCCTCAAGCTGGAACTTCTCGCCGCGGCCTGAATACTGAATATAGTTGAACTGGCGCTGGTCATACGGAGCCAGAATAACCTTCGGCTCAGGAGTCTCAACATATGTAGTATATTTTCTCTGCAGCGGCTGCAGGGTCTCCTCAGTCCTGTGGCTCTCAGCCAGCATAGCCTCTGTGACAGGCTCGCTGTCCGGACCATAATATATAATACGGTGCTGCTTGCCGAAAATAGAGCGCAGCTTTGCCAGAAGCTCGTCCGATGTCAAGGCCAGAACCTGCTCATTCGTCAGCTTGATTGACCTCACATACTCAGGGCCATAGAGCACATACTGCTGCAGCGCGCTGTTGCAGGAACGCTGGGTCTTCTTTGCAATCTCGCGGCTCTGAAGCTCATCCAGCTTCAGATTCTGCAGGATAGCCTCGTCAGGAACAGCATTCATAATCAGGTTCTCCACCAGTTGCAGAGCCTTGCCTATGTTCTCGCCAAGGCCAGATACTGAGTAAGTCATAGTGTTGGCGCTCACGCTGAAGGTATGCTCGCAGGCCAGCAGATACTCCTCAAGAGCGATATCCGCGGCAGACATAGAGTCAGTACCCAGATATTCAAGATACGAGACAGCCATAGACAGAGCCGGGTCATCGCACTGACCCTGGTCAAAGCGGAACTGCAGGGTAGCAAGATCGGTCTGCTCGTTCAGCTTGTACAGCAGCTCAACACCATTGCCCAGATCAGCCTTCTGCATCTCCTTTGAGTAATCCACAAACACCGGCTCGATAGGAGCAACCTCGGTAGCGGCAATATCAGTCAGGAACTGGCTCTGCTTGTCGCGGTTGGTGGCAATCGGAGTGATGGCCGGAGCCTCAATCTTGTTGCTCTTCGGGTTCACGCCATTGCGCTTGAATACCAGGGCGTAGCTGTCAGCGCCAAGATACTTGTTGGCCCAGTCCACAACATCCTGTTTGGTAATCTTTGCCATACGGTCCAGCATGGCGGCATCGTCCTTCCACTCGTGGCCGGCAATAAACGAGTTCACGTAAAGCATAGCACGGCGTGAGTTGGAGGTTATGGACTGCATCATACTCAGCTTGAAGTTAGCGTATGCGGCCTGCACCAGACGCTCGTCAAAATCGCCGGCACGCAGTTTGGCCACCTCGGCCAGCACAAGATCGCGCACCTCCTCCAGGCTCTGTCCCTCCTTAGGATAAGCCATCAGCATCATCTCGCCGTAATCAACGCGGCCATAGGAGAAAGCTCCGGCATCCAGAACCAGCTGATTGCGGTTCAAGTCATTGTCTATAAGACCTGCCTGGCTGTTATACAGCACGCTTGAGGCAATCTGACCCACCTCACTCTCTATGCTGGCATCGCCCGGAGTCCTCCACGAGATCATCACGAAATCAGACTCGGTGCCATATACAGTCTTCTCAACTGGCTTGGTTATCGGCTCCTCGGGCTGGAAAGTGAACTCAGGCAGCTCAGGATTCGGCTCCCAGTCACCAAAATACTTCTCCACAATCTGCACGAACTCCTTAGGGTTGAAGTCGCCCGACACGCAGATAGCCACATTGTTCGGCACATAGTAAGTAGCCTTCTGCTTCTTGATGGCGCTTATTGACGGGTTCTTCAGATGCTCCTGCGTGCCTATCACCTGCTGCAGTCCATACGGATGATTCTTGAACAGCACGGAGTCTATGGCATACATGGCATTCTCCTGATCATCGTTCAGGTACATATTATACTCCTCGTAAACAGCCTCCAGCTCAGTGTGGAATCCGCGGATAACCAGATTCTTGAAACGGTCAGACTGAATCCTTGCCCAGTTCTCAATCTGGTTTGACGGAATATTCTCCTGATAGCACGTAACATCGTTCGATGTGAACGCATTAGTGCCCTGCGAGCCTATCACCGACATCAGCTTGTCATACTCATTCGGAATGGAGATGAGCGATGCGGCATAGCTCAGCGAGTCAATCTGGTGATATATAGCCTTACGCTCATCAGGGTCAGTCTTGGTGCGATACACATTGAACAGCTCCTCAATCTGGTCAAGCAGCACCTTCTCGGCAGCATAGTCAGATGTGCCGAAGCTCTCGCTTCCCTTGAACATAATATGCTCCAGATAGTGAGCCAGACCCGTATTGTCCTTAGGGTCATTCTTACCGCCTGAGCGAACTGCAATGTAAGTCTGAATACGAGGCTCATCCTTGTTCACTGTCATATAAACCTTCAAGCCATTGTCCAAGGTGTACATCTTGGTCTTCAACGGATCACCCTTCACTGTCTCAAACTTTGAGCAGGAAGAAAAGCCACCCAGCATCAATGCCGCAATGGCCAGAGTCATAAACTTCTTCATATCTTTTGTTGTCAATTATTAGTCAAAGCATAGCGCAGAGACTCAAGAGCCTTGGTCAGCACACTGCGCGGACAGCCCACGTTCATACGCATGAAACCGCAGCCCTCCGTACCCTGCAGATGTCCGTCCGGCGCCACCTGCCCGAACATAGAGCCGTCGTTCATAGCCAGATGTGCCTTGTTCACGAACAGGCTCACCAGCTCACACTGCTCCAGCCTCAGCGAGCGGCAGTCCAGCCATATCAGGAACGAGGCATCGGGCCGCACGCAGCGAATCTGCGGCAGGCTCGTGCGCAGCCACTCATCAACATAATCAATATTCGCCTGAACATACTCAAGCATCTCACGGCGCCACTCCCACCCCTTTGTATAGGCAGCCATCGTGGCCACCGGAGCGAAAATCGCAGGCATATCCAGCTCGCCCGCCTCAAGGAAGTTGAAGAAACGCTCCCTTAGTGCCGCATCAGGAACAATAGTATATGACGATACAATACCCGCAATGTTGAACGTCTTGGACGGAGCCATAAAGGTAATGGAGTTGCGTGCCGCAGCCTGGCTCACCGATGCGTAAGGCAGATGCCGGAAACCACTCAGCGCCATCTCCGCGTGAATCTCGTCCGATACAACCAGCACGCCGTACCTGGCGGTAATCTCAGCCAGACGCTCCAGCGTCTCCCTGCACCAGCATATGCCTGCCGGGTTATGCGGATTTGCCAGAATCATCAGCTTAATGCCGCTGTCCTTAGCCAGCATACGCTCCAGCGCGTCAAAATCCATCTTGTAGCTTACCAGACGACGGTCGGTATCCTTGGTGAGCATATCCTCTGGCAGGCCGCACCCGTCCTCATACACAGGAATCAGCGGATTATACACCACCTCAAACCCTTTCTTCTGCGGTGTGATATGGAACGGATGATACACAGGCGGCTGAACCAGCACCTTGTCGCCAGGCTTCAGGAAAGCGTCAATCACCATCCCTATCCCCTTCACAATGCCGGGGATGTAGCGTATATGCTCAGGACTCACCTGCCAGCCGTGCAGCCTCTCCACCCACTCCGCTATTGTCTTGAAATAGCAGTCAGGCACAGCGGTATAGCCGAGCACCGGGTGCTCCAGTCTCTTTCTAAGCGCGTCAACAATGAAATCCGGAGTACGGAAATCCATATCAGCAATCCACAAAGGCAGCAGATTGCCACAACCGAACATATCGCGCAACCAGTCCAGCTTAATGCATCCGCTTCCGCTACGGTCTATCAGCTCATCAAAATCGTACATCGCCAGTTTTTTGAAAAATTATGCGAAAGTAAGTAAAAAATAGAGATAATGCGCCACAAAAACGCAATGATACTGACGGCAGCATAAAAAAACTGTAACTTTGCGGCCGGAACAGCGGGCCGGTCTGTCGCCACCCCTCAGGGGATGGAGGAAAGTCCGGGCAACACAGGGCATTCCACTACCTAACGGATAGCTGTCGGTAACGGCAGGCAAGCGCAGAAGAGAATGACCGCCAGCCGGTAAGACCACTCAAAGTGGTAACCGCCGGCCGGTAAGGGTGAGAAGGCGGGGCAAGAGCCCACCAGGCCTGTGGCGACACAGGTGCTGTGCGCACTGGAAGTTGCAAGATCATGTATACCGGCGTCAGAGGGCTGCCCGCCCGAGCCGGAGGGTAGATTGCGTGGCCTTCGGGCCAAAGCCATATGGTGACATCCGGTTAAGATTGATGACAGACAGCGCCCCTGCGGCGCCACAGAACCCGGCTTACAGGCCCACTGTTTTTTTTATTATGTATCTGTTTTGAAAGCTACGCTATATGAAAAGAGTACGCTGCCCACGATGCGACAACTACATCACCTTCGATGAGACTCTCTACCAGCCCGGCCAGTCGCTCATCTTTGAGTGCGACCACTGCGGCAAGCAGTTCTCCATCAAGCTGGGTGCCAGCAAGCTTGCGGCTACCCAGAAAGACGCCAACCGCGCCCACGCCACTCTCGATGAGGGTTTCGGCTCAATAGAGGTGGTGGAGAATGTTTTCGGATACCGTCAGAGCTTCGCCCTGCACGAGGGCGACAACATCATAGGCCGCTACAACCGTGGCGATGAGGTTGACATTCCCATCCAGACCACAGACCGCAGCATGGACCGCCGCCACTGCGTAATCACCGTAAAGCCCAATCCCGACGGCACCCTGACGCACACCCTGCGCGATTTCCCCAGCCTTACCGGCACGTTCCTCTTCAACCGCATCCTGGGCGACCGCGAGCGCGCCCTCATAGAAGACGGCGCCGTCATCACCCTAGGCGCAACGACGCTTATCTTCACCGGGTCAGAGTGAATCAGAAGGATCACCAATTGATGGTGGAGATCATCTACAACGGCTTCGACTCTCTATCTATATGAATCCCGCATAAGAGCAGCCGAGGCCAATGGTATTATTCCCGATGCCGGCGATATCGCGCTGGTGGCGACTGAGAGACGTAAATCCTACGCCATTGTCCAGTCGTCTGGAGTGATGAATATTGACAAGCTGGCAAAGCACATTGCAAGTCATGGTTGTGTTTATAAGCGTGTCGACATAGCAGCCGTTCTATGTATGGCCACAGACTGCATACGTGAACAGCTTCTTGAGGGAAAGAGAGTGCGCCTTGGCGATCTTGGTGATTTTTCGATACCCCTTACCAGCAACGGCAGCGATACTCCCGATGATGTAATTGAAAAGAACATCACCGGCGTGAATGTAAACTGGAACTGTGGCAAGAATTTCAAGAATCTGCTTGATGACGCCGAGTTCAATCTCGTAGCATCACGGTCGGCCCAGGCCGCCATTCTGAAAGCATCCAAGTCCGGCAAAAAAGTTGTCAATATCTGAATACGCGCCTGCACTATTCAGGCTCTGGCGGTAAAAATGAACTTTAAGAGCGAATGTTTGCTATGCTGAAGTTAATGCCATAACTTTGCAGCGATATGATACGCAAGTTAGCAATTCGATATGTCTAGAAAGCGCAAAGAGCCCCAGATAGTGGAAAATGTGACAATAACCGACTTTGCCGCCGAGGGAAAGTCTATTGCCAGAGTTGATGATGTTGTGATATTCGTACCGTTCGTAGTGCCGGGCGACGTGGTTGACCTTAAGATTCTGAAGAAGAAGCACAACTACGCCGAGGCGGTGGCGGTGAGTTTCCAGAAGTACTCTGATGTGCGCGCAGTGCCATTCTGCAGTCATTTCGGCGTGTGCGGAGGATGCAAGTGGCAGAACCTGCCCTACGGGGAGCAGCTGCGCTACAAGCAGAAGCAGGTGGTTGACAACCTGACCCGCATAGGCAAGGTAGAGTTGCCTGAGATAAGCCCCATACTGGGCTCTGAGAAGACACAGTGCTACCGCAACAAGCTGGAGTACTCGTTCAGCAATATGCGCTGGCTGACCACTGAGGAGCTGGAGCAGCTGGACCGTCCCGATGTGACCGAGAGCGAGCGCAAGCAGCCAGGCCTGGGCTTTCACATACCGGGTGCATTCGACAAGGTGCTGCACATAGATAAGTGCTGGCTGCAGGATGATATCTCCAACCGCATACGCAATGCCGTCTACAGCTATGCCGTTCAGCACGGGCTGCCGTTCATCAACCTGCGCTCGCTGGAGGGCCTGCTGCGCGATATGATGGTCCGCGTGGTGACTACCGGCCAGATAATGGTGTTGATCCAGGCTAAGGTTGATACGCCTGCCGATATGGAGCAGTTTATGGGACTAATGCGGCATGTGTCAGAAAAATTCCCAGAGATAACATCGCTTCTGTATGTTATAAACAACAAGGGCAACGACACGTTTGGAGACCTGGATGTGCACGTGTTCCGTGGAGATGACTGCATATACGAGGTTATGGAGGACCTTCGCTTCAAGATAGGGCCTAAGTCTTTCTTCCAGACCAACAGCACGCAGGCGTGCCGTCTGTACTCGGTTGTGCGCCGGTTTGCAGCTCTGAGCAAGGACGATGTGGTGTATGACCTTTACACCGGCACAGGCACCATAGCCCAGTTTGTGGCGCGCAGCGTGCGCAAGGTTGTGGGTATTGAGTATGTACCGGAGGCCATAGAGGACGCCTGGGTGAACGCCCGTCTGAACGGCATAGAGAATGTTGAGTTTTTTGCAGGCGATATGAAAGACGTGCTGTCTGAGGAGTTCATTGAGCGTCACGGTCATCCGGACGTTATCATCACTGACCCGCCACGTGTGGGAATGCACAAGGATGTGGTGGATGTGATACTAAAGACCGCCCCGAGGCGCATTGTGTATGTAAGCTGCAACCCCGCCACCCAGGCACGCGACCTGGCTCTGATGGACGCCGGCTACAAGGTTACGGCCGTACAGCCGGTTGATATGTTCCCACACACCCAGCACGTGGAGAACGTGGTTTTGCTTGAGATACGCGACTGATTGTTTTAAAAAAACTTAATATTCAGTTTTTGATTAGACATTTTGTCTCTTTGTTCGTCTTATTAGTAAAGATGCGCTGTAATTTTGCAGCCGAAAACATTTACGCAATGAGATTTTTAGGATTTATCTTGTTTTCAGCGGCTCTCCTGACGTGCCCTATGGCGGCTTCTGCGCAGGACCAGAATGCTGAGAATGCAGAGGAAGAGAAGGAGGATGTTATTGTCCCACCTGAGTACAAGGGCGGTATGGAGGAGATGTACAAGTTCATTCTTGACAATTTCCAGTACCCGGAAGACAGCAAGAAGCGCAATGTGCGCGGCACCGCCGAGGTGGAGTTCACCATAGAGAAGTCCGGCGACATGTCGGCCATCAGCATCATCAAGGGCATTGACCCTGATATAGACGAGGAGCTTCTTCGCGTGTTCAAGGCTATGCCTATGTGGACACCCGCCACAAGGAACGGCAATCCGGTACGCTACAAGGTATTTATGCCTGTAACGCTCAAGCTGTCCAGAACAAACAAGAACGGTTTCACCTAAATAAAGCTATAAAACTATGAGAGTTATCAGAATGAGCAAACTGGCTCTGCTTGCAGCTGTGGCATTTATCTCAATGCTATCCTCCTGTACCAAGCGTTATGTGACTGAGGAATACGTGACAGAGGAGTACTATGTTACCCAGGGTGCCACTTTGATTCCTGTAAAGCTCAGGGCTATGGCAAACCAATGGAAGACCAACGGCACTGAGGGAATACAGGGATGCTATATGTACCAGACATTCAAGATGCCAGAGATTGACGCGAGCGTGATTGACGCGGGCGCTGTGCTTGCCTATCAGGTGGAATATCTGGACAATGGCGCCGCAAGACTCAACCAGATGCCGTTCCTGCTCCCGTACGACGGAGAGTACGGTACAGTGTATGAGAACATTCGCTACGACACAGAGTACGACGAGAAGGATAAGACGGGCTATCTGACTATAATCATTGAGAGCACCGACTATATGGCCTACCCGCGCACAGGAGATATGGATTTCAAGATTACGGTGGTTAAGCCGTAACGCAGTACCGCCGGCAAGACAAAAGGCTCCCCCTAGAGAGGAGCCTTTTATTTTGGGGTCTGCGACAAAGACACTCCTCATAAACAAAATTTATGACGCGCGTGTGTATTATATAATATTTTATGAGTAATTTTGCATCTGCAAATGGCCACAGAGGCCTGCCGCAGCAATCAAGCAAATAAATAAACTATATATTTTCAATAAGTTATGAGCGAAAAAAGAGTTTACAAGTTCGGAAACGGACAAGCTGAGGGAAATGCCCAGATGCGTAACCTGCTTGGCGGTAAGGGCGCTAACCTTGCCGAGATGAATCTTCTTGGAGTACCGGTACCTCCGGGCTTCACCATCACCACTGATGTTTGCAACGAGTATTACAAGATTGGCCGCGACAATGTCGTAGCTATCCTCAAGGACGATGTTGAGGAGGCTATCCGCCACATTGAGAAGCTGATGAACTCAAAGTTCGGTGATGTTCAGAATCCTCTTCTGGTTTCCGTACGTTCAGGCGCCCGCGCCTCTATGCCGGGTATGATGGATACCATTCTGAACCTTGGTCTCAACGACGAGGTTGTGGAGGGTCTGTCACGCAAGACCAACAACCCGCACTTCGCTTGGGACAGCTACCGTCGTTTCGTTCAGATGTACGGTGATGTTGTTCTCGGCATGAAGCCGGTTCTGAAGACTGACAAGGATCCGTTCGAGGAGATTATTGAGAAGGTTAAGGAGGAGAGCGGTGTGGTTCTTGACAAGGACCTCAGCGTAGATGACCTGAAGAAGCTGGTTGTCCTGTTCAAGGCAGCCGTTAAGGAGCGCACAGGTCAGGACTTCCCGACAAACGCTATGGATCAGCTCTGGGGCGCCATCTGCGCCGTATTCGGCTCTTGGAACAACGAGCGCGCCATTCTGTACCGCAAGATGGAGGGTATTCCAGATGAGTGGGGTACAGCCGTAAGCGTTATGGCTATGGTATTCGGCAATATGGGCGATACATCGGCTACAGGCGTATGCTTCAGCCGCGATGCCGCTACAGGCGAGAACCTGTTCAACGGTGAGTATCTGGTGAACGCTCAGGGCGAGGATGTGGTTGCAGGTATCCGCACACCGCAGCAGATTACAAAGATCGGCTCACAGCGCTGGGCAAAGCGCGCTGAGATCAGCGAGGAGGAGCGTCTGGCCAAGTATCCTTCAATGGAGGAGGCTATGCCGGCTATCTACAATGAGCTGAACGATCTTCAGAACAAACTGGAGAATCACTATCACGATATGCAGGATATGGAGTTCACCGTTCAGGAGGGCAAGCTCTGGTTCCTTCAGACACGTAACGGCAAGCGCACAGGTACCGCAATGGTCAAGATTGCTATGGACCTGATGCACGAGGGTCTGATTGACGAGAAGACTGCCATTCAGCGCTGCGAGCCGCAGAAACTGGACGAACTGCTGCACCCTGTATTCGACAAGGAGGCCATCAAGAAGGCAAAGGTCCTGACAACCGGTCTGCCAGCATCTCCAGGTGCCGCCTGCGGTCAGATTGTCTTCAGCGCCGACGATGCTGAGGCTTGGCACAAGAACGGCCACAAGGTTATCATGGTCCGTATTGAGACTTCTCCTGAGGATCTGGCCGGTATGGCTGCTGCCGAGGGTATCCTTACCTGCCGTGGCGGTATGACCAGCCACGCCGCAGTTGTGGCCCGCGGTATGGGTAAGTGCTGCGTATCAGGCGCAGGTGCCCTGCAGGTTGACTATGTGAAGAAGACTGTGAAGATTGAGGACATCACTCTGAAGGAGGGCGACTACATCTCACTGAACGGCTCAACAGGCCAGGTATTTATGGGTAAGGTTGAGACCAAGGCAGCTGAGATCAGCGGCGATTTTGCCGAGCTGATGAGTCTCTGCGACAAATATACACGTCTGGTTGTACGCACAAACGCCGACACCCCGCACGATGCACAGGTTGCACGCGAGTTCGGTGCCGTCGGTATTGGTCTTTGCCGTACCGAGCATATGTTCTTCGAGGGTGAGAAGATCAAGGCTATGCGCGAGATGATTCTGGCCGAAAACAAGGCTGGCCGCGAGAAGGCTCTTGAGAAGCTGCTGCCATATCAGACAAAGGACTTCTACGGCATTCTGCTCGCTATGGACGGTCTGCCAGTAAACGTTCGTCTGCTTGACCCGCCACTCCACGAGTTCGTACCTCACGATCTGAAGGGACAGCAGGAGATGGCCGACGCCATGGGCACCACACTGGAAGCCATCAAGGCACGCGTAGCCTCACTGTCAGAGAACAACCCGATGCTGGGTCACCGTGGATGCCGTCTGGGCAACACCTATCCTGAGATTACCGAGATGCAGACCAAGGCTATCATCGGCGCTGCCATCCAGCTTCGCAAGGAGGGACACAACCCGATGCCTGAGATTATGGTTCCGCTGGTAGGCAAGCACTACGAGTTTGACCAGCAGGAGGAGATTATCCGCACTACTGCAGCCCAGCTATTCAAGGACGAGGGCGTTGAGCCGTTCGAGTTCAAGGTTGGTACAATGATTGAGATTCCGCGCGCAGCCCTTACCGCTGATGCAGTGGCAGCACGTGCCGAGTACTTCTCATTCGGTACAAACGACCTTACCCAGATGACATTCGGCTACAGCCGCGATGATATCGCATCGTTCCTGCCGGTATATCTGGAGAAGAAGATTCTGAAGGTTGACCCGTTCCAGGTTCTTGACCAGAAGGGTGTGGGCCAGCTCATCAAGATGGCTGTGGATAAGGGCCGCTCAGTTCGTCCGGAACTGAAGTGCGGTATCTGCGGCGAGCACGGAGGCGAGCCTTCATCAGTTAAGTTCTGCGACAAGGTTGGTCTGAACTACGTGAGCTGCTCACCGTTCCGCGTGCCAATCGCCCGTCTGGCTGCCGCACAGGGCGCTATAGAGAATGCCTGAAACAAGAATGGGTCAGAGGGACAGGTCCCTTGACCCACCTATAAGGAAAGGCTGCCGTTGATTTCGGCAGCCTTTCTTATTATAATCATATCTCTCCGGAGCAGCAGTGGGTCAAGGGACCTGTCCCTCTGACCCACATCTGATTCATTAACGTAACGCGGCGGAGGTGTTGCCTATTAGCATAGGGACCAGCAGGAGCAGCACCATAAGAAAGAGGTTTACCATAAGCTTACGATAGCGCAGGTACTTTCTGGTGCGCATCATCTCTGCTTTTCTGCGGCATATTAGAAGAGCCAATGCGGAGAGAAGCAGTATCAGAATCCACACAAGCAGGGAATGACCGAAGAAATGAGTCTCGTTGTAGCTTGTGCAGAGACCCAGCAAGAGCATTGATGGCAGATAGTTGCAGGGCTCCCATGCTGCATCGAACTTGAGTATGCGTGCCACAGGAATCTCCAAGGCTACAATTACCGTGGTAAAAATCAGCGCCAGAATATACGGATGGAATGGGATTGCATCGTCTGTTATTATATGATGCACGTGACGCTCCAGACCAACCTGAAAGAATGCCAGATAGCAGTAGGCGTAGATGGATACCAGCACCCGGTCCAGGATTCTCAGATGCCTGCCGCTGACATTGTCGTCGTGATATTTCATTGTCTTATCAACACAAAAGCCGTACGAGCCGGCAGATAGAGTTTGAGCCACTCCTTACCCTCACTGGCGTAAAGCGCATCGGATATGGAGAGATGTTCCTGCGAGTCATCTACAAGGCCGTTGCCGCCGTAGAGCGTGCTGTCCGTATCGAGAACGATTCTGTAAGAGCCTTTAGGAACCAGCAGACCGTAGTCCGCGAACGATCGCGACGGGTTGAAGTTGAAGACAAACACTACCCTGCCTCTGCTGAAGGCAAGAATCTGGTCGCCCTCGTTATGCCAGATTTCCTGAACCGGCATCTCCTGCAGATTCTCCTGCTCTGTTATCAGATGCACCAGGGCGCTGTCAAAATCGCCCATATAATGATACATCAGCTCGTGGTTATCTACCAGACTCCACTGACGGCGGGCGTACTTATGGCTCCAGCCGTTGCCCTCGCGAGGGAAGTCTATCCACTCCGGATGCCCGAACTCGTTGCCCATGAAATTGAGATAGCCGCCGTTCATGGTGGCCATAGTGACCATTCGTATCATCTTGTGCAGGGCTATTCCCCTTGATGTGACCAGATTGCCGCTGCCCTTTTTGAAGTGCCAGTACATATCAGCATCGACAAGACGGAATATCACAGTCTTATCGCCCACGAGTGCCTGATCGTGGCTCTCCACGTACGATATGGTCTTCTCGTCGGCACGGCGGTTGGTAAGCTGCCAGTAGATGTCGGCCACGTTCCACTCCTCATCGCGGCGTTCCTTGATGGTCTTTATCCAGTAATCAGGGATATTCATAGCCAGACGGTAGTCAAAACCGAAACCGCCGGCCTTGAGAGGCGCGGCCAGTCCCGGCATACCCGACACTTCCTCGGCTATGGTGATGGCCTTGGGACTAACCTGATGTATGAGCTTGTTGGCGAGCATCAGATAGCATATCGCCTCACCGTCCTGATGACCGTTGAAGTAGTCATCGTAATTGCAGAATGTCTCGCCCAGCCCGTGACTGTAGTATATCATTGATGTCACGCCATCAAAGCGGTAACCGTCAAAGCGAAACTCCTTGAGCCAGTATTTGCAGTTGGAGAGCAGGAAGTGCAGCACAGCATCCTTGCCATAGTCAAAGCACAGAGAGCCCCAGGCAGAGTGCTCGTGACGCGGACCGGACAGGAAATACTGATATGGGTCTCCTGCCAGATTACCCAGCCCCTCGTACTCGTTCCTGACGGAGTGCGAGTGTACTATGTCCATTATGACGGCTATACCCATACCGTGAGCCGTATCTATCAGTTCCTTCAGTTCCTCGGGCGTGCCAAAGCGCGAGGAAGGAGCGAAGAAGTTCGATACGTGATAGCCGAAGCTTCCGTAATACGGATGCTCCTGTATGGCCATTATCTGTATGCAGTTGTATCCATCGGCCTTTATGCGGGGCAATACGTTCTGAGTGAACTCAACGTACGTGCCCACATCCTCTTTCTCCTGGGCCATACCTATATGACACTCATATATCATAAGAGGTCCGGCGGATGGCTTGAAAGACTTGTTCCTGAATTTATAGGGGATGGAAGGGTCCCAGACCTGTGCCGTGAAGATTTTGGTGCTGTGGTCCTGCACCACACGGCGGCACCAGGCCGGTATGCGGTCGCCCTGACCACCGTTCCACCTCACGCGCATCTTGTAGTGCTGGCCGTGATGTAGGGCATCGAGAGGCATACGTACCTCCCAGTCGCCATACTCGCCAAGACGAGTCAGGCGGAACTCCGGGCGTTCCTGCCAGTCGGAGAAATCGCCTATCAGATATATCTCTACCGCATTTGGAGCCCATTCACGAAAGACCCACGCATCCTCTGTCTTGTGAAGGCCATAGTACATATAGCCAACGGCGAAATCAGAGAGTCTGCCGCCATTGGGGCAGAGCTCGCGCTCACGGCTCACAGCGTAGTCGTGCCGGGCCTGAATGCTCTTCTCAAAGGGCCTCAGCCAAGGATCTTTCCTGATAATCTCCAACATATCAATTACTTTTAGAATCTGTCAATGGAATAATTGCCAGACAAGTCCCCTTGACTGACAAGACCTGAGCAGGGATTGTAGCCCTCAGGCAGATCGAAGGTCCTGCCTGACGAGTAGCTCAGTCCGTTACCGGAGGAATAGACCTTCTGCAGATAGATGCCGCAGATTGGCAGTGCCATACGTGAGCCCTGACCGAACTGCATGGAGTCAAAGTGGATGTCACGGTCCTCGCCACCTACCCAGCAGCCGGTTACCAGCTCGGGCGTATAGCCTATGAACCAGGCATCGGAATGATTGTCGGTGGTTCCGGTCTTGCCGCCCATATCGCCACGGTAGTAGTTGCGGATTCTCAGACCGGTACCTTCTGAAATCACAGCGCGCATCATATCTATCATCTTGTACGATGTGTCCTCACTGAACACCTCGTTGCTGCGTGCGGTGAATGTCTCAAGAGTATTGCCATCGGCATCCTCAATGCGCGTAACGTACAGAGGACGGGTGCGGATGCCCTTGTTCGGGAAGGCTGTATAGGCGCTCACCATCTCTGCCACGGACACATCGCAGGTACCAAGACAGAGTGATGGCACAGGGTCTATGGCTTTGTTGCGCAAGCCGAACTCGAATAGCATATTCTTGAACTCGTATGGGCTCAGTTTGCTCATAAGGAATGCGGTGATATTGTTGTTTGAGCGCGACAATCCCCATTTGATGGTTACCGGCTGCCCTATCATCTCCTTGCCGTCGTCCTTAGGCCTCCATATCTGTCCGCCCTCTGTAAGGATGGTCTGAGGCTGGTTGACAACCATATCGCAAGGCGAGAAGCCGCTCTCCATTGCCAGAGAGTAAAGGAACGGCTTGATGGTGGAGCCCACCTGACGACGGCCTGTGGTTACCATATCGTACTGGAACTGGCGATAATCAGGCCCGCCCACGTATGCGCGCACGTAACCAGTCTTTGGCTCCATCGACACCAGACCGGTACGCAGGAAGAATTTCAGATAACGAAGCGAGTCCATAGGGCTCATAACGGTATCGCGGTCTCCGGAATAGGAGTACACTGTCATCTCGCGAGGTGTGTCAAAGACCTTGCGGATCTCCTGCTCGCTCATTCCGGCGGCGCTCATTTTGCGATATCTGTCGGTCTGCCTCATTGCCCTGGTCATAATATTCTCCATATCACCTGCAGAGATATTGTTCGAGAATGGCGCGTTCTTTCCGGTCTTCACCTTGAAGAATGTTGGCTGAAGGTATCCCTGCAGATGCTCCTCAACCGCCTCCTCGGCATATTGCTGCATTCGTGAATCTATTGTGACATACACTTTGAGACCGCTGGTATAAAGGTTGTACGGCTCGCCGGACGATGTCAGGTTCTTGTTGCACCATCCATACAACGGATCCTCAGCCCAGTCAAGAGAGTCCTCGTAATACTGCTGCATCTGCCAGCCGCGATAGTTCTTGCGCTCTGGTTTCTTAGCAGTAAGTATTCCCCTGAGATGCTCTCTGAAGTATGTGGCCAGGCCCTGCTTATGATCAACACGATGGTAATCAAGGACGATGTCTGTGGCTGACAGAGAGTCCAGCTCGGCATCGGTCAGGCATTTGGCACGGTTCATCTGCGAGAGCACTACATTACGACGCTCGCGTGTCAGCTCCGCACGTCTGAGGGGATTGTAGAGCGATGAGTTCTTGCACATTCCTATCAGCATGGCGGCCTCAGTTGTGGTGAGGTCCTTGGGCTCCTTGCCGAAGTAGGTGTTTGATGCGGTGTAGATGCCTATGGCGTTATTGCCGAAATCGTATTTGTTCAGATACATTGTGAGTATCTCCTCCTTGGTGTAGTAACGTTCCAGACGTACGGCTATCACCCACTCTATCGGCTTCTGGAACATTCGGTGAAGGCTGTTGCTGGCCACGTGCTCGGTATAGAGAAGCTTTGCCAGCTGCTGGGTGATGGTGCTTCCGCCACCCGCGCTCTTCTGCTGCAGCACAAGGCGCTTCACCACGGCTCTTAGCAGGGCCTTGAGATCTATACCGGAGTGCTTCAGGAAGCGTACGTCCTCGGTTGACACCAGAGCCTTCACAAGCTCCGGCGAGAGTTCCTCGTAATCAACCCACACACGGTTGTCGTGGCTGTACGAATAGGTTCCAAGCAGCACGCCGTCGGACGATATGACCTGTGTGGCGAACTTGTCTATTGGGTTCTCCAGCTCCTCTACCGAAGGCATATTGCCTATCCATCCTTTTGATATTCCTACGAACACCAGCCACACACAGAGCACACCAGCCGCGAATGCTATCCACATCCACATTAATATTCTGCCAATCAGGCTCTTTTCTTTCTTCTCCACCTGTACAAAAATTTGTTGTCAATTTACAAAGTTAAGTAAATAATCAAACCTTTGCTACAGGTTTGCTCTTTTTCACTCTTTTTTTAATGCGCGTGCGCCTGCATATCATTTTTTACAGTAATTTTGAATTTTGAAACAAAGAGTACTTCCATATGACCTCAACAGGCAAAAGTCTTATATCCCTTGAGGATTTGACAAAGGATAAAATACTGTATCTGCTGGACCAGGCCTCCAGGTTCGAGGCTGAGCCAAACCGCAAGATTCTTGACGGGAAAGTGGTGGCCACGCTCTTCTTTGAGCCATCCACACGCACCCGTCTCAGTTTTGAGACCGCGGCAAACCGCCTTGGAGCGCGTGTGATCGGTTTCTCGGACGCAGCCACTACAAGCTCATCGAAAGGAGAGACGCTGAAGGACACAATAATGATGGTAAGCAACTATGCCGATGTAATAGTGATGCGCCATTACCTGGAGGGGGCCGCACGATACGCCAGCGAGGTCTCGCCGGTTCCTATCATCAACGCCGGCGACGGAGCCAACCAGCATCCGTCACAGACAATGCTTGACCTCTACTCCATCAAAAAGACCCAGGGCACGCTGGATGGCCTTAACATCACTCTTGTAGGAGACCTGAAGTACGGACGTACGGTTCACTCCATGCTTACGGCCATGCGTCATTTCAACTCCAGTTTCCGTTTCATAGCGCCAAAGGAGCTTGAGATGCCGGTTGAGTACAAGGAGTATTGCCGGGAGAACGGCATAGCATACACTGAGAGCCGCGATTTCGACAGCAGTGTGATAGACAGCTCAGACATCATCTACATGACGAGAGTTCAGCGCGAGAGGTTCACCGACCTTATGGAGTACGAGAGAGTGAAGGACACCTACATTCTGCGCAACAGTATGCTGCAGAGCGCAAGGCCTAACCTGAGGATCCTGCATCCCCTGCCCCGCGTGAACGAGATATCGCAGGATGTGGATGAGAATCCGGCAGCATATTATTTCCAGCAGGCAAAGAACGGCCTATACATACGCGAGGCTCTTATTTGCAATTCGTTGAACATTCAAGTATGATATCTATGAAGAAGTCACAGCTGATGGTAGCCGCTCTTGAGAACGGAACCGTAATAGACCATATTCCATCGGACAAGGTATTCGATGTGGTGAGCCTGCTGGACCTTCAGGAGATGACCACACCGGTCACTATCGGTGCCAACCTGGAGAGCAAGAAGATGGGTAAGAAGGGTATCATAAAGATAGCCGACCGCTATTTCACAGATCAGGAGGTGAGCAAGTTGTCGGTTATCGTACCGAACATCGTGCTCACCACCATTCACGATTACGACGTGACTGATAAGCGCCACGTTACAATGCCCGACGAGGTCAGGGGCATAGTACGCTGCCCTAATCCCAAATGCATAACCAACCACGAGCCTATGCAGACAGTATTCAGCGTATCGGACAAGGAGGCCGGCACCCTGAGATGCAGATACTGCAACAAGGAGGTGGAGAAAGACGATATCAAGCTTCTGTAAATGACAAGGCTGACAAGACTGACCGCACTGCTGCTTCTGCTGCCCGCAATGGTGGCGGCAAGGGAGCAGAGCGGCATTCTGTCACATCGCATAAACTATGGTCTGAAGGTAGGATGCGCATCCACCACACTCATAATGCGTGATATCCGCATCGGAGACTTCACTACCAACGAATACAGTCCGAACTCAGAGACTGGCTTCATCGTCTCGGCTTTCGGGAAAGTCAATATGGGCAGATGTTACCTTCAGACAGGCCTGTCGTTCTATAACTGCTACTCATCGGTTGACTTTCAGTACAAGGCGCCCGAAAGCGAGACTGGAACTGATCAGACATTCTCCATACGGGGCAAGTACCTGCAGGTGCCATTGCTTTTCGGTTTCAATCTGGTGAAGGAGGACCCCTACAGTCTCTCACTCTTCGCAGGGCCAAAGCTCACGCTCCCGCTCAGCGGAACGTTCTCATCGGAATACTCAGGTTTCAGGAGCGCCGTCATAAACGAGAAGATTTATTCAGTCACACCCAAAATCACTCTGGGTATGTGCTGCAGCATAAAAAACATACTGATGGATTTCGGCTACGATTTCGAGGTGAGGCCGCAGTCCGATGGCGTGCTTACGGAAAACACCTTTCGTGGCGTTCCGGGGCCAGTGGTGATGAGGCGCAGCACCGGAGTATTATATTTCTCACTTGGATTAATATTTTAACAACTCATAAAAATGAAAAGAGACGAACAGATTTTTGACATCATCAACCGTGAGCATCTGCGCCAGCAGAAGGGCATCGAGTTGATTGCTTCCGAGAACTTTGTAAGCGACCAGGTAATGCAGGCTATGGGCTCGTGCCTTACCAACAAGTACGCCGAGGGATATCCCGGCAAGCGCTATTACGGCGGTTGCGAGGTGGTTGACGAGGCAGAGCGTCTGGCTATTGCCCGTATCAAGGAACTGTTCGGCGCTGAGTACGCCAACGTGCAGCCTCACTCCGGCGCGCAGGCAAACGCAGCTGTATTGCTTACCGTGCTGAACCCTGGCGATACATTCATGGGTCTGAACCTGGCTCACGGCGGTCACCTGTCACATGGCTCCGCAGTGAACACATCGGGTATCCTTTACAATGCCGTAGGCTATGACCTGAACCCTGAGACTGGCCGCGTTGACTATGACAAGATGGAGCAGCTTGCACTGGAGAAGAAGCCGAAGCTGATCATCGGCGGCGGCTCGGCATATTCACGCGAGTGGGACTATGCGCGTATGCGCAAGATTGCCGATGAGGTTGGCGCTCTGCTGATGATTGATATGGCTCACCCCGCAGGCCTTATCGCAGCCGGTCTTCTTGACAACCCTGTCAAGTACGCCCACATTGTAACATCCACCACTCACAAGACTCTGCGCGGACCACGCGGCGGTATCATCCTTCTGGGTAAGGACTTCGAGAATCCGTGGGGCAAGACCACTCCTAAGGGCGAGATAAAGATGATGTCGCAGTTAATTGACTCGGCAGTATTCCCAGGCACTCAGGGCGGTCCTCTGGAGCACGTCATCGCCGCCAAGGCCGTTGCTTTCGGCGAGGCTCTGCAGCCAGAGTTCAAGGAGTATCAGAAGCAGGTTCAGAAGAACGCCAAGGTTCTGGCTGACGAGCTCACAAAGCGCGGATTCACAATTGTATCAGGTGGCACCGACAACCACAGTATGCTGGTTGACCTGCGCGCCAAGTATCCGGACCTGACCGGCAAGGTGGCTGAGAAGGCACTTGTAGCAGCCGACATCACAGCAAACAAGAATATGGTTCCGTTCGATTCCCGCTCGGCATTCCAGACCAGCGGCCTGCGTTTCGGAACACCGGCCATCACGACCCGTGGCGCCAAGGAGGACCTGATGATTACCATCGCAGCCTTCATTGAGGAGGTGCTGAACGCTCCTGAGGACGAGAAGGTGATAGCATCGGTACGCGAGCGCGTGAACGGCATTATGACGAACTACCCGATGTTCGCTTATTAAACTTTGGCTGTTGGCTATTAGCTGTTGGCGACCGTGCGGGTGAGTTTGGCTGTTGGTGACCATGCGGAATGGAATTTGAACAATTAATTTTTGAATGATATGGAATTTGTTGAGGAATTGAGGAAGAGAATTCTGATTCTGGACGGAGGAATGGGTACGGAGATTCAGAAGAGCGGCCTGAGGTACGACGGCAATAACGATGCTCTTCCTCTGAATAATCCCGAAATCATTCTAAACATACACAAGGCCTACGTTGAGGCAGGTGCGGATATTATCTGCACCTGCTCCTTCGGTGCCAATGCAGTATCGCAGGAGGGCTACGGTATGGCCGGTCAGGTGCGTGAGCTGAATCTGGCAGCGGCACGTGTGGCACGTCAGGCAGCCGACAGCCGCACAGACCGCAAGGTCTGGGTTATGGGCAGTATGGGCCCTACGGCAAAGTCGCTCACCATCATTGAGCTGATGATGGACCCGTCTGAGACTCTTGACTTTGACGGTTTGAGACAAGCATACAAGACGCAGGCAGATGCTCTGATGGACGGAGGTGTTGACGGTTTTCTGGTTGAGACAATAACCGACCTCCGCAATGCAGAGGCAGCCCTGAAGGCTATAGCAGAGGTTCAACAGGAGCGAGGTCTGAACATGCCTGTAATGGTGTCCGCAACACTAATGAATGTGGGTGGATGCCTTATGACTGGCTCTACGGTTCAGGAATTCGTATCGATGGCAAGCGGCTACAGCCCGGTGAGCATCGGTCTGAACTGCTCATTCGGCGCGAAGGAGATGAAGGCATATATCAAGGAGGTAGCCCAGACCGCCAAGTGTGCCGTAAGCGTCTATCCAAACGCAGGTCTGCCCACCGCACACGGATACGACGAAGGCCCGTGCGATACAGCTGACGCACTTGCGGAAATGGCATCAGACGGACTGATAAACATAGCAGGAGGCTGTTGCGGCACTACTCCTGACCACATCCGCCAGGTTGCCGCACATCTTAAGGCATTCCAGCCAAGACAGTACTGACCATCTCACCTGTCTTGCCACCTGTAACCGGCAAGGCCTTCAATGTTGGCGTGCCGCCTCAGAAACGCAATGTATTTTCCGAATGGATTACAGTATTGCCTTCCTGACGCTCCATAACCCAGAAGCAGTCTGCCGTACGGCTCACGATGTCCAAATCGTGCGATGAAAGGAGAATAGTCTTGCGCTCTTCGTGGGCCAGACGCTGAAGAAGGCGCATGAGCTCCATCTTGCTTGGATAGTCCAGAAAAGCTGACGGCTCATCGAGTATGATGACAGGAGTCTGCTGCGCCAGAGCCTTGGCTATCATCACCTTCTGGCGCTCGCCATCGCTGAGTGTGCCGGCATCGCGGTTCTTAAGGCTCTCTATGCCGGTAAGACGGATGGCATCATCCACAGCGATACGGTCCTCTTCTGAAAGATCTCCAAGCAGGTTTGTGTAGGGAGTGCGACCGAAACTTACTATATCATAGACGGAAAGCCGGGCCAGGTCCGTACGTTCCGTAAGCACCACTCCTATCATACGCGAGCGCTCAGCCTGAGTCATTGATTCTACTGACGCTTTCAGGTTGCCGGAACCTGCCAGCACACTTCCGCCAAGCGGAGACTGAAATCCGCCAATGGTACGCAACAGAGTTGACTTGCCCACTCCGTTAACGCCCACCAGGCAGACCAGAGTGCCGTCTTCGGTACAGGCACACAGGTTCTCTGCCACAACGACATTGCGTCTGCGGCTTTGATATCCTATGGTCAGGTTGTCAAGCTGTATCATATAGTCTCAGCGCTATATCTTTTGCAAGCAAAGTTAGGGAAAAGGTACGACATTGCCACAAATTCGTATAAAACTTGCGCGCATCACATACAAAGTGTAATTTTACGGGGTTTTGCAAAGTTAGGGAGCCAATACAGGTCTGACAGTTCAAACAGGTTCTTTATGTTGGGACTCTGCTGTATTGAGCTTGGTGTGAATATAAACAATAGCAATTATGATTCTGTTTTACAGTGACTATCTGGAGGGCGCGCACCCTGAGATACTGAGGAGAATGCAGGAGACTAATCTGGTGCAGACACCAGGATACGGACTTGACCCATATTGCGACGAGGCACGCCAGATAATAAGGGATGTATGCGGCACCCCCAATGCCGATGTCCATTTCCTGGTAGGTGGCACACAGACGAACGCCACAGTGATCGCATCCATTCTCAAGCCATACCAAGGCGCGCTCTGTGCATCGACAGGCCACATCAACGCACACGAGACAGGCGCCATAGAGCACTCCGGGCACAAGGTGCTTCCACTGCCGTCAGCAGAGGGCAAGATTACCGCACAGCAGGTGCGCGATGCTCTTGAGGCACACTACAACGACCCGAGCAGCGAGCACATAGTTCAGCCGGGAATGCTGTACATATCATTCGCCACAGAGCTTGGTACATTATATAAGAGGCAGGAGCTTATAGATATAAAAAAGGTATGCGCGGAATGGAGCATTCCACTTTTCATAGACGGCGCAAGACTGGGTTACGGCCTGATGTCGTCTGAATGCGACATCACCATCAAGGAGCTGGCATCAATTGCCGATGTGTTCTACATTGGCGGCACAAAGCAGGGAGCGCTGTTCGGCGAGGCGGTTGTAATCAACAAGGAATCGCTTAAGAAAGACTTCCGCTATATGATCAAGCAGAACGGAGGTATGCTGGCAAAAGGACGTCTTCTGGGCATTCAGTTCTCCACGCTTTTTACCGATGACCTTTATTTCAAGATTGCGCGCAATGCAGATATTCTTGCAGAGAAGCTGACAGCCGCGCTCAAGTCCAAAGGCTATGCGTTCTATGCGGAGAGCCCCACAAATCAGGTCTTCCCTATCCTGTCTATTCAGACAGCGGAGCGTCTGTCCAAGGACTTCGGCTTTGAGCAATGGGGCAAGGTGGACGACACACACATTGCAGTGCGTTTCTGCACAAGCTGGGCCACAACCGAGGCTCAGATAGACGCGCTTATCGAGGCTCTGTAAGAGATTAGTCAGGCGAACCTGTCAAACATAGATGTGCTGAGGTACTTCTCAGCCCTGTCCGGGAACACTACGACAATGTTTCCGGATTTCACCGTCTCTGCCGTACGTACCGCGGCAAGCATTGCGGCGCCACTGCTCATTCCAACAAAGATACCCTCTCGCGCAATAATCTGGCGGGCCATCTCGATGGCCTCCTCGCTCTCAACCATCACCTGCGAGTCAAGGATAGAAGGGTCATAGATGTCAGGCACGATAGCCTCCTCCATATTCTTCAGGCCCTGGATGTAATGTCCCTTTACAGGATATGCGCACACAATCTTTATGTCGGGATTCATTATCTTGAGGAAACGTGCCAAGCCCATCAGTGTGCCTGAGGTACCGATAGCTCCAACCAGATAGTCAATCTTGCCGTCGGTCTGCTGCCATATCTCTATGGCAGTCTTCTTGTAATGAGCCATATAGTTGCTGGCATTCGAGAACTGGTCAGGCATATAATACTTGTCGGGATTCTCGTCCACCATCTTGTGAGCCAGACGGATGGCACCGTCGGTGCCCTGGTCGGCCGGTGTCAGGATAACCTCGCCGCCATACGAGCGGATAATCTTCCGGCGCTCCTCCGATACCGCCTCGCTCATCACAATCACCACCTTATAGCCTTTTACTATACCCACTATGGCAAGACCTATACCGGTATTGCCTGATGTAGGCTCAATGATTGTCTTGCCAGGATAGAGCTTGCCCTCAGCCTCGGCCTGCTCAATCATGGCCACGGCTATACGGTCCTTGATGCTGCCTGTGGGGTTGAAGCCCTCCACTTTGGCATAAATATTCACGTCCGGATTCGGATTCAGGCGGTTTATGCGGATCATCGGCGTATCACCGATTGCCTCAAGTATATTATTGCAAATCATACGGCGGTTGGCGGTTAGCTAATGACCGGTGGCGGTTGGCGGCCTCCGGCGGTTAATTTGGCGCGAAGTTAACTCAAATAATTGTTTTTTCAGCAACGCGCTCCCTGTTGTTAAGAATAATTATAATAACTTTGCCTCAAACGGTATTAAAATCACATACAAAGCGCAATATAATTCAAAACGACATCATAATGAGTAAGATTTTCAGAAATCTGGCAATGCTGCTTCTTGCAGCAGGCGCATCAGCACAAATCAGCGCACAGCCGGGAGGAGGCTTCGGCCTGCAGGTTAAGCCCACGGTTATCAATGCCGACGGCACAGTTACATTCAACTATTCCAACCGCAACGCCAAGGATGTGAAGGTATGGACCCAGTTCTCCGGCGACAAGGATATGGTGAAAGGCGCCAATGGCGTATGGTCTGTTACCGTAGGACCGGCCGTTCCAGACATCTATCCGTATCACTTCACCGTTGACGGCATAAGTGTCATGGACCCGCAGAACCCGGACTGGTTCCCCAACGAGACGTTCAAGAACAGCCTTCTGGACATACGCGGCGACGGCAATCTGCTCAGCGCCACCAAGGACGTACCGCACGGAAGTGTGGATTACCGTAGTTACTGGTCCGAGGATCTTGGAATGTTCATCCCCGTGATAGTCTATACTCCACCGTTCTACGACAGCCCAAAAAACAAGAAGAAGAGCTATCCGGTGATGTATATGATAAGCGGCACCACCGACACCGAGGAGGTGTATTTCAAGGTGGGCAAGATGAACCTGATACTTGACAACCTTATTGCAGAGGGCAAGGCAAAGGAGATGATTGTGGTTCTGCCATACGGCAACGCCACACTGCTCAAGACAGAGCGTCAGCCGTCATCTACAGGTGGCGGCGCCTTCGGTATGGGAGGCTTCGGAGGATTTGGCGGAGGCTACAACTTCAACAAGGATGTCACCGATGTGCTCATGCCGTTCATCGAGCAGAACTACCGCACCATCAACGATGCCGCACACCGTGGCATCGGAGGCTTCTCACGCGGAGGCAACCAGGGTCTCTCCATCGGACTCGCCAACCTTGACAAGTTCTCTTACCTCTGCTCATACAGCTCATTCACTCAGGTACGCGACAGCCAGTTTGAGGATGCCGATGCGGTCAACGCCAAGATTAAGCTGTTCTGGTCTGGAATCGGTACCGACGATTTCCTGTACGGTAACTCGAAGGACCTGATGGATATGCTTGACCGTCACGGCATCAAGAACATCAAGGTATTCACACACGACAAGTTCGGCCACACCTGGATGAATGCCCGCTACTGGCTTGAGAAGTCACTGCCTCTGCTGTTCCAGGACGATGATGTGATTGCGGCCGAAGAGAGTATGGACCTGGCCGAGGCTGAGAAGGTCAGAGAGGCATCGGCGGCAGGCGGCGAGGCATCACGCCTTACCCCATCGCTTATGTCAAGCCTTTTCCCAGCAGGTGTCAAATCGCCGGAGTACAATGCCGATGGCAGCGTTACATTCCGCTGCCAGGCACCGGATGCCCAGAAAGTAGAGCTGGAGTGCCAGATGTTCAGCGGCACAAAGCCTATGACCAAGAACGAGCGTGGCGTTTGGGAGATAACCGTCAAGCCGGACCAGCCTGACATCTACCCGTATGCTTTCCAGATTGACGGCACACAGGTTGCCGACCCGAACAATATGCACATTTTCCCGAACGAGGGCTTCAAGTACAGTCTTGCCGATGTTCGTGGCGAGACTCCGTCGGTTCAGGACATCCAGGACGTGCCTCACGGCAAGGTGGCATACCGTCTGTACAATTCAGACCAGCTCGGCTTTGACCGTCCGCTCTGCGTTTATACCCCGGCAGGCTATGACCCTGCAGGCAAGGAGAAGCTTCCTGTACTCTATCTGATTCACGGAATGACCGACACATACGAGACCTGGTTCAAGGTAGGTCAGGTTAACAACATTATGGATAACCTCATAGCCCAGGGCCTTGCCAAGCGTATGATTATCGTAATGCCGTACGCCAACCCGAATCCGGAGATTCAGGCACGCGGTCTTGACATTCCTCAGGACATTATGGGAACTGACGTGTTCTGCAAGGAGATACTTGACGAGGTGATTCCGTACGTTGAGTCAAACTACAAGGTTCTGACCAAGGCCGACAACCGTGCCATAGCAGGCTTCTCACTCGGTGGCCGTCAGACTCTGGCCTGCGGCTTCGGCAACCCGGACAAGTTCCATTATGTATGCGCCTTCGCTCCCGCCATCTTCGGCAACGAGTACGAGACCAACTTCCAGAACGGCACCTATGCCCCACTCTCCGACCTTCAGAAGAAGCTCAGGCTGATGTGGCTGGGCACAGGCAGCGAGGATTTCCTGATTCAGGCATCACGCGGTCTTGACAAGTACCTGACCGACCAGGGCCTGCAGCACACCTTCTACAACCCCGGCGGCGGCCACACCTGGATGAACTGCCGCGACTACATTGAGCTGGTAGCAAAGGAACTGTTCAAGTAATTATCAGCGGTCAGAGCCCTTTGACTAGAGAGGGGTCAGGTACACCGACCAGGTACTGGGTCAGCGTACCTGACCCGTTTTTTTGAGTATGACTGTCCTTATTCAGCGAGAGACAATCCGTTTTTCGACATAAGTGTGTCTATGGACACCATTGGAACAGGGTAGTTAACCAGTCCTGTATCTTTTGTCCTCTCGTAGATAATCCCTCTGGTAGTGCTATACGCAGCCCCTACGAGCGTCGGCAGAATGTCTGCCTGGAATGTGATGGAATTTGCCTCAGGGTCAGTAATCACTATTTCCTTTAAGTCAGGAACATCGTAAGTAAAAGCCACCTCAAGTGTGGCCAGCTCATCTTTGAGGTATCTGTACCTGACATAGCTATAACCATTTACTGTCCTGACACCAGACCATCTTGTGCCACAGCATTTTCTATAAGTAGTCCGGACCGGTTTATTGTCACAAGAGAAAGGCTGATACCTTGAGTTTGAATTAATGTAATACGACGCAGACTCTTCCGACAAATATACCTTTTGCAATATCTTTCTGTACTCATCCTCTGGAAGAATGCCGGTATCCTCGCACACATAGTAGTAGCGGGTATAGGAGAACTGTTCTCAGGCTTATCGTCAATGTATATGATTTTGGGTACGGACCACCTTGTCCGCTCCTTGAATGATTCAAGATAGCCTCCACGTCTTTTCTGGTCGCCTTGATATTAGCCATTAGGTAGTAGTTTCGATTGCAAATGTTAGCAATTTACTTCCGCCAAGCCAAAGAATATCACGAGAATTTCAACGGATTCGTTTAATTAGGGACTGTCTGGAAATGTTGAGAATTTCCTAACAAATTGATTGATAATGCAATAAAAATTTTGTATCTTTGATATGGAGAAAAAAATTCCTCCAACAGGCCCTGAGAAGCTGAATTTGGAGGAATTGCAAAAATTAAACTTCGTTAATCTGCATGTCAAAAGTACGAAATTTTGCTGAAATAGCACCAACCCT
>CALDKD010000057.1 GCA_937898885.1 uncultured Bacteroidales bacterium | reverse complement strand
GGTCCTGCTGCCGCTGCTGAGGCTGCAGAGGAGAAGTCTTCATTCGACGTAGTTCTGAAGAGCTTTGGAGCTAACAAGCTCGGAGTTGTAAAGGCAGTCAAGGAAGCTTGCGGTCTGGGTCTGAAGGAGGCTAAGGATCTTGTTGACGCTGCACCTAGCACCGTTAAGGAGGGCCTTGCAAAGAACGAGGCTGAGTCTCTGAAGAAGACTCTCGAGGAGGCTGGAGCAGAGGTTGAGCTTAAATAACAAAGACCTGCTGGTCAGGTAATGGTTAATGCCCACAAGGCGGCTGAAAGGCCGCCGTGGGCACTTAACCTTTTTGTGCGTTTATTACAACATCTCCAAATCTTTCACCTCAATTTATGTCTTCACGTACTGACAGCCAGAGAGTTAATTTCGCATCCGTCAGGAATCCGATGCCTTGTCCGGACTTTCTTGAAGTCCAGCTCAAGTCTTTTAAGGATTTCCTTCAGTTGGATACACCCCCGGAAAATAGAAAGAATGAGGGACTCTACAAGGTATTTTCCGATAATTTCCCAATAGCCGATACCAGAAACAATTTTGTTCTGGAGTTTCTGGATTATTTCATAGACCCTCCACGCTACACCATTGAAGAGTGTCTGGAGCATGGTCTGACATATAGCGTACCCCTCAAGGCAAAGTTAAAACTGTATTGTACAGATCCCGATCACGAGGATTTTGATACTGTAATACAGGATGTCTATCTCGGTCCGATTCCTTATATGACCGAGCAGGGTACATTTGTAATCAGTGGTGCAGAGCGCGTAGTCGTATCGCAGTTGCACCGTTCGCCAGGTGTGTTCTTCGGCCAGAGCATCCATTCAAACGGAACTCCGCTCTACAGCGCTAGAATCATACCGTTCAAGGGTTCCTGGATAGAGTTCGCCACCGACATCAATCAGGTGATGTACGCATACATCGACCGTAAGAAGAAGTTGCCGGTAACCACTCTGTTGCGCGCCATCGGTTTCGAGACCGATCGTCAGATCCTTGATATATTCAATCTGGCGGAAGAGGTAAAGGTAACGAAAGCAAACTTAAAGAAATGCGTAGGCCGCAAGCTTGCCGCGCGTATTCTTCACACATATCAGGAGGACTTCGCCGATGCTGATACCGGTGAGGTTATATCACTGGATCGTCACGAGATTATTCTGGAGCGTGAGACAGAGATTCAGCCTGAGCATATCGACGCTATTCTGGAGTCGGGCGAGGAGTCAATCCTTCTGCACAAGGAGGATGCAGGACAGTCCGATTACTCTATCATATTCAATACATTGCAGAAGGATACCTGCAACTCAGAGCGTCAGGCTGTAGTTTATATCTACAGACTGTTGCGCAATGCCGATCCTGCTGATGACGCAATGGCACGCGATGTCATCAACAACCTGTTCTTCTCTGACAAGCGCTATGACCTTGGAGAGGTGGGCCGTTATCGCGTAAACCGCAAGCTTGGTCTCTCGACCGATATGTCAATCGGTGTTCTGACCAAGGAGGACATCATCGAGATCATTAAGTATCTTATTGAGTTGGTTAACTCAAAGGCTGTTGTTGATGATATTGATCACTTGAGCAACCGTCGTGTACGCACTGTAGGCGAGCAGCTCAGCAATCAGTTCGCAGTTGGTCTTGCCCGTATGGCCCGCACCATCCGTGAGCGTATGAACGTTCGCGACAACGAGGTGTTCAAGCCTACAGACCTTATTAACGCGAAGACTGTCTCTTCAGTCATCAACTCGTTCTTCGGAACCAATCCGTTGTCACAGTTTATGGACCAGACCAACCCGTTGGCTGAGATTACGCACAAGCGTCGTATGTCAGCCCTTGGTCCTGGCGGTCTGTCACGTGACCGTGCCGGATTTGAGGTCCGCGACGTGCACTATACACATTATGGCCGTCTCTGTCCTATTGAGACCCCTGAGGGACCTAACATCGGTCTTATCTCATCACTTTGTATCTATGCAAAGATAAATGACCTTGGTTTCATCGAGACTCCTTACCGCAAGGTGGCAGACAGCCTCGTTAATCTCAGCAATGACGAGGTTCTGTATCTCACTGCCGAGGAGGAAGAGGGTAAGATTATAGGTCAGGGTAATGCCCCATACGATGAGAACGGTAAGTTTATCCGCACAAAGGTTAAGGCCCGCCGCGACGCGGACTTCCCGGTTGTGCCTCCGGAAGAGGTTGAGCTGATGGATGTATCGCCTCAGCAGATTGCCTCCATCGCAGCCGCATTGATTCCGTTCCTTGAGCACGATGATGCCAACCGTGCGTTGATGGGATCAAACATGATGCGTCAGGCAGTTCCTCTTATGCGTACCGAGGCTCCTATCGTAGGTACCGGTATCGAGAAGCAGCTTGCCCAGGATTCACGTACACAGCTCACAGCCGAGGGTGACGGCGTTGTCACATACGTTGACGCGGCTACTATCCGCATTCTGTATGACCGTACTGACGAGGATGAGTTCGTAAGCTTCGAGCCGGCAGAGAAGGAGTACAAGATTCCTAAGTTCCGCCGTACCAACCAGAATATGACCATCGACCTTCGTCCTATCTGCGAGAAGGGCGATCGCGTGAAGGCCGGTGACATTCTTACTGAGGGTTACTCAACCGCCAATGGTGAGCTTGCTCTCGGAAAGAACCTGCTTGTGGCATATATGCCTTGGAAGGGTTACAACTACGAGGATGCCATCGTGCTTAACGAGCGCGTTGTCCGTGAGGATATCCTTACTTCCGTACACGTAGATGAGTTCGCTCTTGAGGTCCGTGAGACCAAGCGTGGCATGGAGGAGCTTACCGCCGATATTCCAAACGTCAGCGAGGATGCCACCAAGGATCTGGACGAGAATGGTATCATCCGCATTGGCGCATACGTTGAGCCAGGCGATATATTGATAGGTAAGATTACACCGAAGGGTGAGTCTGATCCTTCACCTGAGGAGAAACTGCTTCGCGCTATCTTCGGCGATAAGGCCGGTGATGTGAAGGATGCCTCACTGAAGGCTTCTCCTTCATTGAAGGGTGTTGTCATTGACAAGAAACTCTTTGCGCGTGTCATCAAGACCCGTGGCTCAAAGAGCGCGGAGAAGGCTCGTCTGCCTCTGATTGACGAGGAGTTTGAGGAGCAGACCGGCGCTCTGAAGGAGACTCTCGTGGAGAAGCTGTTGAAGCTTACCGAGAAGAAGGTATCCCAGGGTGTATGCGACCTGCTTGGCACTGATGTCATTCCAAAGGGAGCACGCTTCAACAAGGAGAATCTTGTAAATATCGACTATTTCTCAATACAGTCCAACGAGTGGACCAGCGATGAGCATACCAACGAGCTTATCAGCCGTCTTATTGTAAATTATCTGCGTAAGTACAAGGAGTACGATGCAGAGAACAAGCGTCGCAAGTTTGCCATTACCATTGGTGATGAGCTGCCTTCAGGCGTTATCCAGATGGCTAAGGTATATATTGCCAAGAAGCGTAAGATTGGCGTGGGCGATAAGATGGCCGGCCGTCACGGTAACAAGGGTATCGTGAGCCGCGTTGTAAAGCAGGAGGATATGCCGTTCCTTGCAGATGGTCGTCCTGTCGATATCGTTCTGAACCCGCTGGGTGTGCCTTCACGTATGAACATCGGTCAGATTTTCGAGGCTGTTCTTGGTCATGCGGGACGTGAGCTTGGTGTCAAGTTCGCAACTCCTATCTTTGACGGAGCATCCATTGATGACCTGAACGAGTGGACCGACAAGGCTGGCCTGCCACGCTATGGCAAGACCCAGTTGTATGATGGTGGTACCGGTGAGCCGTTTGACCAGTGTGCTACAGTAGGTGTAACCTATATGCTTAAGCTCGGCCATATGGTTGAGGATAAGATGCACGCCCGTTCCATCGGCCCGTACTCACTGATTACACAGCAGCCTCTTGGAGGTAAGGCTCAGTTCGGTGGTCAGCGTTTCGGAGAGATGGAGGTCTGGGCTCTTGAGGCATTCGGCGCATCGCACGTGCTGCAGGAGATTCTTACCATCAAGTCTGATGACGTTACCGGCCGTTCCAAGGCATACGAGGCAATTGTCAAGGGTGATCCTATGCCAACTCCAGGTATTCCGGAGTCTCTCAACGTTCTGTTGCACGAGCTTCGCGGACTTGGACTGAGCATCGCACTCGATTAATTCATCACTATAATTCAAGAAGAATATGCCTTTTAAGAAAGATATTAAGACAAAGAGCAATTTCTCGAAGATCACCATCAGTCTGGCGTCGCCTGAGGAGATGTTGGCGAACTCCAGCGGTGAGGTGTTGAAACCTGAGACAATAAACTATCGTACATATAAGCCAGAGCGTGACGGTCTGTTCTGCGAGCGTATCTTCGGTCCTGTGAAGGATTATGAGTGCCATTGCGGAAAGTACAAGCGCATCCGTTATAAAGGTATCGTCTGCGACCGTTGCGGTGTAGAGGTTACCGAGAAGAAAGTACGTCGTGAGCGTATGGGACACATCGCACTGATTGTGCCTGTGGCTCATATCTGGTATTTCCGCTCACTTCCTAATAAGATTGGCTATCTGCTGGGCATTCCTACCAAGCAGCTTGACTCAATCATCTATTACGAGCGTTACGTGGTTATCCAGCCGGGTGTCTATGCCGAGAGTGGCAAGGGCCAGATTGGATCAGCCTGTCAGGACCTGCTCTCAGAGGAGGAGTACCTGAATATCATTGACAACCTGCCAAAGGAGAATCAGATGCTTGAGGATACCAATCCTGACAAGTTCATTGCCAAGATGGGTGCCGAGGCTATCTACGATCTGCTCAGCAAGCTTGACCTTGACCAGCTGGCTGCCGAGCTTCGTGCCCGTGCCAACAGCGATACGTCACAGCAGCGCAAGACAGAGGCCCTGAAGCGTCTGCAGGTAGTGGAGTCATTCCGCGCATCAGGCGATTTGAACCGTCCTGAGTGGATGGTGCTGAAGGTTATTCCTGTCACACCGCCTGAGCTCCGTCCGTTGGTTCCTCTGGATGGCGGCCGTTTTGCCACATCAGACCTGAACGACCTGTACCGCAGGGTTATCATCCGTAACAACCGATTAAAGAAACTTATAGAGATAAAGGCTCCTGAGGTTATTCTCCGTAATGAGAAACGTATGCTCCAGGAGGCCGTTGACAGCTTGTTTGACAACAGCCGTAAGTCCAGCGCCGTAAAGAGCGAGGCCAACCGTCCTCTCAAGTCACTCAGTGATTCTCTCAAGGGTAAGCAGGGCCGCTTCCGCCAGAACCTTCTCGGTAAGCGTGTTGACTATTCAGCACGTTCAGTTATCGTTGTCGGTCCTGAGCTGAAGATGGGTGAGTGCGGTCTGCCGAAGCTTATGGCAGCCGAGCTGTACAAGCCGTTCATTATCCGCAAGCTCATTGAGCGTGGAATCGTCAAGACCGTGAAGTCCGCCAAGAAGATCGTTGACCGCAAGGATCCGGTTATCTGGGATATCCTTGAGTACGTAATGAAGGGTCATCCAGTTCTTCTTAACCGTGCCCCGACACTTCACCGTCTGGGTATCCAGGCCTTCCAGCCTAAGATGATTGAGGGTAAGGCCATTCAGCTGCACCCACTCGCCTGTACCGCTTTCAACGCCGACTTCGATGGTGACCAGATGGCTGTTCACCTTCCTCTGAGCAATGAGGCTGTGCTTGAGGCTCAGATGCTGATGCTTCAGTCACACAATATCCTTAACCCTGCAAACGGTGCTCCTATCACCGTTCCCGCACAGGATATGGTACTCGGTCTCTACTACATCACCAAGCTGCGCCGCTCAGTGAAGGATGCCGATGGCAACTACATTGAGAAAGTGAAGGGTGAGGGTATGACATTCTACGGTCCTGAGGAGGCAATGATTGCCTACAACGAGGGTCGTGTAGATATCCACGCTGTAGTAAAGGTTATGGTTAAGGATGTTGATGAGCAGGGTAACTTCATCAAGCATCTTGTTGAGACATCAGTAGGCCGAATCATCGTGAATGAGATTGTTCCGGACGAGGTTGGATATGTAAACTATATCATTTCAAAGAAAACTCTGCGTGACCTCATCAGCGATACCATCAAGAAGGTAGGTGTAAGCCGTGCCTGCGAGTTCCTGGATGGAATCAAGAATCTGGGATACAAGATGGCATTCAAGGGCGGTCTGTCGTTCAACCTGAACGATATCATCATCCCTGCCGAGAAGGAGGAGCTCGTAGCCAAGGGCAACGAGGAGGTTGAGGGTATCCTTGCAGAGTACAATATGGGTCTTATCACCGATAACGAGCGTTACAACAAGGTTATTGATGTATGGACCCACGTCAACGAGGACCTCTCCAAGGTTCTTATGAAGACCATCTCATCCGATGACCAGGGCTTCAACTCAGTATATATGATGCTTGACTCAGGCGCCCGTGGATCTAAGGAGCAGATTCGTCAGCTCTCCGGTATGCGTGGTCTGATGGCCAAGCCGCAGAAGGCAGGCGCTGAGGGAGCTCAGATTATTGAGAACCCGATTCTGTCTAACTTCAAGGAGGGTCTGTCAGTGCTTGAGTACTTCATCTCAACACACGGTGCCCGTAAGGGTCTTGCCGATACCGCTCTTAAGACTGCCGATGCCGGTTATCTGACACGTCGTCTTGTTGATGTAAGCCACGATGTCATCATCACAGAGGAGGACTGCGGCACACTCCGCGGACTTGTCTGCAGCGCATTGAAGGAGAACGACGAGGTTGTAGCGTCACTGTATGAGAGAATCCTTGGCCGTGTATCCGTACACGATGTCATTCATCCTACAACCGGAGAGCTTCTGGTTGCCGGTGGCGATATGATTACCGAGGATGTTGCCAAGAAGATTGACGAGTCTCCTATTGAGACTGTGGAGATCCGCTCAGTGCTCACCTGCGAGTCAAAGCATGGTGTATGCGCCAAGTGTTATGGCCGTAACCTGGCAACCAGCCGTCTCGTTGAGAAGGGCGAGGCTGTAGGCGTTATCGCAGCTCAGTCAATCGGTGAGCCTGGTACACAGCTTACACTTCGTACATTCCACGCCGGTGGTACCGCATCGAACATCGCCGCCAACTCACGTCTGGTGGCCAAGAACGATTCACGCGTCGAGTTCGAGGAGCTTCGTACGGTTGACGCAAAGAAGGAGGATGGCACAGCATATCGTATCGTTGTAGGCCGTCTGGGTGAGGCCAAGTTCATTGACCAGAACACAGGCATCGTCCTCTCAACACATACACTGCCTTACGGCTCATCTCTCTATATCAGCGACAATGCTGTCGTAAAGAAGGGCGATTTGATTGCAGAGTGGGATCCGTTCAACGCTGTCATCATTACTGAGGCTGAAGGTTCTGTAAGTCTTGACTCTGTCATCCAGGGTGTGACATATAAGGTTGAGTCAGATGAGTCAACCGGTCTTGAGGAGATCATCATCACTGAGACTCACGACAAGACTAAGATTCCTACAGCACACATCGTTGACAATAATGGCGAGATTATCCGCTCATACAACCTGCCTGTAGGTGGTCACGTTGTTGTTAAGGACGGTCAGAAGCTTGCAGCCGGTGACATCCTTGTAAAGATTCCACGTGTTCAGGGTAAGGCTGGTGATATCACCGGTGGTCTGCCACGAGTAACTGAGCTGTTCGAGGCCCGTAACCCGTCTAACCCGGCTGTTGTTGCCGAGATTGACGGTACCATCAATATGGGTAAGGTAAAGCGTGGTAACCGTGAGATTTCCGTTGTGTCACGTACAGGCGAGGAACGCAAGTACCTGGTAGCCCTGTCAAAGCAGATTCTGGTTCAGGAGGGCGATTATGTACGCGCCGGTACTCCTCTGTCAGACGGTGTCATCACTCCGTCGGACATCCTTGCAATCAAGGGCCCGACCGCTGTTCAGGAGTATATCGTGAACGAGGTGCAGGATGTCTATCGTCTGCAGGGTGTGAAGATTAACGATAAGCACTTTGAGATTATCGTCCGCCAGATGATGCGTAAGGTTGAGATCAATGATCCGGGCGATACCCGCTTCCTTGAGCAGCAGTACGTTGACAAGCTGGAGTTCATGGACGAGAACGACCGTATCTGGGGTAAGAAGTATGTTGTTGATCCGGGTGACTCCGAGACTATGATGGCCGGCCAGATTGTAACAGCCCGTAAGCTTCGCGATGAGAACTCAATGCTGAAGCGTAAGGACCTCAAGCTGGTTCAGACCCGCGATGCCCGTCCGGCTACATCAACTCAGGTTCTGCAGGGTATCACTCGTGCCGCTCTTCAGACTTCGAGCTTTATGTCTGCCGCATCATTCCAGGAGACAACAAAGGTGTTGAACGAGGCTGCCATCAACGGCAAGTCAGACTACCTGATGGGTATGAAGGAGAACGTTATCTGCGGTCACCTGATTCCTGCCGGTACCGGTCTGCGCGACTTCGATCACATCATCGTTGCCAACAAGGATGAGTACGAGAAACTTCAGTCAGGCCGCACCATTGTGACTGACTTTGACGAGGCTGATCAGAATAATTGATTAGAAACTTGATAGTGAGAGGGTCGCCGGGTTTCCGGCGACCTTTTCCGTTTTATACGGCTACCACTCCTCTAGTTTGGCCCTGTAGCGTATGTATAGTTTATTGTATATTTTGGTCAGGTATTGCTGGATTATCGGTGCCGTGTAGTCATCACATTTGGCTATTGTGCTTTCTCTGATGGCATTGTATCCCTCTACATACTCTACTATTTTTTTGCTCAGACTATCGCGGTCGGTTTGTCTCTCTATGGCTGAGATAAGCCTTTCACCCTCTGTGTTAACCCATTCGTCAATCTCGTCTATCAGTTTGTTTACGGCTTCCTCTTTCTGTCTCTCAGCCTGTTCGTATGTGGTTATGGTATCCTGCAGGGTGTGAATACGCTGTATGCTGAATGTTATGCCGGCAGCTATGGCTATTGCCAGAATGCCGGCCGCTATTATGAATGGCCGGCGCTTCCTGCGGGCAATGGCTTTGTTTATTGCATCTATGTTGCTGTAGCGCTTGTCAGGATGTAATTGCAGGCATCTTGACGCAATATGCCTATACGTCAGGGTGCCGAACATCTCGCGCATAATCATTCCAACGGAGAATATGTCGCTGCGGGCATCAATCTGAGCCTGCTCCCCGCGTGCCAGGGCCCGGAGCTCGGGTGATGAGTAGTAGGGCGAAAGCCCGGGTGTCTTTATCAGATAGTGGGCATCGTCATCGGAAAGCCCGAAGTCTATTACCCTCACATCGTTGTCGGAGTGGGTTATCAGGATATTCTCGGGCTTCAGGTCGTTGTGTATGATACCGTTCTGGTGCAGATATTTGATGGCTGACAATATTTGCTGAAACACTCTTTTACGCTGTCTCAACGATGGCTGGTCACGCAGAAACTCCCGCAGGTTGCGGCCATCTACATACTCCATCGCAATACAGGGCCCGATGGGACTCTCCGGCTCGTATGTGAACGTGTGAATAAGGAATGGGTGCGAGCATCCTATTGACAGCTCGTACTCGCGTTTCAACATTGCCAGATGAACGCCAGCATCGCTCTTTGGCGCCTTCAATAAAAAATACCTTCCGCACTTGCTTGCCCGGAAAATACGGCTTTGCGCGCTCTCAAACAGCAGCGTACAATTCTCATAGTTGCCCGAATAGTCTATTTTTTCGGAAAACTCCCTTACTGTCTCACTTGAAAATGACATAAAATGACAATTTATCGCAAAGATAATGTTTGTATTTTTGTATCGCAATGTCAATCAAGTGTAATATACCTCAAGTTAACGCTCTGCGCAAGAAAGTAGAGGAGAAGGTGGGCTACCAGGCTCTTACCCATACCTCTTTCATATCTCTGTCGTACGATATTGAGCGTATTACGCGCAATCACATATCCGAAAGCACTTTGGAACGTCTGTGGGGCTATTCCACCCGCAAGGCCGATGTGGTGTCGGTACATACGCTGAATGTGTTGAGCGTAGTGGTTGGAGCGCAGAACTGGAATGATTTCTGCCGTCATCTGGCCGAGGAGTCCGAGGTGGAGTCTGACGTGATTTCCGGAAACATACTTGATTCTGACTCACTTCGCATAGGTGGTCTTGTACGTATAGGCTGGTACCCCGACCGTCAGTGCATCTGCAAATACCTTGGCGGACATCGTTTCATTGTTGAGCAGTCTGTCAACACGAAAGTCCAGCCCGGCGATACCTTCTCGTGCATTCAGTTTCAGCTGGGCCGTGAGCTCTATCTTGACAAATTCGTAAGCCGCGATGGCAATGAGTCCCGTTACGTTGTAGGTCAGCGCAACGGACTCACAACCTTAGACATCGTTCTGGCCGATGAACTGAAATAAGCAGGCCGCAATAATCCCACGGTGGTTTTTTATTTCCGGTAAAACCCGCAGGTAGAGACAAATCAGGGGCATCTCCGGGAGACGCCCCTGATTTGCCTCTGCTTGCTCCAGAATTGCCCGTATCGGATGTTTTTCCAGGCGCACAAGCGTGCCTGTTAATTGACATTAAATGACATTGTTTGAGTTCACAATAGTTTGAATCTTTGCATCGTGAATAATGCGGGAAGAGTTTTTGTCGTGGATTTGACTAGAATCCAGACTTGAAAAGACATAACAAAAACAAACATACAAGAAGATGAGAAAAGTATTATTATCATTGATTGCGGCAATGGCATCGTACTCTTTGTACGCACAGACACAGAGCGCCAGCACCGACATTCTGCTTCCTACTCCAAGCGAATTGATTGATATGGGAGCCACAATGACCTACAAGTATTATGCCAATGATGATGGTGAGATGGTAAAGACAGGACCTCTTTCAATAAAAGGAAGTACGACTGCAGGTGCCAGTTATGCCAATATGACGGCATCGTACAACCTTACCACAACTATGAAAGACGGCAAGATTAATGGCGCTTTGAGCGGCACAGGCAAGGAGGTGGCCAAAACCTATCGCGGCAACTCCAACACCACCTATACCATAACAGGCTCGTTCATCAACGGAAATCCTAACGGAGCCTTCTCTGCTACTATCAGTTCGTCCTATAGCGCTACAGGAGCCAAGGAGACCAAGAAGGCTACGGCAAACTTCAAGAACGGTATTCTGGTTGGTGCTTTCTCATTGAAAACTGAAGACAGGGATATGTCGGGCTCATTCAACAGCAATGGCGAATTGAACGGCCGGTGGAAGTTGGATCAGATAACATACGAGTTCTTGAACGGAGTGCTTGTGAGTGAGACAGAGAAGACCTCCACCACACCCGCGTCAGTTACAGAAATGGCTAGAAAACTCGGCTCAAAATCCATCACAAAGGAAGAACTGAAGGAAAAAGGCTATATATGCCTTGAGAGAACACTCTCAACCGAGGATGCCATTGATTTCTTCCTGAGAGGAATGTTCGGCATCAGCAAAATTGGCGGATATGATTTCTCAAAATGCTGCGACCAGAAGTATATAGCACTTAAACAGATTGTGATGTTTACCGAAACCGGATTTGAGGAGTTCAAGAATTACTATGGCAACTATCTTTTATCGGGCGATATTGCCGGAAAGGTTGGCAATTCATATCAAGGTGTTTGGGATAATTTTAGGAGCGGAGAGAAATTTGAGCAACTCGATGATATGCTGTACAAATCATCCAGCGGACTCTACACATTCCATTATGACGGCAGTGTCTCTGACTCGTTGCCCGAAATAAAGAACTACAAGCAGTATGTACCCGAGGGACGCAGCAAGACATCGTATTATGGCAATGTCTATCTTACCCCTGAGCAGACTGATCAGGTAATGGCATTGAAGGCAGAGGCCGATTCCATTAAAGCCGAGAAAGAGCGGAAATATCAAGAAGAGTTGCTGGCAGCCCAGAAAAGAGCCGAGGAAGAGCGTCTTGCAGCAGAGCGTAAGGCTGAGGAGGCGCGTCTTGCAGCAGAGCGCAAGGCTGAGGAGGCGCGTCTTGCCGCCATTGCCGCCGTTGAGAACAGTTATGCTATGGTACGCGACAACAGCGATGTGCTGATGCTGGTAGTAGATATTCAGAGCAGCAGTGGGACCGTCTTGATTTCCAAATCGGGCCAGGCACTGAAAGAATTCTGTACCGCAATGTATGTTGACGGAAAAGAGCATGAGATAACCCGTGAGCTCAAATTTGAAGAAGGCAGGCATTACATAAACATCAAGGCAACAAACAAAAAGTACATTCCAGAGAATGCTTTCACTTATATTCGCTCATTGGTTGAGCTGCACATTCCAAGCTGTATTTCAAAGATATGCGCAAACAACTTCATAGGCTGTCCTAATTTGAAGGACATATATTTTTACTCACCTAAGGCTCCTAAACTTGAGTATTTCAAAGGTAATATATTCAAAACCACACCAAATGAACTTGATTCCTCCGGTCGTGAAGTGCGAGACAAACACTATTATGTTCCGGCAAGCAGCAGTGGCTATGGCAGCACGAATTATGAGATTCTGCTAGGTGGCATAGGTTATCAAAAAACCATTAACGACTATTAATTCAAACATTTTTGTTATTATAAAGGTAAAGGTTATGAGAAAGCAAACATTATTGACAGCCGTACTTACGGCAACGATTCTTACCTCGTGCGGAGGTGGGGCAAGCGGCCCTGCGGAGAAAGTACTATCAAAGAAAATCTACACTCAGTTAGCGGGCAAGTATCAGGAGATTTACGATTTTCAGAATGGTGTGGCCCGCGTGATGGCCGACGGGCGCCAGTACGGATTAATCAACGGAAAGGGCCAGGAGATTGTTCCTGCAAATGTCTATTACATTGACCAGCCTATTGATGGTATGTATGTGGCATGTACTCAAGACAACAAGTATGGCGCATACAACGAAAAAGGCAAGCTCGTAATACCATTTGAGTACGATGACATCAGCGATTTTTGCGATGGTTACGCCCGTGTAAGGAAAGGACAATACTCATCGGAGTCTAAGTACGGATTCGTTGACAAGACCGGGAAAGTAGTAGTACCAGTAAACTATGACCACGCCTCAGAGGGCTTCTCCGAAGGTCTTGCCGTTGTTGGTATGGATGGTGAGCAATCAGACCTCTATGGCTACGTCAATGCCAAAGGCGAGGAGGTGATACCGCTACAATTCAAGAATGCTGATATCTTCTCCGAAGGTCTGGCTGCCGTCAGAATGAAGACAGGCTGGGGCTACATCAACAAAAAGGGTGAGCTTGCAACCTCTGCCAAATACTACGATGCCTATCCGTTCAGCGATGGCCTTGCCGTTGTAGAGGGCGAGAACAACTATTCCGTAATCAACAAGACAGGCGAGCTGGTATTCAACCTGGCCGCAGGTGTGGAGCCCGGTGAGCAGTTCCACGAGGGAATGCTCCTTGTCTTCAAGAACCAAGGCAAGAAGTTCGGCTACTACAACAAGGAAGGTCAGCAAGCCATACCATTCCAGTACGATTGTGCCGATGGCTTCAAAGACGGCAAAGCCCTTGTAGCCACCCTTCAGAACAAGAGCGTAACCCTGAACACCATCGACAAGAACGGCACAGTAACCGGCACCATCTCATCGTTCGACGAGCTTGATGACTACGATTACGTTGAAGACTTGTGCTACGACGCAATGTATCTTATGAAACGTGCCGAATCCGTATCATCAACACTGTCCGGCATTCTTGATGAGCTGGAAGAGTTCACTGATGATGAAGATGACTACGATGACGATGATGACTGGTAATGAATGAAAAAAAACACCTTCAATCTGTTGCAATTCCAAAAAATCGTTAAATTTGTGGAAGTTCCTGCCAAACAGGAGCTGACATACTGAAGGTGTTATTGAGATTATCTTCTTCTTTGAATTCTCGCAAAATTCACGTCACGAAGGTAATGGCAATAGCACCACATCACAGGTCATATCGTTACACAATTATGTGCCGGTATATCTGCCAGGTGTGGGCTATTGTTTTTACGCTGTGACAAGGCAATGCGAGAAGCCCAAAGAAGGTGTAAGAACAATAATGTTCCCACACCTTTTT
>CALDKD010000056.1 GCA_937898885.1 uncultured Bacteroidales bacterium | reverse complement strand
CTAATCCGATATTATTAGATCGCGCGAAGCGATATCTTGAGCCGTCCGTAACCAACTCGACATCAGAGAGTCTAACATTCTCAACAGTAGCTCAAACAGGCAACGCACGATTGTATCATGACTTGCTGTTGTCCTATGCTATTGATACTGCCCAATATTCCAGTGTGATAACAAAGTTAGAGAACTCTGACGCTATCGATATGTTGTTCCAAACCCGTAATTCGGTTGGCAAGTTTGTACTGGATTCTGTATTTAATGCAGCATATTCATCTGACTATGGTTCAAAGTATAACTTTTTACTCAGCAATGCATGGCATAACATTTTCATTTGCTGAAGCAGAAGAATACGCCAGAGCGTCCGTTATGGCTGATAGCACCCAGAAGGTTACATATACAAATTTGATTACTTCTCTCTGGCTGCAGGGCAAGTATGATGAAGCGTATGCCGTTTTGTCTTCAAAAAGGAAAGATGTAATAGGTGGCAACAAAGGAGATTATACTCATCTACTGTTCCCGTTACAGTCGAGCGGAAGTTTTGTTACCGTTGGCGAAGGCGTAGTTCAGGATATGAATCATTTCATAAGAACTGGAATCTTTACCGATATTTCATCAGTTGAATATAGCAGACTCAAAGAAAATCTTTCCTTAGAGTACGACTTGCTGTCTGACCAGGGTCACTTCTGTTATGACAATGGAATAAATCTGTCTGTTTCTGAAACCTTTAACAAATATATGTTGTACAACGATGAAGGTTGGCGTACTCCTGTATTTACAGAAATGGAAATCAATGTCAGAGATAGTGTGGCAATTTGCAAACAGGAATCGAATGGTCTGTACCGTTTCCTCGATTTGCGCTCCTGGCAATTCATTGGCGAGGAGTATGAATATGTATGGCATTTCAGTGAAGGCGTTGCAGCAGTTCAAAAGGATGATAAAATCGGATTCATCGATTATGACGGCAATTTTGTTATCAATCCTCAATTCCCGACAGAAGATTGGTTGAAGAAGAACCAAAGGTTGAAGGAGGAGGACCATTACAAGTTGGCTTTCCATAATGGGACGTGTGCCGTTATGGGTGATGATAAAGAATATCGAATGATTTCCAAAGACGGTACTTGGTATTCCGATGAGAACTGGAACCCTGACTTTTCCCTTTGGTATTGCAAGAGAATGACGAATGGCATCATTATTTACCTAAATAAGAATTGGAGAGCAGCAACGTTCGGTGGTACAATCAAAGGTTCTTATAAAGAAGAAATAGATGATATCATCCTTATTCGCAATGAAAATCAAGAAAAATACAAGGCAATATACAAACATTTCGATGTTACAAATGTTGAGGATATCTCCAAGATAACGGAAATTGACATTTCTGGGGTTTGGATGCCTGATGATGAAAACAAGGTTTATTTCAGTCGCAATTCATCTGATTTCATGTGGGTGAATGGAGATAAAGTAACGGAGGGGAGATATTACATTGACCAATTTGGAAATACTCAGTATCTGAATTTTGTATTTGAAAACGATTCTGAAGTATATTTCCAAATATCTGAATCCAGGGACGATTATTTTGAATTGTTAGATAGCCCTTCATCACATCAAAGACTATGGAACACCTTTGGTTTTGAAGGGACTCCAACGTTTTACAAAATACGATGATTATAAACCTCAAATCCGCAAGTAATCCCCAACGGTAGTTTCAAAGGCCACAAAGCAGAAGGAATACGGTATTCTCTGCCATGAATGATTTTGGGAGTCTGTTCCATCCGAATCCGTTGTTCATGTCGTCAAAGATTCGCTCTTTGCCACCACGCAGGTTGTAGAATTCCACGATGTCTCTTGTTGATGACTCGTAGTCGTTGGTCAGTATGCATCGGTAAGTGCAATGCTTCTCTATCTCACTGACGATTTCCTCCGAGCAGGAGCCACAATCGGCCCTGAATCGATTTACACGGATGTTCCGGGATTCCAGAAGAGCGAAGAACCTCCTATGCGTGTCTGCTTGATGAAATCGTACGTTTGTATTGCCGTCGCTGTTCTCGATATAGACGATCTTGTCTCCGATAACATAAACTCCAGGTCTGTAGCCGAGAAATCTCTTGTACGTCGGTTTTGCATCATACTTCTCTGTCTCAATGAACTGATGGTCAAAGTCAACATCGTATTCCTCAACTTCCTTCAGCTCGCCAGTAGAAACCAAAGCGTTTATAAGCAATGTGTTGAGCTTGTATGCTGTGTTGAAATCATAGGTCTTGCCCTGATCGGAAGTATAGGAGATGTTGTCCTGTGTAAGTTCCCTGATGGCTCTAAGAATGGTGTCAGAGCTGCATGTGCGCAGGGTGGGATGATACGATAGATGACGCATCAGATGTGACGTTACATCCTCCACGCATGAGCCGCCGCAGAAATACACGCTCATCAGCGAGCGTACAATCTCGCTGAACTGATATCCTATGACACTGCTGCATCTCTGGCTCAGTGTAGAGTCGATAACGGATGAAAGCATGGAGTCAAATAGATCCCCCAAAAACGCCAAAAGGTGTGAGTTTCTCAGTTTTTTCTTGTACCTTTGCCACGTCAATGCAGTTTTTTATTTTGTTTGTTTTACGGCACTGAGATGGCAAAATCCTGGGCAACTTTTTGTTGATTAGGACCTTAAAGTAAGTTTGGTAACCGTGCTTATATCAGTGCTGAACTGAAGCAGGATAAATAATGAATAAAGGTAATGTATATAGATTTGAGTTATGAACTTGTTTTCGGACAGTAAACTTATTGACCTAAAGATTCGGCAGTTTCTGCCGTTTATGCTTTTGTCGCAGGTTTCGGCTATGCTCCTTGTATTTTCCGACAGCCTTGTCGTCGGCAATTATGTAGGGTCGGATGGGCTGGCAGCCATCAATGTCGCCTATCCGTTAACCTTCATAATGGCTATGTTTTCCATAATTCCCCAGACGGGTATTATGTCCCGACTGATATATCAGCTCGGAAGGAGTGATGCGCGTGACACGGCAATATGCATAAGTGCAGGAAAAAGACTCATTGCAATTCTGGCTGTTGCGCTCACCATCTTCCAACTTCCGTTTCCATGGATTATTGCAAATTCCCTATCGCTGACACCGGTAATACACGATATGTCAATCGCATATATGTGTATGCTTATGATTACAGCTCCTTTCGGATTGGTCGGTGCTTGTGGAGTCAACATCCTGAGTGCATACGGAAAGGTTTCGAATATCACTTGGCTGACAATCGGGGAAGGCACTCTGAACTTGCTACTCGACCTTCTGTTTACGGGTATGCTGGATATGGGAGTTACCGGAGTGGGGCTCGGCACAGTCATTGCCACAATTGCAAGATGTCTGGTAACCATCTTTGTCATACGAAAGCAGACACCTTTCCTGACGACAAAAGTTTCTGACGTATGTAGCAATGACGATGCTGCTATTATATCTGACAGGAAGAGAGAGACAAAAGTGATGATTGGTCAAGGGGGACCAGGCGCAATCAGTCAGATGGAAAGTCTCCTGAAGAGTTGGATACTGGTTTGGGGACTCAGCCTCGCCATGGGTAGTGAGTCATTGGGATGCCTGAGCATCCGCTCATTCATATTTTCTGTTTCTTTCATTTTCATCGGGGGCTTTTCCGGAGTGATGAGAATAATTGTAGGTCTGCAAAACGGCATAGGCAACTTCGAGGCCTGTCTCATCATACTGAGAAAGACGATTCTGTGGCTGTCGGTCATATTATCAATCATTACTGCCGTAATATTGATATATCCGCAGTTTCTGTTCGCGATGTTCGGATATGACACAATAAGTCAGTACGATATAGAGGCTATCAGGATATTCTCCCTGTCGTTGCTACTTCTCGGTGCCGAAAATTTACTTGCGAACTTCTTGAATATTCTGCAGCAACCAAAGAAAGCGTCTTGGGTGACTCTGGTCAATGGTTTCATTGCCTTCCTGCCAGCCTTTCTGATATTGCTTTTCGTAGTGGGAGGCACGTCAGTATGGTATTCGTTCCTGATTGCAGGTGTGGCATCAACAATTCTTGCCCTGGTATTCACCATTCAGGAGTCAAGGCGCGAAAAAGAGAAGAACAGAGGCAAGTCTATAGCATCCTACTGCATCACACCGGATATGGGTGGCTCATTGTCAGCCAAAGTAGAACGTTTTGCCGTTGAGTCGGGACTTACTGAAAGCAAGGCATACCGAATTGCCCTCTGTGTAGATGAAATCACAGGTTACAGCCTGACAAAGTTCAAGGACAAGACATATATCGATATCTTCCTGACAATAGACGGTGAAGAAGTGCAACTTGTAATGGTTGACAACGGAAAGCATCTTGATACCAGTAAACTGTACGATGAATTCCATATCAATCAGGTAACGCAGAACGGGACAGACCAAATGGAAGAAATCGACAGATTCCTTTCCACAGATTTTGCCCTCATCAAAGAAATGGCAAAGTCCGTAAGCTATCAGTGGATATGGAATATGAACCATACAACAATAAAAATTTAACAATGCAGAAAACAGAACTTCATCACTCAGAGCAATTCTCTTGGCAAGGCGTTGACCATCCTATCAATGCCCTGCCTGTTGTTCCTGCCAACGCAGGGAAGACATTGGATTTGGAGGCATTTGCCGCCTATGCAGTCATTCACAAAAAAGACAAGAAACCGGCAAAGGGCGAGGGCGAATGTGCGCATTATGTAGTACTTGCCCTTAAGGCATTTGGCATAGCGGTGCCAAACTGTCCGTATTCAGCCTGCCAGTATGTTTATCATCTTCCCCAATGGGGCTTCGGCTTGATTGCATCAGGAATATGCGACAGGTTTCCGGATGGGTATGAGCCGCAAATCGGGGATATCTGTGTCTTAGCAGCAGGTACTGAGAGCGTCCACGGGCATATATGCATTTTTACTAAGGAAGGATGGTGCTCCGATTGGATTTATGAAACAGGGATGAACCCATATAAGGGTTTATGCCAATATGCGATATTCAGATGGACGGAATTCGGGAAAAACAAAATTATTTTTCCCAATAATGTTGACGGAACTCCTGTAAAAAGGATTTTTTCTGAAGCAAATAACAGACAGAATTGCTTCTTTGTTGTCTCTAAAGTACATCCTGAACATCTTAACGTTTACGAAACAACTGGTGATAAAACCGTTCTTTTGGCATCATATCCTGTTTGTCTCGGGAAAGACGTGGGGCAGAAAAGGGGTTACGATGATTGCTGTACTCCCGAATCGTTTCCCGAAGAGCCATTTTTTATTAAATAGGCAAGTTTTGCGGAGATTTCTTGGTCGTTTAACGGGGTTTTACATTCTTTTTGCCCTTCAACTATGATGACCATTTCTCCTTTTAAAGA
>CALDKD010000055.1 GCA_937898885.1 uncultured Bacteroidales bacterium | reverse complement strand
CCAACAGGCATACGTATTGCCATTAGCCAGATGCAACGCATTTGCAACGCCGGACTACCCTTTTTATCCGATTGAAATAGTACCTTTGTCGTGATTAATTCCTATTTCGCAATGAAGAAATTCAAGACAATCGTACTGGCAACAATTATGGTCATGGCCTGCTGTGGCCTATCGGCAAAAGTCACTGTAACCGGAAAACAGCCCATGTCAGGAGACCTGATTTCAGGAGTGGTCATTGGAAGTGAAGGACCAATTGGCAATGTTGACGTAGTTGAAAAAGACAGCGACGGCTATGTGGTGGCCGGCGCCATTACCGGTAAGGACGGCGAATTTTCATTTCGTGTAGCCAATCCCGCAGACAGCATTTTCCTTGCAAGATACTATGATGAGGACTGTCTTCTATATCCCATTTACATAAAACCGCATATTGCGATTACGGGGAACCGTTTTGAGATTGCGCTTGAGAAGAATCCGCCTGTAGAGTATGACTTTGATGATTTCGAGGGACTTGCCATTGTCGCTCCAAATACTGAAATGAAACCGTTGAGAATGATATTCAGAACGGTTGGAGACCAGGAAACGAAGGGCTACAAGTATACTGAAGACAACCTCTCATTTATATGGAATGATGAAAGCGGTCAAGCTTTTCTTTTCAAGGCCTGGCATCATGAGTGTCAGGAATCGGTTGAGATTCCTTCTGAAATCACAGTAAATGGAAAAACGTATCCTGTGACGGGATTGACGGAAACGGTATTTTCCGATATGGATGACTGCATGAAGACTGTCAGCATGCCGGACGGCATTAAGATAATTGGTGACATGGCATTCAGCAGCATGAAGAATTCCTATGGTCTTGACAGTCAGGCCGCCACTGGAATGGCGCTTGAGTCAGTCACCATTCCTGAGAACGTCAGCGTCATTGGCGGATATGCCTTCCGAGGCTGCCCTTTGAAGACTATCACTGTGAAGTCCCCAGATCCTATAATCTGCCCGGAGAATGCATTTGACGGGTCTGTATATGAGAATGCCGTATTGGAACTGCCCGAGAGCTGGAAAAATAGGGAAACGTCACAGACAGGACTGGCCTGGAGCAGCTTCAGAGAGATCAGATACTACTGATCCTTTCTTCTGGAACGCATTGGCCACAATGAAAAAGAAAGGGTGCAATAAAATGCTTATTATCGCAAACGATGGTGGTGACTACACATGGAGTCTCTATTAAACTCAGACCATAATATTATTAGCCTTACTCATGAATAAGTTTACTGTTTTTTCTTTTTTTTCCCTTCTTATTATATCACTCTGTCATGCACAGAGCGACACTGAACAGTTGCTTATTGCGGTATGTGATATCGTTGATACAGAGTTATTGGAGAAAGGTACTGTCACTACGGAAAAGTCCAATGACATCACGTATATTTCGGGTACTTATGACGTGTACCTTCTGAAGTGTAGAGTCCATGAACTGTTGTACGGCGAATATGGCTATGACACCATATCGATAAAGGCATTCAGGAAGCCGAGGCCTGACAGCTCTGTTCCTGGAGCAACGAATTACCGTCATGCCTTGCTTTCCATAATACAGTCAGCGCAAGGATATCGGCTTCTTGACGATTATTACAATTCCGAAGTCTTTGAAACGACAGACGGGCGGTGGATTGTATCATCCAAAGGAATAGCATCACTTTCCCATGTCCTATTATCCCGTGACAGCATACATTCCGTTGAACTGAAGGAATCGGAATATTCCACATACGAGTTCAAAAGCAGAATAAGGGAAAAGGATTTCAGTTCGAATTACCGTATCGTGGGAGAGAACAGATACATACCATTATATGGAGTGTATGCAACTGCTGTAGCTTCTGCACGAATGAAATCCCTCCTTCATGAACCTAATGACTATTCAATGCGCGATTCGGCGTTCCTTGCAACTCTCACCTATGAGCCGGTCGATTTGGGATTGTCGGTCAACTGGGCTTCCTGCAATGTGGGCGCGTCAGGTCCGGAATCCCCGGGATGTTATTATGCCTGGGGAGAGACTGCGGAGAAAGCCTTTTATTCCGAGGAGAACTACAAATGGTACGATGATGAAAGGAAACTGACCAAGTATTGTACTGATGCAGGGTACGGCTGTGTTGACAATAGAGTTATCCTTGATGCCTCCGATGATGCTGCTGCGACACTGTGTGGTAGGAAATGGCGTATGCCTACAGCCGGAGAGTGTAATGAGTTACGCAAGAACTGTACAATTGCATTCACGGAATTTAACGGAGCTGCAGGTTTCCGTCTAACCAGCAAACTGAATGGAAACAGTATCTTTCTGCCTTGCTCAGGCATGTGCTATAATCAGGGCCGGAAATATGATGATGGAATCAGAATCTGGTCATCGACATTAAAAACCACTGATTCTGTGGTCAAGCCCTATTATCTGGAAATATTGTTACGTTCTTCGGGTATTCAGGACAACATATATTCCGTTGTTTCTTATGATTCCCAAGATATCGGGTATTCTGTCCGTCCCGTCTGTGACAGGTGATATTATAAGTCGTCTAATGACAACAATGGTATGACGCAGTCCTTGGCTGGTATGATACCTTTTGCTTCAATTATGTCTTATTACGGTTTCTTTATCCGTCCTGTTCGCAACAGATGAGCATCGATTCCCATTCAAAGTGAACAGGGAGTGAACAGGGGACAGGATCCGTACATCTTGCCCCCTGTTCATCTCAACATTCAATTGCAATTTGTCAGTGCGAATAAATCTGTTTGATACGGTCAATTAACTGAGTTCAAAATAGCACAACATCCTCCATAGATTGTTGTGCATACCTGCCATCAGGACCAGCATTGCTACTCCGAACAGTGTTCTATCTTCCAAAAGGTGTGGGTCTCCCGCCACATCGTGCGCCGGTCTGAAAGCCCGTCACACCATGCATCGTGAGCCCCACTCATCATCTTAGTTCGGCACCAAGCCGAACCCCTCCGACAACCTTTATAGCCAGCAAATAAGCAGTCATTTCCTGCAACCGTCCGTCAACCACCCTTATACCGCAGGTCAACCGTTACAGCCGCACAGAACCGGTACCGGCAGTATCGTGTTGTGGAACAGCATAGCCATCAGGACCCGCATCGCTCCGATTCACCATATCATGGTGTGTGCCCCTCGTGCCGAAGCAAGCATATAGCCCTGTATTATCGTCCCCAAGTCGTCACGACCGGCACACTCATCTTTTTAGTTTGGAGTCAATCCAAACCCGTCCGGCTGCCATCCCATCCGGCTCATAACAGACATTACCATCGCACACGGGCGCAGTATCGGTTTCTACTACCTTCCGTCAGCATCTTCACCGCGTTTTTAACATAACGTGAAGCTGAATTATGCTGGGTGCCAAATGTCGGCAAAGCCGCCAAAAGGCACCCGTCTTCCCTTATGTTAGTTCGGCTCACGCCAAACCCCTCCAGCAACATTTCCGTCAACATCGTCAACATCATAATCGACATAATTGTCAACATCAGGGATGAATCAGTCAACAATAGTGACAAATCCGTCAACATCAGTGACGAAACAGTCAACATTTGACTGCATTGTGACGAAAAAATCAACATTTCACCATCTGCAACTCAACACGTCAACGTATCACAGTAACCCATGACCGCATCCCCCTACTCCCTACTTCTCATCCGTCAGTTCGAAGGTCTGCGTCTCACAGCCTACCGCTGTCCCTCCGGCATCTGGGACCATCGGCTACGGCCACACCGGTAACGTCCACAAAGGCGATACCATCACACAGTCACAAGCCGACGAATACCTCCGTCAGGATATAGAGCCAATCGAAGCCAACCTCAACAACCAGCAGCTTAATATCAGCCAGAACCAGTTCGATGCCCTCACATCCCTCATCTTCAACATAGGCATATCAGCCTTCTCCCGCATGTTAGTAAAGACTATTCAAAAGAAGTCCCAATCCAGATTGGGATGGTCAGTGTGAATTCACAAAGGCCGCATCCAATCTCGGTCCGAACACCGCATCACCGGAAGAAATTCTCTTGCCACGCATTGCCAAGAAATACAACTCTTCGATATTACCGGCAAGACAATGAAAATCCGCTTCTTCAATAGTTTCCTTGCCATCGACAATTCTTCTTACCATCAGTTTCTCCCGTACCAAAGAGCCATCAAAATTGTAGTACTTTACTTCTTTTGGTTTCATTGTTATTGCTTCTATTTGTTTGGATATTCAATCTTGCGCCATTTATTCTCATTGCTTATTATGTGGCGAATATGCCATTTCAGTCTGAATTCAGAACCGAAATCTAACGCCCGCTGTCCAGCCAACATTCCTGAAAAGAGAATTGGAACTTGCCGCCCTGCTATATTTACAAAATCGACGCCCAATTCTTCATTCCAGTTACCTCCTTTATCTCCCGGCAAGAATCCCAACAAGGAATCTCCATTATTAAAACGAAAATCAAAGAATAGGTGTGTGACAAAAGCATTCGCAACAATTATCATATAGGGTTTTGATTCCCTGATTATACTTTCCGCAAGTCTGAGACTTTCCTCAACGAAAACGAAATAGTGTTCGTTAGCCGTAATACCCTCACAGTTAATATTGAACATTCCCTCAATCACTTTCTGATCTGTCTCTCTGATTGGAAATAAATCGTGATGGCCAAAAGGTTTATTATTGTCGCACGCTATTTCGGCTGCTTTCTTAAAAAAACTACTGCCAGTAACTGTTTTCAAGTCGTAAGATGGCTTATTATAGTTCTCATCGTCTTTTTTCTTTTCATCATATGATGGATTGATGCCTATGAAAAGAATTGAATTATCTGGTATCTCGTTCTCTACTGCGACACCTAATGCTTTAATCTTTTCTATTTTTTCGGACCCCGAAAGAAATGATAATAGTTTTTGACTTCGTTCAATACTGATTTTCATAACAACATTATTTGTATTTGTTAAACATCTTCTCTATCAGCCCCTTCATCTCCTCCCTCAGCCACTTCGGCTCCAGCACTTCAACGGTACCGGCACGTGAGAGCAGCTCCTGCTCAAAATCATATTCCGGAGCAAGGAAATATCGGAATATAGAATAATCCGGATGTGTCTCCACTTCCTTCTGGCTCCAGTGCAGCGGAAGGGACCGCACGAATGCCTGCTGGTTCTCGGAAACTTTCAGTGTCACAAATTCCGGCTTCCTGTCAGAGAGAAATATTCCGAAACTCTTGGCGCAGAATCCCTTCGGGTCAAATCCCTTCGGATACTTGAATCTGGTCTCGGTTTCTTCAACTGAATTCATCCTGTCCAATCCATATACTCTGATTTTACCCAGATGCCGGTCGCTGATTCCTATCAGATACCACCTCTGCTTATAGACTTTCAAGAAGTACGGCTCAATCTCCATCGTGTACTCTTCCGGATTCCAGAATGTTCGGTAGCTGACTTTCAGGGTATGGCTGTCCTTCATTGCGCTGATGATAGTAAACAGATGCTCACGCCCTTTCGGTACGGACTCGAAAAGTATGCGGTCGTTCAGCGCCTTGCTTTCCTGCACAAGATTTTCTGTGGCTATGGTATCAAGCAGCCAGGTCTGCATCGTCCCGTCATCAACATTCTCTTCATTCAGGATATAGAATTCATTGGTATGTCTGTCGCAGGAAATAGTAACGCCATACAAATCCTTTATAGCACCGACGTGCCGGTTGAAGGTCCTGTATGACAAAGGACTTCTATCATCATTGAGTTCGCTCGCATTCTCCCACAAGCGCGACAATTCGGGAAACGTTATCCTCCGTTTTCTCCGAATCGTACTGAGCAGCCAGTTCTGCTTTTGAATCATTGTAGCCATAATTGTAATCGATGTTGCAAAGATATACTCACCTTATACACAAATAATGTCACAAGCAAATTTAATACAATTTATTTGCTTCTGACAAAAATTGGGTATGAGGCTGCATTATGTTTGCGGAAAATTAAACGCAATATGGATAGCACAATCTTAAAACTCGTGTTGGACAACAACACCAATGGAATTTCGAATCCCCGAATCAGAGAATCTCAAATTAAATTATGGAACCGATGCATCAAGAAGTGGAATGATGCACATCCTATCACCAAAGTCAAGTTGGAAGATCTGGCAAATGAACTTTATCTCAGATGGCCTCAGATGTATATTGGCTATTCCCCAGACTCTCTCTACTGCTCCTTCAGTTACGTTGACTACATATTTCAAAACAATGATGATGGACAGATATGCGGCGGTATGTTTATCAGAGAAGGCAAAAAACCGACAAAGACGATAAATATGACCGCCAACCAGATTGTTGACTTGATAGGGATAATCAGACCTATACACTTTATGAGCAGAAATAGAACTCGTGAAATTCTAAATGAATTGACTGACAGGAATGATGAAAGATGCAGCGGATGCTCGGACCACAGCCAGACTGCCCTTGCTTGGGCTAATCGTGCCTGGAATCTGTACGATATCGGGCTTGTTGAGGAGGCACAAATTGCTTGCACGAATTCATTGCTCTATAAGCGCATTGCTTGTCCAGACATCAGAATGGGGGCGCTGGAGGCTGAAATGCACGTGCTGATGGGCCAAATCTATTATTATACTTTCCAATGGGAGCTTGCGGAATATTGCTTCACGGAATGCTATAATCAATATTATAAGATATTCGAACGTCCTGATTGGAAAGATGTACTTTATGCTGATGTACCGGAGGAAGAACGGGATGAATATGATAATAACATTGTCGGCCCAACTATGTATCAGTACTGGGCACATACATATAGCACCTTCTTAAAAGAAACCAACCGTCTTCAGGAATCAGAAGAGATAAATAAACTTGGAAGTGATATGTACGACAAGATAAAAAAGGAAGATGATGACAACAATACGTTTATGACAGAGCTTGCGAGAATTCTATTTCGCTGTACCCGATTTTCTTGACAAAACCTGACAATCCGCAGTTGTACCTTTGCATCGTAAATTCAGGTACCAGCGATGAA
>CALDKD010000054.1 GCA_937898885.1 uncultured Bacteroidales bacterium | reverse complement strand
GCAATGCGAGAAGCCCAAAGAAGGTGTAAGAACAATAATGTTCCCACACCTTTTTTTGTGTAACAGCAGGCTTCGGAAACGGTTTGCACAAACGACATAGTTATGAGTTTATTAGATTTAGATGATGTAGAAAAAAAGTTGAATGAATCAGTGTTGAATAGTGTAGGTTATTGGTTTTATTTGAGTGGTAAAGTAGATGAATTATCTTTAAAAAAATCATTTCCTGAATATAATGATGCTGTGGTTCAATCAATTTCGTTAGCAAAGGAAATTATTAATAATGAAGCTGAATGGAAAGATGTTTTGCAGCATTTCTATAATTATCATAGTATAGACTCCAAAGGCTTGATGGTTGATGTCGAAGAAGAGGAAATTCTAAACGAAAAATTTGAATACCCGCATGAAAAAGGCTCAGATGATTTTCAGAAGAAGAGTAAGAGTTATCGCTTTATACTATTAGGTAAGTATGTTGTCAAGGAGCAAAAGATAGTACTTTTCTTAAAGTCCATTAAAGACGAATCTTCAAGGAATAATTTTTCCCTTGAGAATCTGACAACAATAGTATTGATTCATGAGCTGATGCATGCTATTATGGATACTGGCAAAATGTATGGATGCTATTCTGATAATAGTATGTATGCTTTTTGGAAAGAGGAATCCTATGCGAATGCTTTGACTCTTAATGCCATTAGAAAAAGCGGTAACAAAACTCTCATTGCTGAAGCCGAAAGGTTTATGGAATCTCAGCCAGATCCGTATAGATATGGAATTTACCTTGCGAATCTATATCCCAATATATCATATATGTGGTGGAAAGATGAGAAGAATAGTGCGGGAATTAGTATTGACGAGCAAATAAGTTGGCTGGATAATGCGATCTTACAGAGTAAATTAATTAGTTACAATCGGATAGACATTTCAAAACTCATTGGTAGTATAAGTAATAAATTAGGAAACTGCAATAACTTAATAACGGAAGATTATGTACGCTATTTCTTATTTGCCAGTATGATGGAACAGGATCCTGATTTGAATCATTATACATTGGAATTGCCATATCATACACTTGTACCTACAAGTCAGCCTTATTTATTTTTTACACAACTATGTGACAATAATTTGAAAACACCTACAAATCAGATAGATCAAGAGATAGATTTGTATTATCAAAATGAGGATGAATGCTTATGTATTGAAGTGAAGTTTCATAGGCATAATTCATCGTCAGCACCTGCACATACGGATAATGCCGGCTCACTATTCAATGATATTAGAAGATTGAAGTGTTTTCAATCCAACCCCAAAAATCCTTGTCACAAATTATTGTTGTATGTAACCGACGATGTTATGCATTGTTATTTTAACGGTGTCACGAAAACTGGAACTACAAACGGAGGCATTAGAAATGCTACAGGTAGAGAAATACTTAAGTCATTTTATAATGCTAAAGTTTCACAGATTGAGTTGAGTGATGCAAACTTTCCTGAAACATTTATGAGTGCTTCTTGTCAGTCATTCGATATTCCTAAATCACGTGATTTTAGTGTCTCGTTATTGCAGTTGGGTTCTGTAGATGTTATTTGTAATAGTACATCTATGGAGTCTTATAATAAAGAAACTACAAACTGCCATATTAGATTGTATGAGATTGATGATTAGACAATTGTGCTATATTACTAGTGCCAAAATAGTGTGGCCACAGTTGATACGTTAATATATATAGTTTTACTTATTTTTAATTGTTTTACTTATTTTTTATTGTTATGGGTTATTTATATCGAGTGACAGGTGTAGGAAGGCCAAGCTCAAAGAGTGAGGCGAGGGAAAAAATTGCAGAATATCAATCAGAAATTGCTAGGGCAAGGACACAGAAAAACTCTAAGTTAGCAATTGCTGAACTTCAAGCAAGAATAGCTAAACTTAGAGCAATGTTGCCAGATCTCCCGAAGTAATTAATAGATTACTATTTACTGGATTATATGCGATTAACGCCACATATAATCCAGTTTTTTCTATATCATTTGTTTGTCTATATATAACGATGATTCTGTTCACATTAATCCATTTTGTCAGTTATGAAGAATCAGAAGGCTAATATCAATAAAGCTGCGGAGTACGTTTCCAAACAGTATCGCAGAGTGTCAGGAAATGTTGCTGAATGTCTAAATAAGCTTGATATTGATGAGAAGGTATATTATATCGTGAAACAGTATCATTATCAGCATAATCTCAGCTTTGGACATTGTCGGTTCTCTGTGATGCTTACGTTTGTTTTCACTGCCTGACTGATCTGCCAACGTGTATTTCTTGACCTGTGAATTGAAAAACTTGCAGAAATCATCGGCAAGACAGAATATTTCAGTAATTTATCGTCGGTGAACATAGCGAGAGTTTGTTGTGGGTTTTTGTCTAGTCCACTATAAATTTACGACAATTCCCGCTAATCATCAAATTATCAATTAATCATATTTCATCGAGCTCACGTTAATGTAGAGTGGGATATTTAATTATAGTACTATCACTTTGGCGTGAGGTTTTTTTGAAAGGTTTAAGTTGATTCACTGTGAGCCGGCCGAAAGTAAGGCGTTAAGGTGGTAAGGTGTTAAGGTGCTTGAAAAAAATCCATACATATTCCTGTCTGCGAACGCCTGTCGCGCGATGTTTTTGCAATTGGCTGATTTTTGCTGGCCAGTTGGATAAATTTTGCTACCCAACTAGAGAAATAAAATTGGCCTTTTGAACAATATAGTGCGTAATGCTTTTTTGCCACCAGGATTAATGTTTACAATCAATGCAGGTCCTGGATACCTGTACCTTACCTTACCACCTTACCGTGGTAAGTCTTCCGTGTTTTCCGGAGCGGTCAGAGGTTGTTCTGGGTAACAACGCCGCTTGGGTCAGGGGCAGGTGGTTCACTGGTATAAGCAACGTTCCCGGTCTGAAGACAAAGACCGGGAACGTTCTTGTAAATGCGGTTAGTGTCAGAGCTCTGCAATCTGCTCTAGCGTGAGACCGGTGCACTGGCTGATTACCTCGACGGCGATGCCGGCGGCCTTCATTTTGCGGGCAGTGTCAAGCTTGCCCTGCTCAATGCCTCGCTCGATGCCCTGCCCTCTAGCTTCTTCCACATCTTTCTGTCTCTGTAGCTCCAGTTCCTCGCGCAGCTCGTCCAGTGCGTACTGCTTCTCTGCCTGAATCTGAATCTCGTCACGTACCATATTGTCGTATATTGTAAGTTTGCGTTCCTCTATGTTCCTGCGGTTGGAGGCATCGAACAGCTGGCTGAAGTAGCCGTCAAGCCCATCGGGCTTCTGGCTCACGTTGCCCATCTCGCGCACGTAGTACGCCCATCTCTCTATGAACGTTGACTCAGCCGCAGGCTCCTCTGCCGCAGTGGCCTGCGGCGTGGAATGGTCTCTCTGGTCAGCTTCTTTTTTCATAAGCATATAGAATAATAGTTTATAATGTGCGGCCGTATCTCTATGGTATGGAGATGCGGCCTAGGTATATATCGCAAAGTTAGTGCATATCTGTGAAATATATGTGCTGCGTACTTGATAATAATATTATTTTTTACGATAGATTTCAACCCACGATGAGCCCCTGTTGTTTATTAGATTCCGTCGGTAATTTCTGAACAATCAATCATTTGGTCAATCTATGTCTGAACAGGATTATTTTGGGATATTAGTCTATTAGTCGTTGTCTATTACCTCCCAGTGGCCACCCTTGTCGGGGCCTATTCTTACGAGCAGTCCCTCTGCTTTTAATTTGGCGAGATGCTTTTCAATCGCCTTGGGTGTGACTCCAACCAGCTCAGCAAGGCTGTTGGTGGTATGATGACCGTTCTCCTTGATAGCAGCGATGATTTTCTCCCTATCTTTCAAATTTTCTCCCTAATTATTTATCAAATTGGATTGTTGACAGAAACTCATGGAATTTTGAATACATTGTTTTCATATAACATACAAAAAAACGAACCTTAGTTGTATCTTCCCGAAAAAAAAGTATATTTACGGATTGTATGCGTGACAAGGAACTCAAAGATACAACGAATCAAATTCGACATTAATGAAATATTGATATGAGAAAAGTTTTATTACTTCTTGCTTTCACACTTTCTTTCTTTGCCTGTGACAAAGAAGAACCGGAGGTTGTTGTTCCTCCAATTGACAATCCCACCGATGTGACAAAAGTGGGTGAGACGGTCACAAATCCCAAAAATGCACAGTGGTGCAAGGATCCACAGGCGGATGCTACGCTCTCCTCTTTGCGCTGTATATCCGATGTTCTCTACACGATGAACTACACCGCTGACCTGCACCTTGATGAGTTGGTCAATGGCGATTATCGCACGAAGGACGCTTTTGATAACGCCTTTGGCGAGTTCCATTTTACACCGGAAGGAGCCGAGCCCACAGTCGAATCAACTTCCAAGGCCTGCTCTGGTTTCGTGTGTAAGTCGCCCCAGGGCGGACTCCTGCTTGGCCGCAATTTCGATGGTGCGCACGGTCCCATGCTCCTGGTTTTCAACAGCACCAACGGCTACAAGTACATCCAGTTTACCGCCCCCGACTATAATTCCGTCCTATATCAAGGTACCAACGGTCATAATGGCGACGGCTTGTTGAGCGATGGCAAAACCTCTCTTCACCGCCTTATGCGCGTTCCTCTCGCTACTATGGACGGCATGAATGAGTACGGTCTCTGCTTCGGCGCCTACCAACTTCCCAGTTTCAATGACGACAACCCAGACCGCCTCAATCAGAATACCGGCAAGAAAGCCATCTCCGCATCGCTCATGCATAACCTCATCCTCTCCAAGTGCAAGACCGTGAAGGAAGTGGAGGAACTCCTTCGCAAACATGACATGATCAACATCATGCCAGGTCTCAACGTACACTGGATGATAGCCGATGCCACAGGCGATTGGGCAATCTTCGAATATTGGAAAAACGAACTCCATGTAATGCGCGAGATAGAGCAGCTCTATGTATATGGCTTAGTGGCAGGCCTACATATGCCCTATGAGTGGTACAGCATCGAAAACTACTACCGCAACCCTGAGGCATTCCTTGCCTATCCGAACCCCATCACACCTGCCACCGCCAACGACTGGCAGGTCAAGATGTCGGCAAAGATGCGCGTTGCTCATATGATGAACTACTACAAGCCTACAATGACCGAGAAGGAAGCTATGCTCTGCCTTCAGGAGGGGCGTTACAGCATCGAGGTTCCCAATGATTTCACCAATTGGTCCTGTGTTTACAATCCCAAGCAGTTAACCGTCAACTTCGCCCTACGAAACGATTTGTCGCAGGTCTATACTGTGGATTTGAAAGAAGTTTTTAAATAACCATACGCTATGAAGAAATCACTTTTATTCCTTCTTGCGGCAGGGCTCCTTTGCCTGGCATCCTGCACCTCCGGGGAGGAAGTCAATCCCGACCTCAATGGTGAAGCCGATGTGATGTTTGTCGGAAACATCATCACTATGGACAAGGAAAACCCCAGGGCCAACGCTATGACTGTCAAGAGTGGGAAGGTGCAGTATGTGGGAACCCTTGATGAGGCAAGGAAATATTGTGGTGATAAGACAGAAGTCCTGGAATACCCTAAGGCATACATCTATCCCGGTTTCCTGGAGGGACACCTTCACGGAATGGAGGTGGCCTCACGCTATGACCAGGTCAACCTTGCGTCAATCGACAACGACCTCGAGACAACCATGGATGACTTTGTCGCGCTTATGAAGAAGGACGTGAGGGAGCACCCGGACAGGAAAATATACAAGGGTGCCGGCTGGTCCGTGAAGTTCGACGTTCTCCCTACTGCGGCTATGCTTGACCCCATCTGCCCCAATGTGCCTATGGTGCTTTCTTCGGTTGACGGCCACTCTATGTGGATCAACACCTGCGCCATCAAAACCTACAAAGTAGATGACCCGGCAAATATTGAAAAGTACGGCACAGACTGTATCCGTGTCGATGACAATGGTTTTCCTACCGGATACATTTCAGAGAATGCGATGGAGATTGTGCGTCCTGCGCTCCTGCTCTCCAAGGAGGAGCTTAAGACCGCTCTTCTCAAATGGCAGGATATAGCGTTCTCCTATGGTATCACTGGTGTTGTGGAGGCGGCCATTACAACGGGCGGAAACGAGAAGGATGCGTGGATGGAACTTGCAACGTCGGGCCTTTGGAAACTCCGTACCTATGCTATGGAATGTGTCCAGGACCCTATGCCGGATGAGAAGTTCTGGGGTGACCTCAATACGGTTCTGGAGCACCACAAGCAGTATCAGAATGAATATTTCCAGGTATATGGCGTGAAGATTTTCATGGACGGCGTTGTGGAGGCGCACACCGCTTGGCTTCTCGAGCCTTATAACGACGATCCCACCTATTATGGAAAGAAGAGCTTTCCTGATCCCAACCGCGTTGCCGAGGCTGTCGAGTTCGCCAACAAGAACGGGATGAATGTTCATTTCCACACTATCGGTGACGGGGCCATCCGCACTGCCGTTGAAGGAATAATTAAGGGACAGAAGGCCGCCGGTGTGAGCGATGCCAGAAACACTATGGCCCATCTTCAGATCATCAAGTCTGAGGACATCCAGAAGATGGCCGACAACAACATAATTCCGGTCTGTGCTCCTCTGTGGGCCCCGATTGATCCTGAATACAACAAGCACGAAGTCGCGTACCTCGGCCAGGAAAGGGTGGATTCAGAGTACCGCGTCAAGTCTTTCTTCGATGCCGGTTGCAAGGTCAATTTCCACAGCGATTATCCGGTGTCACCCAGCATCAGTATACCTCTTACCGTTTACACGGCTGTCAAACGCACCTCCCCTGTCTATGGAGAAGCCGGTATTCAAAATATTACTGAGGCAGTGACACCTCAGCAGGCTCTCGAGGCGATGACGGTCAATGTCGCCTGGCAGATCAAGGAAGAGAATCGTCTGGGTCAGCTCAAGAGCGGAATGATCGCCAACCTTTCCATCTGTGACGTGGACTTCCTCAATGATCCGATCGAGAATGTTCCGGATGCCAAGGTGGTAGCTACATACGTCGATGGCGTGAAGGTCTTCGGTGAATAAGAGAAAGAGAACGCGAGGTTACTCGCCTTTCTATTAATTCAAAAGAGCCTCCGGCATTGTGCTGCGGTCAGGCTTGTTTGCATTTGCGGGCATAGTTATTTCTCAAACCGCTCCATGATAACGGCACAACTGGCATCGCCAGTTACTGACATCATTGTGCGGCCCATATCTATTATGCGGTCAATGCCGGCCACAATGGCCACACCCTCAATAGGGAGATCTGCCGAGGCGAAGACCATTGCCATCAGCGCCAGCGAGCCTCCGGGAACACCGGGGGTGCCTATTGAGGCTATGGTGCTGGCAAAGGCTATTGACAGGTATTGACTCAGAGTGAGGTCAATGCCGCAGCAGTGGGCTACGAAGACCGATGTCACACCAAGGTATATGGCAACGCCATCCATATTGATGGTAGCGCCCAGAGGAAGGACAAAGTTGGAGATGCTCTTGCGCACTCCCAGGCTTTCCACACACTTTGTTGATACTGGCAGTGTGGCAACCGATGAGTCGCTTGAGAAGGCGAACATCATTGCCGGGAATATTCCCTTGAAGAATTTGCCTGGGGTTACCTTCCCCATTGACCATACGCAACTGGCGTAGACAATGATGGCGTGAGTAAGGAAACACAGGTATGCTATGCCGATGAGTGCGGCATATGTGCCAAATATCTGTATTCCGTTCTCAGCTACTACAGGGCATAGCAGGCAGAATACTCCTATCGGCGCCAGTCTCATAATGAAGCCCAGAATGGTTGCGATTACATCGTTTGCGCTTATAATCAGTTTTGCCAGTGGCTCTGCTTTCTGCCCCGACTTGACTATGGCGAATCCTATGAGCAGTGCAATGACTATAACCTGCATCATTTCTGAACTGCTGAACGGCTCTATGATATTCTTTGGAAAGATGTTTATTATCTGATCCATAAATGAGATACAACCAGCCTGTCCGTAAGATGAGTCGGTTGATATGGTAATAACCGGAAAGGTGTTCCTGAGCAGCGTGGAGATTACGAGTCCAAGTGTTACCGCCACAACGGTGGTTGCCATAAAATAGAGTAATGTACGCAGACCCAGACGGCCTAGGGCCGATATGTCTTTCATTGATATGAGGCCGGATATCAATGAGAAAAGCACAAGCGGCACGACGATGAACTTGAGAAGGTTCAGGAAAATGGTGCCAAATGGCTTGATGTATCCGTTTGCGAGGTCAACATTGTTCTGCAGAAGAATTCCTACTATGAATCCTAGAGCCAGCGCAAGTCCAATCTGCGCTGTCAGTGAGAGTCTGAATCTGTGTTCCATTTTTGTTTTTGTGTTGCTTATTCAGTATTATACAGCCGGCAGGCTGTTGCCGTTGATTTTGCGATATACGTCCAGGGCATAGACATCGGTCATACCGGAGATGTAGTCCAGCACGGCCAGTATCTTGGTGTAGAGGTCGGGACCGTTTATCTCGTACTGGCTTGACACGCGGCCTATCAGCAGCTTGGAGTACTCTTTGTCGGGGTGGAGTACGGCATCGGTCATAAGGTCCAGAAGGGTGCTTATTATCTGGAAGCCGGCAAGCTCCACATCGAGCACCTCCTTTGAGCGGTATATGCGCTCTATGGACACTTTGCTCAGGTTCCGGTATGCCTCCCTTGGGGTGTCGCTGATGTGCTTGATGAGTGAGCCGCTGAAGGTGCCGTCAAGGATGGACCTCTCGTTCTGCATGAAAACATCGGTACATTCGGCCACAAGCATTCCCACCAGCTTGGAGCGCAGGTAGGATATCTGCTCGTTGGCATCGGTAACCATACGGCAGATGCTCTCGGCGTGGGCACGCTCCCCGGGCTGCATAAAGGCCATCATATACTCTTTGGCCTCGGCGGTTGACATAAGCCTGAGCTTGTGCGCGTCCTCCATATCCATCAGCAGATAGCAGATGTCATCGGCGGCCTCAACCAGCCATACAAACGGGTATCGGGCATATTTGAGCGGTTGCCCGGGCTGGCTCAGGCGAATCATTCCCAACTCGGTGGCAATGCGCTCAAAAAGCTCAGCCTCACTCTGAAAGAATCCGAACTTGTGCTTGCCCTGCGCATATACCGATGAATAGGGGTATTTTGCTATTGAGGCAAGGGTGGAATAGGTCATTGCGAAGCCTCCGTTCCTACGGCCCAGGAACTTGTGGGCCAGAAGGCGGAAGGCGTTGGCGTTACCCTCAAAGTTGATGATGTCGGTCCAGAAAGCGGGATTGTCCTGCAGCTGGTCTCTCAATGCCAGTCCCTTTCCCTCGGTGAAATAGGCCGATATGGCTTTCTCGCCGGAGTGGCCGAACGGAGGATTGCCCATATCGTGGGCCAGACAGGCTGCGCTTACTATGTTGCCGGTCTCGGTGATGGCGGTCTCGGCAAGGTGCGGATACTTCTCAGTGAGCTTGCGGGCAATGACATTACCCAGTGAGCGGCCTACGCAGGCTACCTCAAGGCTATGGGTAAGACGGTTGTGCACGAAGACGCTTCCCGGCAGCGGAAATACCTGCGTCTTGTTCTGGAGCCGGCGGAACGGCGCGGAGAAGACAAGTCTGTCATAGTCGCGCTGAAAGGTTGAGCGGTCCTCGTCGCTCTCCTCGTACAGCATCTCCATTCCCAACCTTTTGCCGGATATGATATTTTCCCACTCCATAGACAGTCGCTTTTTATCAAGTCTCAAAATTAATTATTACTTTCGCAGAAACCAAAAATAAAGCGATGCAGATTCAAATAATAAACCGTTCCAGACATCAGCTGCCGGAGTATGCCACACCGCTGTCGGCAGGTATGGACCTCAGGGCAAACATTGATGCTCCTATAGTGCTCAAGCCTATGGAGCGCAAAATCATACCTACAGGCCTCTTTATAGCTTTGCCTGCAGGATATGAGGCTCAGGTAAGGCCACGCAGCGGGCTTGCCATAAAGAAGGGAATCACAGTTCTGAATGCCCCCGGCACCATTGATGCCGACTATCGTGGCGAGATAGGAGTGATTCTGATAAACCTGTCCACCGAGGATTTTGTAATTGAGGATGGTGAGCGCATAGCGCAGATGGTGATAGCGCGTCACGAGCAGATAAGCTGGGAGCCGGTTGATGAGCTTGACCAGACGGAGCGTGGCGCAGGTGGTTTCGGCCATAGCGGTAAGAAGTGATGAGGGCTGTTGGCGGTTGGCTGTTGGCTGTTGGCGGCCGTGCGGGATGGAGGCTGTTGGCGGTTTGCTGTTGGCTGTTGGGGGCAACGGTGTGCAGTGCTCAGACTGTCTCTGAGGATGACCGTGCGCTGTATGACTACTATTTCTATGAGGCGGTGAATCAGGGCCGTCTGGGTAATTTAGCTGAGGCATTTGACTTGCTGGGCTATTGTCTGGAGCTGAATCCTGAGTCGGCGGCGGCCAGATACGAGCTTGCGCAGTACTATATGCTTCTTGGCGACAGGGTGAGGCCGGGTGAGCTGATGCGTGAGGCCGTGCGCCTTGAGCCTGAGAACTACTGGTACTGGGAGTTGCTGGGCAATTTCTACGCGCGCAACCATCAGTATGCCGAGGCCATCGGGATATACGAGAAGATGGCGGCTCAGTTTCCTGCCAGGACGGATATCCTGATGGTGCTTATGGAGTTGTACGACAACGCTGCGGAATACCGCAAGGGTCTCAGGGTTCTTGACCGCATTGAGCTGCTTGAGGGCGAGTCTCTGCAGGGAACGGTGCAGCGTTTCCAGTTCTATCTTGAGATGAAAGATGTGGATTCGGCCTATATAGTGATAAAGCCGAATGTTGAGTGGGCCATAGAGACCTTCTCTGAGATGGTTACCAATATTAACGAGCTGAACTCCATCAGGTCTTTGTGTCGTCTGGCAGTGAGGGATTTTCCCGGGAATCTGGCGCTCCATTACTGGAATGCCGTATCGGACTACCGTGCGGCGGAGACTGAGATGGCTTTGAGGGATATTGAGGCCGGCATTGCCAATATCACCGCCGATTCGGACAAAAAGGATGCCGCGAGGCTATATACTCTGAAGGGTGATATCTGCTACAACAATGGCAGGATGCAGGATACGTTCCAGGCATACGAGCGGGCGCTGGAGCTGAATCCCGATGACAATATGACGGCCAATAACTATGCCTATTTCCTCTCTCTGGACAGGCGCGAGCTGAAGAAAGCCGAGGCATTGAGCCGCCGTACCATTGATGAGGAGCCTTTGAATGCCACCTACCTTGATACCTACGCGTGGATACTGTTTGCCCAGAAACGCTATAAGGAGGCCAAGGAGTATATTGACAGGGCTGTCAGGAGTGATGGTGAGCAGAGTGCCGATGTGATGGAGCACTGTGGCGACATATATTATATGAATGGTGATGTGGATTCCGCCGTGCGTTACTGGCACGAGGCGGTTGAGCTTCACAGTGAGTCAAAGACAATAGAGCGGAAGATTCAGCAACAGAAATACATAGATGAGAATGAATGATATCAGATACGGTCTCAGATTTGGTGCGATGGTAATGTTGTGCATTGTACTGACGCTTACATCGTGCCGTACCACGCGGCAGCAGAGGAGCGATGCCAAAGGTCTGGTGCAGGAGATGCTGGCAGACCCTGAGGCGCGCGATGTGTCGGGCAGGTTTTCTGTGACATACGGCTCGCAGGGACCTCTCACCATAAAGGCACGTATGCAGTGGAACAACTACATTCATCTCTCGTACAGCGCGCTTGGCCTGCTTGAGGTTGCGGCCGTGGATTTGCTTCCAAGGGGTGTGGTCATAGCAAATAGGATAAATGGCACATATACGGAGGTAAGTTATTCCGATATACCATATCTGGATGGCGTGAAGGTTGATTTCCGTACAGTGCAGGGCCTGCTGTGGGACAGGATGTTCGTATATGGCGAGTCCGATAACGCGATTGCCGCCGGGCATCTGGACCTTCTGCTGAACGATAAGAAAAACGGTACGCGTATTTTCAGTGACGATGTATCGGATTTCCGCTTTGAGCTTGACGAGGCAGGACGGGTGAGCGGTATCTCCAAGAACACGCTGCTTTACAAAGCCTCGATGATGTATTCCTTCCCCGAGGCTCCCAATGCCGCGAATATGCCGTCACAGGCATCGCTCAGTATGAATTTCGGAACCAAGTCGGTATCTGCAAGATTGCGTTACAGTGGCTTTGCTCCGGTAAAAGGCGCGGGCGATGGCCGTATTGACATCTCAAGCCTCAGCAGAATTCCTCTTTCCGATATGCTGTCTATAATCAGGAAGTATCTATGAGACGGATAGGCATTCTAATCGTATGGCTCGTTCTGACTGTCACTCCTGTGTGGGCTCAGAAAGGCGTGGTGGAGCAGATGCGCCAGCACAAGGCAGAGATTGAGCGTCAGATCGCGGCATCGAAAAAGTTGCTTACCAATACGGACAACAGTATAACCAGCCAGCTCGCCAGCGTGAATATGCTGGCCAATCTGCTTAGTGAGCGCCGTAAGCTGCTGGAACAGACAAAACTGGAGATTCGTGTCCTGGAGAAGGAGGCGGAGGAGCTGACTGAGCAGTTGAGCATATTGCAGAAGGAGTATGAGGAGTGTCAGGAACGCTATGCGGCTGCCTGCCAGTTCTATCAGAAGCAGCACTCATCGTTCAATCCACTGCTTTTCCTGTTCTCTTCCAGGAACTACAGGCAGTTGTCAAGGCGTTTCCGTTATGTTAAGGAATATTCATCCTCAGTTACGGATCTGGCTGAGGAGATAGCGGTGAGGAAGGAGGGCGTGCAGCTTCAGAAGGAGAAGATAGACTCTGTAATGCAGGAGAAGCTTGCATTGCAGGAGCAGCAGGCGGAGCAGGAGAAGGAGACCCGCTCCGAGGAGCAGAGACAGCGCTCTCTGTTGGGCAAGCTTCAATCCAAGCGCTCCTCTCTGAAGAAAGAGATAGACCGGCAGCAGAAAGAGATGAATGCGCTGAGCAAGGAGATTGACCGTCAGATAGAGCTGGCACTGAAGGAGGCTCAGAAAGCGGCACAGAAGGAGGCGCAGGCAAAGTCTCAGAAGTCAGACGGAAAAAGCAAAAGTACGCAGATGACTCATCAGACTGAGGCCGATGTGAGACTGACGGGCAGCTTTGAGAGCAATAAGGGCAAGCTCCCTATTCCTATTACAGGCGATTATCTTATAGTAGGCAACTATGGAGTGCAGAGCGTGGCGGGAATGAGTAATGTAAAGATGAACAATCTGGGCATTGATATTCAGGGAAACCGCGGAGCGCAGGCAAGGGCTGTGTATGATGGTACAGTCAGCACGGTATTCCAGCAGGGCAAGGGCCAGATTGGCGTGCTGGTACGTCACGGGTCATACATCTCGGTCTATTGTAATCTGAGCGCCAGCCGTGTGAGCAAGGGCGCGGCGGTGAAGACCGGTGATATTATCGGTGATGTGGCGTCAGATACATCGGGACGCACAATCCTTCATTTCCAGTTGCACAAGGAGAGCACCAAACTCAATCCGTCACTCTGGCTTAAGAAGTGACATATAGAGCGGAATGGCATTGTTGAGCTCGTCTATGCAGATGTACTCATCGGCGGAGTGTGAGCGTGAGGAGGCTCCGGGGCCCATCTTGAACGACGGGCAGCCAAGAAGCGCCTGGTCTGACAGAGTGGGTGAGCCGAATGGCCTCAGCCCCATCTCAACGGCGCGTCTTATTAGTGGATGCTCCGGCTGGATGCGCGATGAGTTAAGGTTGAGCGAGCGCGCCCTCATAGTACACCATTCCGGCAGTCTTGCCTGTATGGCATTGAATATCTCAATATTTGAGTAGCATTCGTTGCTGCGCACGTCAACTGTCATAGTGCAGAGGTCGGGAACGACATTATGCTGTGTGCCGGAATTGACAACGGTGACACTCATCTTTACCGGACCAAGCAGCGCAGACTCTTTCTCAAACCGGTAATCCCTGAACATAGCCATTATGTCCATGGCACGGTATATGGCGTTGATGCCCTCGTTGCGGGCGGCGTGTCCGGACTTGCCGTGAACCTCAAGGTCCAGTACCATCAGCCCTTTCTCTGCAATTGCCGGCTGCATTCCGGTGGGCTCGCCGATAAGGGCTACGGATATGTCGGGAAGCACAGGCGCCATCATCTTCATGCCATCCGCTCCGCTTACCTCCTCCTGGCAGGTTGCCAGGAAAATCATGTTCAGATTGTTGGGCTGCCGGTCTGCCAGATAGAATGTATGGAGCAGGGAGACCAGACTGGCGCCCGCGTCATTTGAGCCTAATCCGTAAAGACGGCCATCCTCAATAACCGGTTGGAACGGGTCTCTTGTCCAGGTGGCCACAGGCTTCACTGTATCGATGTGCGAGTTCAGAAGCAGCGCGGGGCGGGCAGGGTCATAGTAATGGCTTTTGCATAGCAGGTTATTGCCGGTGCGCTCCGGAATGTAGCCGTGTGAGATCATACTCTCCTCTACCAGATTTGCCGCAGCCTGCTCGTTCCTGCTGGTACGCGGTGTGGCTATCAATGCTTTAAGAAGCTCAAGTGCCTGCTCCTTCGCTGTCTCTATACTCATTGTCCAGACGTTTTGATGCCGGCAAAGTTAGCAACTATTGGCAAATAATAGTAACTTTGCGCTCAAATTGGATAGGAATGATTACTATTGAGCAACTTAAGGATGTGATTGACAGGACCGAGGCGTTGAGACGCTACCTGAATATTGATGCCAAGCTTATTCAAGTGGAGGAGGAACAACTCCGTACGCAGGCTCCCGGTTTCTGGGACGATACAAAAAAGGCGGAGGCCCAGATGAAGAAGGTCAAGTCACTGCAGGGTTGGATTGACGGATATAAGGAGGTGAAGGCTCTCTCGGAGGAGGTTCAGCTGGCTTTCGACTTTTTCAAGGAGGAACTGGTCACCGACGAGGAGGTGGATCAGGCATATGCCAAGGCCATTAACGCCATTGAGGCTCTGGAGTTGAAGAATATGCTTCGTGAGGAGGCTGACCAGATGGACTGCGTGCTCAAGATAAACTCAGGCGCAGGTGGCACCGAGAGTCAGGACTGGGCGCAGATGCTTATGCGTATGTATATGCGCTGGGGCGAGGATAATAAATACAAGGTGACAGTGGCAGACCTTCAGGAGGGCGATGAGGCCGGAATAAAGTCTGTGACCATCGAGATAGAGGGCCCGTACGCATACGGCTATCTTAAAGGCGAGAACGGCGTGCATCGTCTTGTCAGGGTATCGCCATACAATGCCCAGGGCAAGCGTATGACATCTTTCGCATCGGTATTTGTCACTCCTCTTGTTGATGATTCGATAGAGGTATATGTGAACCCGGCCCTGCTTACGTGGGATACGTTCCGAAGCGGTGGCGCCGGTGGTCAGAATGTGAACAAGGTTGAGTCTGGCGTACGTCTGCGCTATCAGTTCAAGGACCCGTACACCGGAGCCGAGGAGGAGATTCTGATTGAGAACACCGAGACCCGTGACCAGCCAAAGAACAAGGAGCGCGCAATGCAGCACCTCCGCTCAATTCTCTATGACAAGGAGCTGAAGCACCGTATGGCCGAGCAGGAGAAGATTGAGGCCGGCAAGAAGAAGATTGAGTGGGGCTCGCAGATAAGGAGCTACGTGTTTGATGACCGCAGGGTGAAGGATCACAGGACCGGTTGTCAGACATCCGATGTGACTGGCGTCATGGACGGTAAGATTGATGCTTTCATCAAGGCTTATCTGATGAGCTGGTCTGAGACTGAGGGAGAATAATATCAACAACTTAATACCATATTCTATGTCATTGGAGATAGAACGCAAGTTTCTGGTTACCAGCCAGGACTACATTAAGGCCTCATTCGGCCATTATGACATTGTACAGGGCTACATCGCCCACCAGAACGGTAATTCAGTGCGCATACGCATTACAGACAACGATGCGCTCCTGACAATAAAGGGCCCTACCAATGAGTCCGGCATGTCCCGCTATGAGTGGAATCATCACATTGATGTAAATGACGCTCAGGAGCTGATCAGGCTTTGCGGAGGTGACTTGATAGAGAAACGCCGCTATCTGGTACACTCAGGACCGCACGTGTTCGAGGTGGATGAGTTCCACGGCCAGAATGAGGGCCTTGTGGTGGCCGAGGTTGAGCTTCAGTCAGAGACCGAGGCTTTTGAGAAGCCTGATTTCATAGGAGCTGAGGTAACCGGTGACCATCGTTACTACAACGCGTATCTTACACGTAATCCATTTACTTCCTGGGGAGAAGACGCCTGATAATTGGCCGCTCAACCAGCAGGCCGATTACAGCGCCTGCCAGCACTCCGACAAGATTTGCAAGGAAATCGTTCCAGTCTCCGCTGCGGATGCCGGTGAAATGCTCTTGAATTATCTCAAGCGTTCCGCCTATTATTATCGGCAGTGGAATCATAAGCAGCAGTACAGCCTTTGCTGTGAGCCTTGAGTTGTTTATCAGGTATTCCAGCCAGAATACTATGGTAAATCCGAAATACATTATGGCGTGTACGGCCTTGTCCCAGATATGTATCTTGCTCAATCCTATGCTGGCCGGGTTGAAGAGTGAGAGATATATGATGATGATTACCGTGATGATGCTCAATGGATAGAACCTGAAAATGCGTGTCATAAATATATATGTGTAAATCTGATGCAAAATTAATCAATAATCAAATATCAAGTGAGATCTATGTGGAAAGACCTTTTTTATTTCAGTAAATCAGACAGAAGGGCCCTGTCGGTTTTTGTCCTTGTGATTTTTGCAGGCACTATTGTAAGAGTAACGCGGCCTGCGGCCAGCCCTGTTCCGCAAGAAGATACGCTGATTAATGATGATACGGCGCAAATTGTGGCAGTCCCCATACAGGAGAGAAAAGATGACGGTGAGATTCCGGTACAGAGGGTCTCAATGTACCCCAAGCGTGTGAAGTATCCGTATGGCACCGTACTTAACCTGAATGAGTCTGACACTACAGAGCTGAAAAAGGTTCCCGGCATAGGCAGTTACTACGCCCGGCGTATTGTAGAGTACCGTGAGCGTCTGGGAGGCTATGTAAGTACGGACCAGCTTCTGGAGATAGAGCATCTGCCCGACAGTGTGCGCGGTTGGTTTATGGTGTCTGATACATTTCACGTGAGAAAGCTTCAGGTGAATGTGGCATCGCTGAGCCAGCTCAGGCAGCATCCTTATATGGATTTCTACAAGGCAAGGGCTATTGTGGAGTACAGGCAGAGAAATGGCGACATAAAGAATCCTGCCAGCCTATCCCTTTTCCAGGAGTTCAGCGGGCAGGATCTTGAGCGTCTTGAGCCGTATCTGGACTTTACCTCACAACCTCGGCACTGATAATCATAACGTCGTCAACGGGACGGTCGTTCTGGTCTGTACGGACTTTCTGAATCTTGTCAACCACGTCCATTCCATCAATGACCTCTCCGAATACGGTATATTGGTTGTCAAGGAACGGAGTGCCGCCCTCTGTGGTATATGCCTTTACCTGCTCGTCAGTGAATTTGAAGGCCCCCTTCTCCTTGATGATGGAGTCAAGCTGCTGGTTCAGCTTTTTCTGAAGAGCCATAAGGCCGTCGTTGTCCTTCTCGTTCTGCAGCTTTATTATCAGGTCACGGTTGTCCATGCAGAGTCCGTCAAAAATACTCTGCGCCTCCTGCTGGCGGAGCTGTCCCTCCATATCCCTGAGCTCGCTTTCCCTGTACTTCCTGCCGGTTACAATGTAGAACTGCGAGCCTGATGACCTGCGCTCGGGATTGACCTGATCGGCAGTCCTGGCAGCGCTCAGAGCGCCACGCTTATGGAAATACTGCGGATATATGAACTCAGCGGGAATTGTGTATCCGGGGCCGCCTGAGCCGAGCATCGTTCCCTTGGGCGCTCCCTTTGAGTCAGGATCTCCGGCCTGAATCATAAAATCGCGTATCACTCTGTGGAAAAGGATGCTGTCAAAATAGTTCTGCTCTATCAGACGCACAAAGTTGTATCTGTGCTCGGGTGTCTCGTTGTAAAGCTTGATTCTTACATCGCCCATAGTGGTCTTGAAAAGGATCTCTGTCTCTGGCTCGGCAGGAGCATTCTTGCCTTTTGCGCCATTGGCCCCGCAGGAGCCCATAAGTGTTGCCATAATTATTAAAAGGATAAAATACTTTCTCATTACTCTAAATTTGATTTTTACAACTGCAAACTTACATAAAAACGCGGTTTTTTTGTATGTTTGCGTTGAAAAATGGCAGATAACGAGTTGCATTGGTTTGTGGCGTACGTAAAGCCTTTCTTTGAGAAGAAGGCGGCACAGGCGCTTGACTCACTTGGGGTTGAGTATTTCCTTCCTGTCTGTAAGACAAAAAGACAATGGTCAGACAGGGTGAAAGTCGTAGATAAGATACTTATTCCCAGAATGATTTTCATTCACTCAACCCATGCAGGGAGAATAGAGCCTCTGAAGGTCATATCGTGCATACGAGGCTATATGACAAATAACGGTTCTAGTACTCCGGCAATCATCCCCGACAAACAGATGAGGGATTTTATGTTCGTTGTAGGTAACAGTGATGATGAGGTGAGGGTTGATACAACTGAATTTGCCTGTGGTGATCACGTGAGAATAGTCTCCGGCTCGCTTGAAGGCCTTGAATGTGAGTTGATAGAGGTGTCCGGAAAGAGCCTGGTGGCTGTGGATGTCACTCACGTAGGGAGGATTACGATAGAGATTAAGAAGAGTATGGTTGAGAAAATAGATTGATATGAAAGGAATAGTATTAGCAGGAGGCAGTGGCACACGCCTTTATCCGATTACCAAAGGAGTAAGCAAGCAGTTGCTGCCGATATATGACAAACCGATGGTATATTACCCCGTATCGGTGTTGATGCTTGCCGGGATACGTGATATTCTGATAATCTCCACTCCTCAGGACCTGCCTGGCTTCCGCCGTCTTCTTGGCGACGGGTCAGACTATGGCGTCTCATTCACATACGCGGAGCAGCCTAGCCCGGATGGTCTGGCACAGGCTTTCATCATCGGCGAGGAGTTCATAGGCAATGACAGCGTATGCCTGGTCCTGGGCGATAATATCTTCTATGGCGCTCACTTCACAAGCAAGCTCCGCGAGGCTGTGCGCTCTGCGGATGAGGATGGCAAGGCTTCCGTGTTCGGATATTGGGTGAATGACCCGGAGCGTTACGGAGTGGCAGAGTTCGATGCGGCTGGCAACTGTCTCTCTATTGAGGAGAAACCTGCTGTTCCAAAATCAAACTATGCGGTTGTGGGCCTCTATTTCTATCCGAATAAAGTGGTTGATGTGGCTAAGACAATCAAGCCGTCAGCGCGTGGCGAGCTGGAGATAACTACCGTCAACCAGAATTTCCTTCAGGAAGGGTCTTTGAAAGTGCAGACACTCGGGCGCGGTTTTGCCTGGCTTGATACCGGCACGCACGACTCACTGGCTGAGGCCTCAATTTTCGTGGAGACAATTGAGAAACGCACAGGTCTGAAGATTGCCTGTCTGGAGAGCATTGCGCTTGAGAACGGTTGGATTGATTGTGAGAAGATCCGTCAGCTGGCTCAGCCAATGATAAAGAACCAGTATGGCCAATATCTTCTGAAACTGGCGGATGGTCTGATATAATTTTGTAGAAAAATGAGAATATTGGTTACCGGTGGCGCCGGTTATATCGGCTCTCACACATTGATTGAGTTATACAAGGCCGGTCATACGGCTGTAGTGGTTGATAATCTCTGTAACTCCAGCAGTGAGTCCTTGCGCAGGGTTGGCCTTATTATCGGTCAGGAGATACCATTCTATCAGGTGGACATCCGCGACAAGGAAGGGCTGGACAAGGTGTTGGAGGCTCACAAGGACATTGAGTGCTGTATCCACTTCGCCGGACTCAAGGCTGTGGGTGAGTCTGTATCCAAACCGTTGGAGTACTACGAGAACAACATAAACGGTACACTTGTTCTGTTGGACTCAATGCGCAGACATAACGTAAAGAACATAATTTTCTCATCGTCGGCCACAGTATATGGCAACCCTGCAATGATTCCTATTACTGAGGAGTGTCCGAAAGGTGAGTGCACCAACCCCTACGGTCAGACCAAGAGTATGCTTGAACAGGTGCTGACAGACCTGCAGAAGGCCGATCCGGAATGGAATGTGGTGTTGCTTCGCTATTTCAATCCGATAGGCGCTCACGAGAGTGGCACAATAGGTGAGAACCCCAACGGCATTCCGAACAATCTTATGCCGTATGTGACGCAGGTGGCGGTTGGCAGGCGTCCTGAGCTCGGCGTGTTCGGAAATGACTATGACACTCCCGATGGCACAGGTGTGCGTGACTACATTCACGTAGTTGATCTGGCACGTGGGCACGTTTGTGCCCTGGAGGCTGTCAAGCGCTGCTGTGGTCTGGCAATCTATAATCTTGGAACAGGCAAGGGCTATTCCGTATTGGATATTGTCAATACGTTCCAGAGAGTCAATGATGTGAGGATTCCGTACAGCATCAAGCCGCGTCGTCCGGGTGATATAGCCACTTGCTACTCTGATCCCGCAAAGGCATTCCGTGAGCTGGGCTGGAAGGCTCAGTATGGAATAGAGGAGATGTGCCGCGACTCATGGAGGTGGCAGAAGAACAATCCTGAGGGATTCGGCAAATAAGTGCCCTTATCTTGCCTTAATTGAGCACGTCATCAATTAACGGCAACAGGAATTTGAATCTCTGGAGTCCCATATACTCCAGGATAAACTCCACGCCTCCTGCCGGATGGTTGCCGGCTGTGAGGTCAGTAAGAGTACAGTGACTGCTCCATTTCCGTGCTGCCAGCACTGAGCAGGTATAGGGTACGTATGTGTCTGTGGGCACGTGGAAGAACCGGATGTGGATGTTGTCGCTTATGCTCTGGGTATAATTGACAAGTGAGTTTCTTTCCAGACACTCTATCATAGCCTTTACGTCAGGATCATTTCCATAATCCGGTTTGAAGAAGTTCCCGTTCAACACCTTGGTGATGTCGTGCGGAAGGATAGTGTGCCAGTCAGACAGATAGTTCCCGGTGAATATGGAATCCATACCATTCTCAAAGATGTATGGTGCATAGATTCTTGTCCTGTCTATTGAAATGTTGTCACCATTGGTGATGCCCTCGAAAGCGTATGGGATGTAGCCCATCTGCTTGAACTCTTTCTCAGGATTCTCAATGAAGAGCCTCAGGTATTCCATCAGGCTGTATGGCCCGCCGCCGGCCCAGACAAGTGAGATGTCCTCAGCCAGCCCACGCTCCTGAAGCTCGAACATTGTGGCCATTGTGGCCTGACCTCCCTGTGAGTAGCCTATCAGACGGATACTGTCGGCAGTACATTCCAGTGCGGGCTTGGTGGCAAGATACTGTCTGGCAGCCGTTATCATATCGGCGCAGGCTGTGCCTGTGGTCTTGGCGTGCAGGTATGTATGCCTCAGGTCTTTGGTCTTGCTGATGCCGTAGCCGAGCATATCGGCCATAACTGTCACCTCGCCATTGAAGACCGGCGCGGCCTCAATTGGGAACAGCTGGTCCGACGGGCCGTTGTCTATATCGTTTGTTCCGTGCTGAATGCTGAGAATGTGGTTGTACCTCTGTGTGGAGACCGGGTATGTGACGATGCCGGATGCCTCAGTAAGACTTCCGTCCGGACCGGCGGTCAGATACTTTATCTTCGCAACGTTTATATCACATAATAATGATGACAGCATTTTGGCGTAGTCTCCTATTGATGGTATGGCATTGCCTATCATTGTAGTTATGTCCTCAACAGTGAGGGTGTACTCACTTATGGTGCCAGTCCAGTCTCCATTGCCCTTCTCGTGTATTACAGGATCATCATCGCCTGATTTCTGGCAAGACACGAATACGCATATTGCGGTCAGGATCAAAAGCCCGACAGTGTTCTTTATAAAAGGCTTCATTCTATTTTTCTTTTTTGTCTGTTTCCTTATTGACTCCCGGTTTGGATAATATGGCGTGCTTGCGCGATTTCTCCCAGGCCGCTTTCTTCTTCAGATACTCCTCGTAATGATTCTCCAAATAGTTGTCTGCCATATCAGATAGACATTAATAGTTCCTTGATGGTTTTATGTAATAGCGGATGCATAAGGTCCGGGGCTATCTCGGCGAGAGGCTCCAGGACAAATCTGCGTCGAGGGATGAGAGGGTGCGGTATGGTAAGCCGGCTGTCGCTTATTATCTGCTCATCATATAGTAGCAGGTCAATGTCTATCAGTCTGTCTGAGTAGGTGCCATTGCTGCTCTTCTCACTCCTTCCCATATCACGCTCAATCTGTTGGGTTATGTCCAGGACTTCCAAAGCGGGAAGTGCGGACTCCACGCCAATTGCCTGATTCAGGAAACTGTTTCCGCTGTTGAATCCCCACGGCTCTGTCTCAATAACACCCGACTTGAGGGTAACACAGCCCACTCTGGCCTCAATCATTTCAATTGCGCGGGCCAGGTTGGCGGCTTTGTCACCAAGATTACTGCCAAGTGAGAGATACAGCATTGTCCTGTCAGTCAGTTATCAGCATCGCGTCGCCATAGCAACCGAAACGGTAATTCTCCTTCAGGGCTACATTGTAGGCGTGCATCACCAGATCATAGCCGCCGTACGCGCAGGTAAGCATCAGCTGTGTTGAGTAAGGAAGCTGGAAGTTGCTTACCATACTGTCGGCTACGCTGAACTGGTATGGCGGGAAGATGAATTTGTTGGTCCATCCCTCGTATGGGGTTATGAGACCGTTGGTTCCCACTACCGTCTCAAGCGAGCGGATTACCGTATTTCCTATCGCGCAGATCTTGTGGCCGCCAAGCTTGCAGTTGTTCACTATCTCGCAGCACTCATCGGTGATGGATATCTGCTCTGACTCCATCTTGTGCTTTGTGAGGTCCTCAACATCAATGTCGCGGAAATTGCCAAGACCGCAGTGCATTGTGATGAAAGCCCTGTCAACACCTTTTATCTCCATTCGTTTCATCAGCTCACGGCTGAAATGAAGTCCTGTGACAGGTGCCGTGACGGCTCCCTCCTTCGATGCGTAGATTGTCTGGAAACGCTCGTTGTCCTCCGGCTCGGTCTTACGTTTGATGTAGGTTGGCAGCGGAGCCTCACCCAGAGCGTACAGGGCCCTCTTGAACTCATCGTGCGGCCCGTCGTAAAGGAATCTCAGTACACGGCCTCTGGATGTGGTGTTGTCAATGACCTCCGCGACCATTGAGTTGTCCTCGCCAAAATACAGTTTGTTGCCTATTCTTATCTTGCGGGCAGGATCAACCTGAACATCCCACAGCAGGTTCTCCTCCTTCAGCTCACGCAGCAGGAACACCTCAATCTGAGCGCCGGTCTTCTCCTTGTTGCCGTAAAGACGGGCAGGGAAAACCATAGTGTCGTTGAATACGAAGACGTCCTTGTCGTCAAAGTAGTCCAGAATGTCCTTGAAAATCCGGTGCTCAATCTCCCCGGTTTTCTTGTGTACGACCATCAGTCTGGCCTCATCTCTGTTCTCGGTTGGATATAAGGCAATCTTGTCCTCTGGCAGCTTGAATTTGAATTGCGATAATTTCATTGTCTGTTTGTATTTTGTTATTCATTATTCTCAGTAGTAATCTCCTGCCCGTCAAGCCACTGCGGAAATGTCTGCGGATTCAGGCAATCCTCAACCCTCACGTCTCCCACACGTGTGCGTCGCAAGGCTGTGAGATGTGCCCCGCTCTGCAAGGCCAGGCCTATGTCGCGTGCCAGAGCCCTGATATATGTGCCCTTGCCGCATACAATCCTTATTGTGATGTCGGGCAGATTGCATTCTGTCAGCTCAATCTCGTCAATCTGCAATGTCTTGGGCTTGAGCTCAACCTCATTCCCCTTTCTGGCCATTTTGTATGCCCTTTTCCCGTCAACCTTGCAGGCGGAGAACGATGGCGGTATCTGCTCTATCGTGCCTTTGAAATGAGTCAGGACTTCCTCAACCATCTGGCGGGTGATGTGCTCAGTGGGATAGGTGGCGTCAATGGGCTTCTCCAGGTCAAATGACGGAGTAGTGGCTCCGAGACGTATGGTGGCTACATACTCTTTTGTGCCATACTGCAGCTCCTCAATGCGCTTGGTGGCTCTGCCTGTGCATACAATCAACACACCGGTGGCAAGCGGGTCAAGTGTGCCGGCGTGTCCTACCTTGAGCTTTCTTACTCCAAGTCTGCGGCACAGATGCCAGCGTACACGCCCTACCACGTCGAATGAGGTGCATCCGTATGGCTTGTCAAAGCAAAGTATCTCGCCAGCTTGAAAATCCATATCTTACGATAATATCAGCGTAAGTATTCCAGCCAACGCGCAATAGACGGCAAACCATATCAGCTTGCCCTTGCGTACGATGGATATCATCCACTTGCAGGCGGCGCAGCCAGCCACAAATGCGGCCAGGAAACCAATGAGCAGCACTCCCGTGGAGGTGTTGCCGGCCGAGGCTGTCTCAGCGCCAGCTCCAAGCATATCTCCCATATCAAGCAGCGCCTCACCGAGTACCGGCGGTATTACCATCAGGAATGAGAACTGTGCCAGACTCTCCTTCTTGTTTCCCAGCAACAGTCCTGTGGCTATGGTTGAACCCGAGCGTGACAGGCCCGGCATTACGGCGATGGCCTGCGCCACTCCAATCCAAAGGGCGTGCCATCCGGTGATGGTCTCCCTCTGTCTGGGCTTGGCGAGATAAGAGAAAGTAAGCAGTGCCGCAGTGACAAGAAGCATACAGCCTACTATGGTCAGACCTGAGCCGAACACCTCCTCAACCTTGTCTTTGAGACAAAGTCCTACAATACCCACAGGTATCATAGAGATTAATATGTTTATGGCGTACTTGGTGCCATTGTTGAGTCCTGCATAACTGCTCCAGGACTGTCTTGTGAACAGGTCCTTGAAAATCCATACTATCTCTTTCCATAGAACCACAAGTGTGCTGAGTACGGTGGCTACGTGTACCAGGACAGTGAATGAGAGATTCTGTTCCGCATCGATACCGAACAATGCCGATGCTATGGTAAGATGTCCGCTGCTGCTTATAGGCAGGTATTCTGTGAGTCCCTGAAGCAATCCGAGTAAAAGTGATTCAATCCAATTCATTCCGTAATATCTTTATTGTTTTCTTTTGGCTTGATGACGATGGCTGCTATCATCATGATAAATCCGATGAAGCAGACAACAGGGGCGACCTTGATTCTCCTCACACTGAAAATGTCGGGCTCGAAAGCCTCGTTCGTACAGTTAGGACCAGTCATCAGAATGAATCCCAAGATGATGAGGACCACGCTGACGGCGATTAAAATGTAGTTTGTCTTGCTGAAAGCCAGTTTGTTCTTATCCATATCTTTTGTCTTTAATGTCAAATGTAATACAGCTCTCCCGATTTCATCCTGAGGAAACGGTTGACTGAGCGCAGGGCGCATAGCCAGGTAATGACAAGACCTGTTGCAAGTACTATCGCGAATACCGGAATCATCATCTCCTTGTTGAGCAATGATGTTATTCCCGGCTCGTACCGTGCCCCGAACTTGAGCCCTCCCCAGATCAGCAGGCTGGCCAGAATGGCGGCGGTGATGCCAATCCACAGGTTCTTGAATAAAAAAGGTCTTCGTATGAATGACCATTTAGCCCCTACAAGCTTCATTGAGTAGAGAGTGAATCTCTGGGCGTATATAGAGAGCTTGATGATATTGTTTATCAGGGTTACTGAGATAAGTGTGAGCAGCGCTGCAAGTATAAGGAGCACTATCGAGACCTTCGCGATGTTCTGGTTCACGGCATCCAGCAGCTCACGCTGGTAATTCAGCTCCTTGACCTGCCTGTACGAGCTGATTTTCGGGACAATCACATTCAGACTGTCGCGGTTGGCATACTCAGACCTCAGTTTAAGGCTGAGCGATGCGTAGAACGGATTGTATTGCAGAAACTCGGTGGGATCCACTCCCATTTCCGCGCTCATCTCGCTCAGCGCCTCATCTTTTGATGTATATGAGCACTCCTTTGTGTAAGGGGCTGCTCCCAGGACTTTAATAAGTTTGTCCACATCACTCTGGCTGATATCGTTGTTCAGGACTATCTCAACGGTCATCTCCTCGCGAAGATTGTCGGACAGCCTGCCCGTAGTGAGAAGCAGGAATGCTATTATGCCTATAAGGAAAAGCACCATAGTGGTACTTATGGTGGCGGTAAGGAACAGCAGGTCTGCTCCTCTCTTTTTTTTCTGCTTAGGCTGGGTTGTCATATAATCCGTTTGTTTTCTTTCTGAATACATATACTATGGTGCTGCTGCCTTTCCTGTCCCTTCTTGTCCTGAGCCAGAAATGAAGCCCTTTGAGTCCGCCTTTCAGTATGTAATGGCGGGCCCCTCTGTTTTTCTCAGACAGGATCGCGATGTAGAAAGTATCGAGAGGCAGCCTCTGGTGATGCTGCAGAATCAGCCCGTGCCGCAGGCCGAACCTGATCATTGAGCTTGTGTTGAAGTGCCACAGATGACGTGGCACATCCCAGGCGGCCCAGTCGTTCCCATACAACGTGGCATCAAGTGAGTCGGTATTTGGCAATGCTATAAACATCAGCCCGTTGGGCTTAAGAAGGGCTTTCAGCTGGTCTATCAGCCTGCCGGGGTTATCCTGATGCTCCAGAGTGTGCCACAAAGTAACCCCGTCGAAAGACTCGCGCGGGAGTGACTCAAGCTCATCAGGCTCCATCATGCGGTGGTGAAACATCTCAAGTGAGAACACACGTTTCTCGTGATGCTCCTCAAGAGAGGTTACCTTCCACCCGCTGTTCTCCATCGCGCTTGAGAAATAGCCGCTCTTGGCTCCGTAGTTCAGCAGTTTTCCCGTTTTTAATCTGGACTGCTCCCTGACAATCCGCACCCTGTGGCGGACATTGAGAAAACGGATGTAGAAATAGAGCATGTCCAGAGGCTCTTTGGGGTGGTCTGCCCGGTTCAGCTCCAGCGATAATTTGCTGTAGGCGGACTTATCCTCATCCGTTGGCGGGTTGAGTGTATGGATCAGGCCGCAGTCCGGACATCTTGCCAGCGAATAGCTCTCTCCGCTGACGGCAGAGTCCTTGCAGTCAGCGTAGTGGTATATATTCATCCCTCCGCACAGAGGGCATCGGCTTGTCTCGCTTCCGGTCATTTATGATGGCATAACTCCTTACAGGCACAAAAATAATATATTGAGGTAGGGCTTGTCAAGTGATTTAACATTATTTTATTTTTTATTTCCTTTTAATGAAGCCGAATTGGACGCATTATTGCGGATGTATATTTAAACATTATGAAAATTGAGTGAATTTTGTTGCAAAAATCTATGTATTGACGAAGAAATGTGTATTTTTGCAGTCGTTTTAAGAATATTTATGCAAATATGAAGAACAAGAACAATCGACTGGAGGCTATCCGCCAGATTGTGTCCGAGATTGACGTGAAGAATCAGGAGCAACTTATGGGAATGCTTTCAGAGAGGGGCTTTGAGGTGACTCAGGCCACGCTCTCAAGGGATTTGAAGAAGATGAAGATCTCCAAGGTTGCCAATACGTATGGCGACTATGTCTATGTGCTCCCGAATCACGCCCTGCTGAAACGCGGTCACGAGGTGTCGCACCCTGTCAACCAGCCTCGCTATGGCTTTGTATCGCTCAACTTTTCCGGTAATATGGCAGTGATAAAGACCAAACCGGGTTATGCGGCCAGCCTTGCCTACGATATAGACAACAGCGACATACCAGGTGTGTATGGTACGATAGCCGGCGACGATACTCTGCTGATGATTCTGGCAGAGAACGCAAACCGTCAGGAGATAAAGCATGTTCTGGAGCCGATAATTATTTCATTATAAAATATGGAGGAGAATGAGGAAATCGTGGTGATGGTAGCCGACGAGTCACACGAGAAATATGTTGACACGATTCTGGAGACTATCGCCGACGCTGCAAAGGTTCGTGGGACGGGTATCGCGAAGCGTACTCACGAATATCTTACTTCTAAGATTCGCGAGGCAAAGGCTGTAATCGCCCTTAAGGGTGATGTGTTTGCCGGGTTCAGCTATATTGAGACCTGGGAGAACAAAAAGTATGTCACGACATCTGGTCTGATTGTACATCCTGACTTCCGTGGCCTTGGCTTGTCAAAGCGCATCAAGGACCTGACATTCACGCTGGCCCGCACCAGATGGCCAAAGGCAAAGATATTCTCGCTTACCAGCGGTGCAGCGGTGATGACTATGAACACACAGCTTGGCTATAAGCCTGTAACATTTGCCGACCTTACCGACGATGAGGCTTTCTGGCACGGTTGCGAGGGTTGCGTGAACGTGGATGTGCTGAAGCGTACCGGCCGCAAGTATTGTATCTGTACGGCAATGCTGTATGATCCGGAGGAGCATCTTCCGGCCAAGATTCCGGCAGATGTCCTGGAGCGTATCCACAGACTGGACGGTTAATCTTTATTTTTTGATAGGAATAAACAAGATAAATATGAGCAAGAAGAAAGTAGTGGTAGCCTTCTCGGGAGGTCTTGATACAAGCTACAATGTGATGTATCTGACCAGGGAGATGGGCTATGAGGTATATGCGGCCTGCGCCAATACCGGCGGTTTCAGTGCAGAGCAGTTAAAGACAAACGAGGAGAACGCATACAAGCTGGGAGCTGTAAAATATGTTACACTCGATGTCACCAGAGAATATTACGACAAGTCCCTGCGCTTTATGGTGTATGGTAACGTGCTGCGCAATAACTGCTATCCTATATCAGTATCGTCCGAGCGTATTTTCCAGGCACTGGCCATAGCTCGCTATGCCAAGGAGATAGGCGCTGATGCCATTGCCCACGGCTCAACCGGAGCCGGCAACGACCAGATACGTTTTGATATGACATTCCTGGTGAAGGCTCCAGGCGTGGAGATCATCACCCTGACACGTGACCGCAACCTGAGCCGTAAGGAGGAGATTGACTATCTGAACGCCAACGGTTTCAGCGCAGACTTCGCAAAGTTGAAATATTCATACAATGTGGGTATATGGGGCACATCAATCTGCGGCGGTGAGATACTTGACAGCGCAAAGGGTCTGCCTGAGAGCGCATATCTGAAGCACCCTGCAAAGGAGGGCAGCGAGATTCTGAGCCTTGGTTTTGAGAAGGGCGAGCTTGTAAGCGTGAACGGCACCAGGTTTGATGACCGCATCAAGGCTATTCAGGAGGTTGAGAGGATTGGCGCATCGTACGCCATCGGCCGTGACTGTCACGTTGGCGATACCATCATCGGCATCAAGGGCCGTGTGGGCTTCGAGGCAGCCGCACCGATGCTTATCATCGGCGCACACCGTTTCCTTGAGAAATACACTCTGTCCAAGTGGCAGCAGTACTGGAAGGACCAGGTAAGCAACTGGTATGGAATGTTCCTTCACGAGAGCCAGTATCTGGAGCCGGTGATGCCTGACATTGAGGCGATGCTTGAGAGCAGCCAGCGCAATGTGAACGGCACCGTCACTCTGGAGCTTCGTCCTTACAGCTTCCAGACAGTTGGATGCGATACCCCGGACGACCTTGTCCACAACAAGCTGGGTGAGTACGGCGAGGGTGCCAAGGCCTGGACCGCAGATGATGCCAAGGGCTTCATCAAGATTACCTCAACTCCTCTGCGCGCATACTACAGCGTACATCCTGACGAGGAGAGATAAGATTTGACATAAATACGTAATGATAAAAGTAGGAATAATAGGAGGTGCAGGCTACACTGCAGGTGAGTTGATAAGGATTCTGCTGGGACATCCCGATGCGGAGATAGTGTTTGTGAACAGCTCAAGCAATGCCGGAAACAGGCTTTGCTCGGTTCACGAGGGTCTGATAGGCGAGACTGATATGGTCTTCACCGATCAGTTGCCTCTTGATGAGATTGACGTGCTCTTCTTCTGTACGGCTCACGGCGATACCCGCAAGTTTATGGATGAGCATACCCTGCCCGAGGGCCTGAAGGTGATAGACCTGTCGCAGGACTATCGTCTGGCCGCCGAGGGTAATGACTTTATATACGGACTTCCGGAGCTGAACCGCAGAGCCATCTGTCACAGCACACACGTGGCCAATCCAGGCTGTTTCGCCACCGCTATCCAGCTGGCTCTTCTGCCACTGGCCCGTAACCTTATGCTGAACGATGATGTCTATGTGAATGCCATCACCGGAAGCACCGGCGCAGGCGTAAAGCCACAGGCAACAACTCACTTCAGCTGGCGTTCCGACAACATCTCCGTATATAAGCCGTTCGTGCATCAGCATCTGGCTGAGATCAAGCAGTCTGTAAGGCAGCTTCAGAGCAGTTTTGACTCGGAGATTTTCTTTGTGCCTTACCGTGGCGACTTTGCGCGCGGCATCTTCTGTTCCGTTATGACAAAGAACGGTGTGGCCCTTGAGGACCTGTATAATATTTACAGGACTTACTACGAGGCGGATTCTTTCGTTCACGTGGTTGAGGAGCCGATAGACCTGAAGCAGGTGGTGAATACCAACAAGTGTCTGGTACATCTGGACAAGTTCCAGGACAGGGTACTGGTAACTACCTGTATTGACAATCTGGTGAAAGGTGCCAGCGGAACAGCGGTTCATAACATGAATCTCCTCTTTAATTTGAAGGAGACTACGGGATTGAGGTTAAAGCCTTCGGGATTTTGATTACTATGCTCTGGGGGAGATTCATAGACCTTGTTTTAGTCCGGTTTCACCGGACACGCTTCGCTTGGCTCCCTCCGGTCGCACCTTCGGCTTGTAAATTATTTGAAGGAGACTACGGGATTGAGGTTAAAGCCTTCGGGATTTTGATTACTATGCTCTGGGGGAGATTCATAGACCTTGTTTTAGTCCGGTTTCACCGGACACGCTTCGCTTGGCTCCCTCCGGTCGCACCTTCGGCTTGTAAATTATTTGAAGGAGACTACGGGATTGAGGTTAAAGCCTTCGGGATTTTGATTACGATGACTCCCTTCGGCTTTATAAATTTTTAAAAAGATGAATTTATTTGAGGTATATAGCTTGTTTCCGGTCTGTATTGTAAAAGGACAGGGATGCAAGGTTTGGGATGAGAGCGGACAGGAGTATCTTGATCTTTATGGCGGTCACGCCGTAATAAGCATCGGTCACGCACACCCGCATTATGTTGAGGCGGTAAGCCGTCAGGTGGCAACGCTGGGCTTCTATTCAAACTCTGTGGTGAATAAGTTGCAGCAACAGCTGGCAGAGCGTCTGGGCCGTATATCCGGTTACGAGGACTACAGCCTGTTTATGATAAACTCCGGTGCCGAGGCCAACGAGAACGCTCTGAAACTGGCGTCTTTCCATACAGGCCGCAGCCGTGTGCTCTCTTTCAAGCACGCTTTTCACGGACGCACATCGCTTGCCGTCGAGGTTACTGACAATCCTAAGATTATTGCGCCGATCAATGCCAACGGGCACGTTACTTATCTGCCGTGGAACGATATTGATGCCGCAAAGGCTGAGCTCTCCAAGGGCGATGTGGCTGCCGTAATCATCGAGGGCATTCAGGGCGTTGGCGGAATACAGCTGCCAGACCCCGGTTTTATGAAGGCTCTTCGTGAGGCCTGCACTGCAAATGGCACAGTGCTTATTCTTGATGAGATACAGTGCGGATATGGCCGCAGCGGCCGCTTCTTCGCGCATCAGCATTACGGAATCCGTCCCGACCTGATAACGGTTGCAAAGGGCATTGCCAACGGCCTGCCTTGCGGCGCATTGCTCATCAGTCCTATGTTCAAGCCGGTTATCGGCCAGTTAGGAACCACATTCGGAGGCAATCATCTGGCTTGTGCCGCCGCTACTGCGGTCATTGATGTTATGGAGCAGGAGCATCTTGTAGAGAATGCCGCCACTGTGGGCTCTTATCTGTTGGATGAGCTTCGCCGGATTGATGGTCCGAAGGAGGTTCGCGGTATGGGCCTGATGATTGGAATGGAGTTTGAGCAGCCTATTAAGGAATTGCGCCAGAAGCTTCTTTTCCAGGAGCACATCTTCACCGGCGTGAGCGGCACCAACGTAATCCGCCTGCTTCCGCCTCTCTGTGTGTCGAAGTCCGATGCGGACCGCTTCCTTGACAGCTACAGCAAGGTACTGAAGGAACTCTGATTACAAATATTTTATTTAAGTTTCGCAAGTTAGTGATTATACAGTAACGGGCACAAAAAAAGCATAGGATATTTCTGCAATTGGCAGAAAATGAGTAACTTCAAAGTGACCAAACTAGCAGTTACAAACCCTATGCTCAAGTCCAAAGGTACGAACTTTCTCTCAGAGATAAACGCATTCTTCAAGAATAATGACGCCTCAAAAGCAATGAACAGTATGATGGACATGATATCCGGCCTCAACATGAGTGAGCGCACGCTGTTTGACCGGTCAACCCGGTTTAACAGCAAGTACTCGCTTCTGCAGATACTGACATCCAGGAACGTATCAACGAATACAGTCAGAGCAAGATCAAACTTACCATTGACATGATAAGGCGCGCCATAAGGAAAGGTGTGCGTTTCCGCTACATTCTGGCTGACAGCTGGTTTGCCTGCGCTTCGCTTGCCGCTATACAGTACAACCTTCTGTCCGTCGTAAAGCGGTTTAATGCATATGAAACTATAGGAGCCCTGTTCAGAGAAACCTGCTCCGGAGCAATGGAACTGACAATAGTGGAAAGAATTTGGGGCGCAGTTATGGAGATGGTCATTGCCGTGACCAGCGTCTTCAACATCACAGATGAGGAAATCTACGACGCTGTAATCAATCAATCTGAAGAGCTTGCCCATATTTGTGAAATTTATCGGCTAAAAATGGCCGTTTGAGAACTTGCGAAACTTGAATAATTCAAATAATCAAATGAAGAAACTATTTTTACTTTTCGCACTGGTGCTGACGATATGCAGCACGGCACTGGCGCAGGATGGTCCTGCAAAGAATGAAATCTGGTACACGTCCTCGAATGGACAGATTGTCGTACCCAACTCGGAAAACGCATTCGGTGTCTCGATTACGGGTAACACCTATACTGGTGGCAAAGGATGCATCACGTTCAGTGGCGATATTACAGATATTGGTGAAGGCGCGTTCAAAGGTTGTAAGACACTGACCACGTTCACTATGCCTGACGGATTGAAAACAGTCGGAACATCTGCATTCCAGGACTGCTGCCGGCTGAAGCAGATTACCTTTCCAAGTAGTGTTACGAGCATTGGTACCTCAGCATTCTCTGGCTGCGATGATCTGGTGTTCGTCAAGCTATTGGGCACTTCCGTGCCTTGGACACAGAAGACTTTCACAAACAGCGGTGCAAACGTGGGTGAAAAGACCTTCCTGGTTCCTGAAGAGGCCGTTGCTGAATATGTGAAGGGTGGTTGGTCGCCAACATATTCTTCCACACTCGCTGGCGATGCTCTGGAGTCGCTGAAGACCACCGCTCAGGCAGCTATGGAAAATGCAACGAATGCCGAATCTGCATTGACGGATGGTGACAAAGCGAGCATTGCGACATACAAGTCAAACGTGGGAAGTGCGACTAATATAGAAGACTTGTTAAACGAGAGAGCCAAAGGCTTCTACGTCATAAGCCTGAGAAAGGCAAAGACAACAGCCCTCAATGCCATCAGCGAGGCAGAGGCAAATGTAACGCTGACTGATGCGGAAAAAGCTTCCGTAAACTTATGCAAGGAAAACATAGAAAACGGAACGGACATTGCAGCTGTCAGACAGGAAACCAACAAAGCAAAAATGATTCTGCTGAAAACTCGGGTAATCATCTATACGTCATCTGATGGCCAGATGATACCTGTAAATTCATCTGCATTTGGTGAGCTCACAATCGTTAGCAACGAGTATGACAAAGAAATGGGCAAGGGATGCATCACGTTCAGTGGCGATGTGACAAGCATTGGGCTTCAGGCCTTCATCTGGTGCGAAAACCTAACCTCAGTAACCATTCCAGACTTGGTTACGAGCATTGGTGACGAAGCGTTCTGTAATTGCACTAACCTAACCTCAGTAACCATTCCAGACTTGGTTACGAGCATTGGTGACCATGCGTTCTTTAATTGCGAAAACCTAACCTCAGTAACCATTCCAGACTTGGTTACGAACATTGGTGAATATGCGTTCTCTTATTGCGAAAACCTAACCTCAGTAACCATTCCA
>CALDKD010000053.1 GCA_937898885.1 uncultured Bacteroidales bacterium | reverse complement strand
TCCATCTTTTATCTATTAAAGTCCTTCCCTTTGGTAAACCCATCGGAAAGGACTAATTTTATGCTTTGAATTGAAAATCAGTAGCAAAACAATGATAAACAGCAATAAAGCTTTCTCAAGTCAGGAGAGACCGTATAGCGGTCCGGAGGTCTGTATAATCGTCCTCAATAATCAGAACGCAATCTGTCTGGCCAGTCCCGTTGACGGAGAAATGCGTGAAGGTGACGACAACTGGTAATTAAAATAGATGAACTATATGAAGAAGACAATCAGAACTATCCTTTTATTGGCGGCCTTCGCTGTGCTGGCGGTTTCCTGCCAGAAGGAGAACAATGAAGTTGAGCCCATCGCCAACACCAAGGAAAACATCGAGATCAGCATCAATGGCTTGATGGGTGAATACACACAGGTTGATGTAACCAAAGCGGAACTTGTCAATAATGTCAGAGTATCCTGGGAAGGCGGCGAAACCGTTTATGTGTTCGATGGAACCGAGTGCATTGGATCACTGGTAGCATCGCTCGATGGCACCGAAGACAGGTATGCTCTTCTCTCCACAGACACCGACCATACTGTAAAAGCACCGGCTAGCGGAACAACGACGCTTACCCTTGTATACAGCCCGCTTCTCACCGAAGCACCAGCTGTCAACGAAGGTGCAATATCTATCTCTCTTGCCAACCAGAACGGCACAAAGGCTCCTTTCGTGGCCTATGCGACATTGGATTATACTGGCACGACCATAACCGATGCACTCGTTCCTTTCAAGTTCGCGACATCTGTTATCAGGGTCAACTGCACAGGCCTCAAAGCTGGTACCGCTATTGACAATGCCACCTTGAGCAATGTGAATACCGCGTGCAAGCTCACCCTTTCCAGAACCGACGCTCCAACTGTGTCCGGTGGGACAAACGGGACCATTACAAGGACTGGCGATGAATACTTTGCGGCAAATATGGTCAATGCCGAAGGCGAGGCCGTGTTCCAGATTGCCGTCCCTGTACTTGACAAAGCATCTGAAGCACGTGTCCTGACGGTTGAACAAGATTCGGACAAAGTCAAAGACAAGAAATTCTCACAGAAAGACATAGACGCTGCAACCTCCGTCAATACCGTCTGCCAGCTCAAGGGCCTTCCCGCCGGTGCACTCAAGGGCGTGTTCACGGTAAGCAATGATAACGGAGCAACAACAAAGCAGGTTTACTTCTCCAAGGGTAATCTGTATTACGACGGTTCCAATTGGGGATTTGAAGCTGAGCAGTATTATTTCCGCACGTATAGTGGTAAAGGCAAATGCGACAAAGAAGGATACAATGCATCCTCCGGAACAGCCACCGGCCATTGGGGGCTCTTCGGTTGGTCAACGGAAGGGAAAACTTTCGGAATGAATACATCCACTACTTCCACTGATTATACCGGAAACTTCCTGGACTGGGGAAAGAATATTGACGACAATGGCACTTGGAAGACATTGTCAGGAGGGTCTAATGGCGAGTGGAAATATCTGTTCGACCATCACGTCAATGTGCGTGGTACTTGCAATAGCGTGCCCGGTCGCTTCATCGCACCAGATGGTTTTGTAGGAGATGCATCTGCATTATCAGAAGCCATTAAAGATTGGGAAAGCGCCCAGGCAGCCGGGATTGTCTTCCTTCCCGCTGCGGGCTACCGCTTTGGTTCCGATGTCTACGATGTCGGCGGCTACGGCTACTATTGGTCGTCTTCTGCAAGCGGCGGGAGCGGCGCGTTCGACGTGAGCTTCAATGGCAGCGGTGTCGACCCTGACTACGACGGCAGCCGCGGCAACGGCTTCAGTGTCCGTCTCGTCACAGATTGCGAGTAATTTACTGCAAGCATAAACTTATTGAAGCAAATTCTGTGGGTCTGCTTTTTTTAACTAAAATGGTGAATTCAGCCCTCCTGCCATCTTTTCAACTGCATACATGATGAAAAGCAACCGTATAACGCTCTGACTTTTCTATCTATCCGTTTGGCTATTCAAGCGGATAGTCTTAACTTTGCACCCGCAAATTTCAATCGGATATTAAATAATTCAAAATATGGAAATTAAGGATTACAAAGCACCTCGAGCTGAGGTCATCGAGGTAAAAGCACAAAGTGTGCTCTGCGGTAGCCCGTCAGGATTCGGCTGCAATAACATGAACGGCGCCGGCGATGATGACGCCA
>CALDKD010000052.1 GCA_937898885.1 uncultured Bacteroidales bacterium | reverse complement strand
ATGATTTGCACCTCCATTTCCTCTCTCAAGGTGCAACGAATGTGACGAAGAACCGTTAAACATGTACGTTTGATAGCCGGCAAGAACTGGGGTTGCTGTCAAGGAAGGGTCACAGCAGAGCTGACGATCTCAAGGCCTGACTGATCTGTGAGATGGATGGTAATGGCAGCGGCACCGCTGATGCCGTACTTGGCGAGAAGGGCAGGATTGAAACGCTGTGGTTTATCGAAGAATTCTGTGATAGTAATGCCGTCAGTGCTCTTCCAGCTGCCATTTGCAGTCTGGTACTCCGTGCCAGCGCCGGTGTAGGCAATGTTAAGGCCGTCGTCCTTGTGGAGAAGAGTTGTGCCATCGGTGGTTTTCGATGCCTTGCCGATGATGGCGGGATATATCTCCTCGTTGATGAGCCTGAGCATGTCCGGAACCAGGACGAAGCCGTTGTCCACATCCTCGATGATAGTGCCGTCTGCAGCAATGTCCTGCCTTGTAGCAGGAATTTTGGTCGAATATTTCAACAGCATCTTCTTGAGTTCGGTCATGTTGTTCAGGACACCCCATTTGTGCAGGATATCGTAGGCGTTCTTTGCCATGGCAGCAAGGGCAGGAGTGGCGTATGAAGTCGAACCTTCGCTCCATTCCTCATTGCTATTACTCCTGTTTGGATTAGAATACTCCACGCATCCATACAGCGAAATGCGGTTGTCAATGCTGATATATGCCTGTGCGCTGGTCTGACCACCCCCTTCTTCGTCCTGATACACGCCGAATTTAGCTTTGTTCTTGAAACGGCCGTATGTTACAGGGATGATATTATTGTTCTCAGGGTCAGCTGCTGCTGTCTGCCAATAGTGTCCATTGTAATATTGTGCTGGATTTAACACCGCTTCATTCAAATTATAATTAAACCCACTGGTCACATTTCCGGCAGCATCAAATACAAGTACATAATCGGATTCTCCCATACGTTTTAAAGAACAATAATCACCATTTTCAAATAAATCTTGTAAATCAATAAGGCTCATAAGATTACGTGAAGACGTAATTATTATGGGTTCCTTGCCAAGTCCAAGGTTGATGATGTCCGATTCGAGTTCCACCCATCATTCTTCTGTCGCCCATATGTTATCGCTGTCTCCTGTTCCTTCATTTACATTACGATAAACCTCTTTTCCATGGCTGCCACTCGGTACTATCCATTTGTGAAGCCCGTTGTTGGGAATATACTCTCCTTCTCTGAAAATAATAATCTTGATGCCGTTCCTGACCTTCATGGATTTTGCCAATGCGGCCAATTCGTAGATTCCCCACCTCTTGTATGCCTGCACATTGGCGGTATTGAAGTCAGGGTATATCTCGGATTTCTGTGGCTGTACGGATGAATATGTGAGCGGCTTTACGGTCCCCTAATGTTCGAAATATTGAACCTCTGGGATGGGTTCAGGGAGGTGGTGAAATTCATTGATAATAATAGAACTTGGCTTGATGTGGTGATTGGAAATCACTATCTTTACCGAACAAAATAATGACGTTATGGAGAATAAAATCAAGTTGTTTGAAGACAGGCGTATTAGATATGCCTGGGATGCGGAGAGAGAAGAATGGTTTTTCTCTATCGCAGACGTGGTTAAGGCTTTGACGGACAGTGCTGATGAAAAGCAGTATCTGAAGAAGATGAAGATGCGCGATCCATCATTGGAAGCCAACTGGGGTACAATTTGTACCCTGGTTCAAATGGTCGGTATGGATGGAAAAAGGAGGAAGATTCAGGCTGCCGATGCAAAAGGTATCCTTCGTCTCATCCAGTCAATCCCCTCACCAAAGGCCGAGCCTTTCAAGATGTGGTTGGCTCAAGTAGGCGCTGAAAGGGTGGATGAAATCGCAGACCCAGAAAAGGCTATCCTCAGAGGTGCTGAATACTATCGCGCCAAAGGATATGCTGAAGGGTGGATAAATCAACGCCTCCAGGCTATTGAGATGAGGAAAGAACTCACCGATGAATGGAAGGCCAGGGGGATAGAAGACGAGCGTGATTACGCTATTCTTACCAACGAGATGACAAAGGCCTGGAGCGGGTTGTCGGTTCGCGATTACAAGCAGTTTAAAGGTTTGAAGAAGGAAAATCTACGGGACAATATGACCAACGTGGAGTTGGTCTTGAATATGCTTGCAGAAGTCACAACAACTGCAATTTCAAAGTCTCGGAAGCCTGATACATTCACTGAAAGCAAGGCGATTGCGAAGGAGGGGGGAGACGTCGCCAAGGATGCCCGCCTCAATATCGAGAAGAGGACAGGCACCAAAGTGATTTCTTCTATCAATGCAAAGAACAAATCGCTACTTGAAGTTAAACCAGATGCTCAGAAAGATGGCTCGAAAAAATAGAATAATCACATTGTCAATTCTGTTATTATGCTTTTTCACCGTCATTCTCGTCATTTCGGGCAATCACAAAGTGACACGGAATGCTTCCGAAAGCATATTTGATAAAGTTGATGCTGTCCCTTTCAATAGGACAGCCTTGATTCTTGGGACGTCTCCGACTCTCAATAATGGTGAGGACAACATGTACTTTGTATATCGGATTCAAGCTGCAGCAGATCTTTATTCTGCGGGGAAGGTGGAGTATTTTGTGGTCAGTGGCGACAACGGGAAAGAGACTTACAATGAGCCTGAGGCGATGAAGAATGCTCTGCTAGCATCAGGGATTCCAGAATCGGCGATATACCTTGATTACGCAGGGTTCAGAACTCTTGACTCAGTAGTACGTATGAACACCATTTTCGGGCAGGAGTCGTTTACGGTTGTCAGTCAGAAGTTCCATAATGAACGGGCGATATACCTTGCCAAGGTCAACGGCTTGAGTGCCGTCGGTTATAATGCCAAGGATGTGACGAAATTTTATGGGATAAAGACCCGAATAAGGGAATACTTCGCCCGCGTCAAAATGTTTATGGATATCATTGTGGGCAAGAAACCTCATTTCGGAGGGGACCCAATCACGATTGGAGAGTAATTAATAGCAACAACAAAAAAAGGTCGGGACTTGCGTCTCGACCTTTCCGCTCAGCATCCCCGACTTGAACTCGGCAGTCTTAGAGCCGTCGGTCAGGGTGATGATGACGACAATGTTGTCTGCGATGGCCGGAGTGTAATGCTCAGGTTCGGTGACTTCCTTACGGACTCCGTCCTTTTCGACCTCCACCTTCGCGAGACTCCAGCCCTCGTAGAATGACAGGCCGCTGATGAGGTTCACTTCCTTGTCAATCTGCAGGTCAAGCCCGTCCAGCGACTCCATTCCGAACAATATCTGGTCAGTAAGTGTGATGCTCGCCTCTGTGCCGAGCCCCTTGCTGTCGCTGACGGTTATCTTGAGAATGCCGGCCTTGCTGACTTCGTCGCCTAGATTGACAACTGCACCGTTTAGGTCAAGGGTGATGGTGCAGTCGTCACCATGGTCGTCGCTCCACTGCAGTACCGCATCCTCGCCTATGATGAGTGTATTGTCCTTCGTCGTGGTAGCTTTGCCTCCATAGACATTGACGCTCTCCTTCAATACTTTGACCTCAGGAGCGCTGTTGTCCTCGGTGATGGTTATGTCATTACTTGCTGAATTGCCAGCCTCGTCAGTAACGGTTAGGTTCAGAGTACCGGCCTGGCCGAGGGTTGCTCCGGAGCTGATGGTCTCGGCCTTGGAGCCTGGGGCAGATGCGGTGAAGGAGAGGTCTGTCTTGCACTTCGAGACTTCGCTCTTGTCGTCAGTCCATGTAGCGACTTCGGTTTCTCCGATGCTGAGCTTACCGTCAGCAACCGCCACGGTCTTGCCGCCATACACGCCGACTGCCGATGTCACCAGAGTGATGGTCGGGGCCTTGGTGTCCTTGTCCTCAGGATTTGTCGGACCGGGAGTCGGCTCAGGCTTGGTACAGCCAAGAATAGTGGCAATAATCAACACGGCACAGGCCGCTGTATTTATGAACGGATGAAGTATGTTGCTCTTTGTCATTTCCAGTGGAATAGTTTCTTTGACAAAGATAATGTTTTCTTGATATTTCACTCGAAATCAGACTGATTATGCATCCAGAAAGAGATAGTTTTCGGATATTTCCAATAAAGATCCTTTCTTTCAGCTGCCCTGAAACATACAGCATTAGGCGGCTTAGCCATATCAGGACTCCAGATATGATGAGGGGCGTTAAACAGGTTCTTCGTCACATTCGTTGCAAGCACATTTGTGCCCTAG
>CALDKD010000051.1 GCA_937898885.1 uncultured Bacteroidales bacterium | reverse complement strand
TTACGATTGTGGCTCCGTTCTTCAGATACTCGCCGGTCGCCAGCTGCGTGATTGCCCCTTTGTTCCGCGACGCCATAGGCATTCAGAACATCATCCTGCCAAAGGTGTTTGCTCAGATCATCTCCAAATTGTGAATTCGCGCTTTGCGGTAAGCGTTAAGGTGGTAAGGTCAACTGGTATAAAGTTCAAAAACCACAGTTTTCAATGAAAGGAAACCAATCATGAAAAGTATAATAACACGTATGGAAACACGAGATTGATAGACCGCATAATGTGCGAGATCCGTCCTGACAATCTCCCGTCACGCCGTGTTGTGGAAAGATGCGGATTTGTTCGAGACGCAGAACAAAAACACTGGCGGCTGAACTATTACGATAAGCCGCTTGAGGAATACTATCTTTACAGAGAGTCTTTCCTTCAAAACACCTATAAGGGAGGATTGGTTCACCTTGACAAATGCAATTAACCATCAGAGGTCGTTGGTGATTTCCACGCGGCTGCGACCTTCACCCTTCTTCTTCACCTGAATCTGGACAGGAATTCTCTCGTCCAGTTCTTCGCGGTGTGAGATTATTCCCACGCGGCGTTCGCTCTGACCGGCAATCTCCTGCAGTTTCTCAAGAGTTTCCATGACGGAGTCAAGGCTCTTCTCATCGAGTGTGCCGAATCCCTCGTCTATGAACAGGATGTTCACATTCATGTCCGGTCGGTTCAGGGACGACAGGGCAAGTGACAGGGCAAGGGATATCATGAATCTCTCGCCGCCTGAGAGGACGGTCACACTGCGTATCTGGCCCTTGTTGTAGCGGTCCTGTACAAGAATGGACAGCTGTTCGTTGTCCTCGCTGCAAGTGAGGATGTAACGGTCGGTGATCTTCTCCAGATAGATATTGGCGTTGTTCAGCAGTGGACGTAGAATGTATGTCTGTACAAGGGTGCGGAAACGTGTGTCTCCGAAGTATCCGTTAAGGATGTTCCATTTGTTGTATAATTCCATTGCCTTGTCCAACTCTTTCTTGGCATTTTCCAGACGGGTAATGTTGTCGCTGTTCTCTGTAAGTTGGGTCTCGATGACTTTGATACTACCAACAAGTTTTTCTTTCTGTTCATTGTAGCTGTCCCTGAGGTCAAGGAGATCCTGATTTTTGGGAACATCCTTCTCATTGGCAACTCCTAGTTTTTCCAGGGCGTTCCTGATGTTGTCGAGTGCCTTGTTTACGGCATCAGTCCTGGATTTCAGATTCTCGTCTATGTCCTTCACGAATGCTCTGGCTTTGTCCAGCTCGTTCTTTCTGGCAGAGATGCCGGCGAGGTCCGCCTCGGTCTTGCCGGAGTGTGTGTAGTATTCTTCAAGCACTACATTGCACTCCGATATGGTTTCTTCGAGGGTGGCCTTAGATGTATTGCAACTTGAAGCATTCTTAAGCAGGGTGTTCCACTCGGAAGCGATGTCCTTGCACGGGTATTCCTTCGGGCCGGCGCTGGAATCCCAGTCGGGATGCATGGCAACCACGGATTTTTGGCTGGTTTCGATGGTCTTGACAGATATGGAATCTTTGTTATACTTGCTGAGAGCCTGATCCAAAGGCGTTTTCTCATTCTGTGCAGTGTCAATTTTGCCTTGAATTGCATTAGCATTATTCTGTTTTTCGTGCAGTTCGTCCTCGCGTTTCTCTACATCTTTCAGTGCTGTGGCAATCTGCTCTCCAAGAGGCTTGCTGATGTCTATGCCTAACTTGGCTGCATCTTCCCCAAGTTCCTTCTTTTCAGACTCAACGTCATCATTCTTCTTTTTAAAATTATCTCTTTTGGACTGGAGGCCACCATAGAACTTGTCATAGTCGGACTTGGTAGAGTTGCGTTTCTCCTCTGCATTGACAAGAGCGGCTTTCGCTTCATTCTGTTCTATCTCGAAAGGAGTCAGCATGGTTTTGAACTCTTCGTCAAGGTGTATCTCGTTTATGTGCTGGCCACAGAGAGGACAGATCTCGGCATGTTCTTCCACGAGTCGCTTTCTGATACCGATCATCGCATCCTTAATTCCTGTGCTCATTGTGATGAAACGTCTGTTTGCATCGGTAGCTCTAGCCTCGGCAGTAGCATAGACAGTTTTAGCGGCTGTGTACTTGTCATTGTATTCACCAAGAGTCTTTTCGTCTTCCTTTATTTCTTTTTCAAGGGTCTTTGCAGTCTGAATATCTTTCTGGAGTTTTTCCTCGCGTGTGGCGATAGCAGAAAGGTCAGACTTGCGGGTGGAGAGTTTACTCAGTTCTTCGTTGACTGCATTTGGATTAAGGGCGTCACGCTGCCTGGTCAGAGAGTCAATCTCGGCCTGCTTGTCATTGACCGCTTTCTGGGGGTCTCCCTGAGCCTTGAGAGCTTCTCGTCTGGCCTCCAGGTCAGCGGATAGATACTGAAACGTGTCCTTCTGATTTTTGATCTTGCCATTGATGACAGCAAGTTCATCCTTGGCTTTCTTGAGTTCGGACAATTTCTGGCGTTCCGTTGACGTAGCGTCCCAGTCATTAATAAGAGCCTTGTATCCCTTGTATTCCTCTCCCTGCGCAACAGCTGTAAGCTTGACAAGTTCGGCTTCCTCCTGATTCGCTTTTTCCCTATTGGTCTCTAAAACATTCACCTGGAAAAGTTTTGCCTCGTTGTCGGCATCTTTCTTTCCCAGCTCGGTTTTCTCGGCTTCAAGCTTTTTCTTGTTCTCCGTAAGCTCATCGACCTTTTCCTGTGGGAGTGTATGCTCTGATTCGGTATCATAGGCAGCCTGGGCTTTATTCAGAGTTTCTTTTGTCTTGTCGAACAAGCTCTTGATAGCCTTTCCGTAAGAGGTAAAGTGCTCGGTGTTGGTAAGTTGCTCAAGGATTGCCTCTCTTTCCTTCTTGTCGCCGGTAAGGAATGCGGCGAACTGCCCCTGTGCGAGCATGGCCATACGGCCGAACTGTTCGAAGGTAAGCCCCACAGCATTTCTGATGGTCTGCTCAACATTGTCCTTGGTCCAGTCACCCGCACCGATTTTGATTTCCCACTTGGGGGTACGATGCTTCATGGGGCGCATGCCCGTGGCCTTGTCAGTGTTTCCCAGAAGCATGCCCAAAGACAACTTTGCACGATACTCCACGCCATCGTTGCCGGTGAATGCAACTTCGCTGTAGCAGTCATCCTTGTCAGATATGCCAAGACGGGTGTACTGTTCGATGCTCCCAACGCGTATGCTCTCGCCTTCGGCATCGGTAAACTCGTTTCTGTTGGAGTTGGCCACACCGGCTATTCGCGGGGTCTTCTTGTACAGTGCCATGGATATGCCGTCAAGGATGACGGACTTGCCGGCACCGGTGTCTCCGCTGATAAGGAAGACCGATGCCGGAGTTCCGGTGACACCGTCGTTCAGGCCCTTCTCAAAATCAATGTCAGCCTCTTCGATTGAGGCTATGTTGCGCAGATGCAGTTCCTTTATCTTCATAATCTCTGACTATTCTTCGTTATTACTCTCTTCCGTGGAAGCTTTCGTGCCTTTTGCGGCAGACTTCTTGTCAGCCTTTGCTTTCGCGGCTTTTTTCTCTTCCTCTTCCAGACGCTTCATCTCTGCCCTGACTTCTTCAAAAACTTCGCGGATTCCGGTCATGTCTAGTCCCGGATACTGGTCCTTTGTCTTCTCGATGAACAACACCGGATCAGTCATCTGCTGGAGCTCGGCCACCTCGAAGGTCGGTTTTCTGGTTTCCTCATCCTTCTTATCGGGTGCACCAGTCCATATGTGTTTGGGATTGAAACGTATTTCATCGCCGTAGCCACTGATAGCGTCATAAACGGTGTTCGTGAAGTTGGATGCCAATGGGGTGTTGTAATCAAAACGGAGACGGAAATAACCGCTCTTATATTTTTCTGCAAACTCATTGATGGCCTCTATCGCCTTGTCCGCGCAAGTAAAGGAACTTCCGTCCAGTGGAAGCTCATAGAAATGCCTCAGCTGGTCTATGCGCTTCTGTCTTATTAGGACATTGCCGCCATGGCGGTCAATCTCCACAATACTGATGGTATGTGGGTATTTCTCGTCACAGCTTACGTGCAGGGCGCTGCCGCTGTAACGTATAACGCCGCTGGGGTAAGTCACATCATCGTTCATGCAGTCTTCCTGGTGACCTATGGTCTGAGGCTTGTGGATATGCCCAAGGGCCACATAGTCATAGCCGTTGCCCAGCGAATCGACATTTTGGGTCTTGAGCTGACCTATTTCTATATTGTGACCGCTAGGATCAACGCCGGTTACGGCTAGATGTCCCATCATGACGACCGGTTTGCCGTCCGGGTTGTCATCGGCGACCCAGTTCAGAATGTTCTGCAGGACATCTTTACGCTCGCTGCTCATATACGGCAGGGCGATGATGTAACCGCTGCCAGTCTTGACTACGAAGTCTTTCTGCCAGCCGTCAGGACCACTGACAAGTTCCGGGGAAGGGGAGACTCCAACAAGAGTGGCGTTGGCAAGTTCCCATACCGCGCTGTCCGCCTGGATGCGGGATGCTGAGTCATGGTTACCGGCAACGATCACTGTCTTCATTGTCGGACACTGCATGTGCAGCTTGACGAAATGTTCCGTGAAAGACTTCTTCACGGAAGCGGAAGGCTGCTGGATGTCGAAAATGTCCCCGCTCACAACGAGGGCATCGGGCTGCTCCTTACGACACAGTTCTTCGAGTTGCGCAAAAAACTGCTCATGCTCGTCAACCCTGTCATAGTTCTGGTAGATGATTTGTCCAAGATGCAGATCGGCTGTGTGTATGATCTTCATATCAAAAAAAAGTCTATATATGATAATACCCCAAATTTAGCGTATTCTTTCTATCATTGTTTTTTTTAAGACTCCAGCTTCTGGACATCCGTGCGGCTGTCCACGAATGGCTTGTCGTTGAGCTGCAAAACTGTATCTGACGTGAAAGAATTGTGCAATTTACAGGTATTTTAAATACAGACCACATGAAGCTATGAGCAATATGAAGAAAATCTATTATTTTTACGCTGCAGACACAGATATTCCATTGCCCAGGCCCGCCACATTGACAAGTACCTGAAAATGAAGGTCCGTCGTGCCGCAAACAAACTCAAAGTCAGTTATCCGGACAATCTTCTGCTTTACGGGGATATTATGTGCTTTGCGCCTTTGCGGTAAGCGTTAAGGTGGTAAGGTTAAGGTCAACTGGCATAAAGTCCCATAAAAATTACCGCGCTGCCATCCGGTGCGCGAAAGGTTTGTTGTTATTCAGCGTCTTTGACGAGGCGGACACTATAGCCATAATAGCGGCTGAAATCCCAAAATTCGTCGACACTGTCGCTTTGAAAGATTAGGATAAATAAAGTGTTTGTCTGCCGCTGCCCGGAAACTTAAAGAGGGTAGGCGGCTTAGGCATTTTGTGCCTAAATTAGCGCGGAATTAGGCAGAAAGGTTTCGCAATAGGCAGAAAATTAGTTTTTTTGCTGTGTAACAATAAGGAAACCGAATAACAACATTCACCAAAACATAGTTATTCATGAATCAGACCAGTTACAGTC
>CALDKD010000050.1 GCA_937898885.1 uncultured Bacteroidales bacterium | reverse complement strand
TTTTGAAAAACAAAGGACTTCAACTTATTTGATAACATTGAATTCGTGAAGTGTCTAAAAATTGGACGATTTTCAGGTGAAAAGTACGATTTCCGCCTTTTTTGTTTGCAGCTGCGGATTTAGACTTGGTATTTTTGTGTGAAAACAAACTAGGAATAAAGTCATGTTCAGACATTACCTTAAAATCGCCTTCCGCAACATACGCAAGTATGCACTGCAGAATGTAGCAAGCATTATTGGGCTGGCTACGGGTTTTATATGTATCTGCTTTTCTTTCTTATGGATACATTACGAGGAATCATTTGATACATTTCACGATGATGCTGACAGATTATTCACTCTGTCCCGTATTGCAAGCGATAATTCAGAACTGCAGGAAGTCAGGTTTGATGCGATAGTTACTGAGACATTGCTTTCATTTCCTGATGTGGAGTCTTATGCAAAATGGAATTATCGAAAGTATGATAATGTTACAGAATTGACAGCAGACACCATGTTCTTCAGATTCTTTGAGTTTAAGGTGCTTGACGGAGTCCCGACATTTCTGAATGACACCAATTATGTCGCTATTTCAAAGGAATATGCCGAAAAATGTTTTCATGGTGACAATCCGATAGGTCAGAGTCTTGTCGGAAAAACAATTTGCGCTATTGTCGCTCCATTTGACAGGCCTTCCATTTTCAAATTTGACTTGCTGTCGCGACATGATTATCCTGCGCTCTCCATGGATGTCTTCCAAAGCATGAGATATTCTGATTTGGATAATAATCCGAATGTGCTGTTCAAACTGCATAGGGATACAGATATGGAACTGTTTTCAGATTCTCTGAGCAATACCCTGAATTCCCGATCCCGATTCAATTATGACAACAGATATGTGTGTCTGTCAATCAAGGATATCCACAAACAGACGGCAGAAAAGAGTATGTACATCGGATATGAGCATTCAAGACTGTTTGTCTGGTCAAGTATTCTGCTTACATTATGTGCTCTTGTCAACTTTATGCTCTTCAATCTGAACCGTATCATAACCCGGGAGAATGAAATGGTTCTTCGAATGGTGCATGGCGCATCACGCAGGTCATTGCTGGTGATGATGACAATAGAAACAGGTATTATTCTTGGTATGGCAACGGTTTTGGGCTGGGTAGCAGTCGTGTTGCTGAAAGATCGTTTCATAGCTATGGCGGACATCAGTATGACTGGAGGATATGTCATGGCGGGCAGCCTGATTGTCATGGCTTCTGCTTTTCTGGCGGCGATGATTATCTGTATAGCATCGGCGTATCTGGTCAGACGCAAATCCATGTCCCATACAATGTCCAGGAGAAATGGCAGTGCCTTTAGAAAAGCAAGTATAGGTATTCAGCTGTTTGTCAGCGTTCTCTTTCTTTTCATAGTGAGCGGCATGCTTAACCAGTACCGTTATCTGAGAAATAATGATTGGGGTGTGAGAATCAATGATGTGGGTGTGCTGAAGATAACCAATCCTGCAAATGGAGAGTGTAAAGGATATTCAGGCCGGCATACATTTGTTCCTGAAGAATACAATGAGCAACAGTTGCGTTCAAATGATCAGAATCAAGGTTATTGGGAATATTCATCGGATTTCATTGACAGACTTGAAGGGCAGTACGGCATCACACAACAGTTACGCAGCATACCGTGTGTGTCGGAAATATATACCGGAATCGGTGATATCCGTGACATCTATAAATCTGCGGAACATATCTATCCATTCTCGGAAGTTTACATCAATGGTGAGGCCAGTCATAAGTTGGACGTATTTGACGTTCTGGACAGCAAATACATGGACATGCTGTCTTTGAATGTGACAGATGGTGATATTCCTGTCAGACCCATCAGAAATGATGAAGTTGTCATTACCCGCAGCCTTCAACGTGAACTTGGACTTGGCAATGTGGCAGATGCTCCGGTAATAGATATCCGCAGGACTTATCGTACCCCCCAAACACTGGTCCGGGATGGAGGGGAGTGGCGAATAATTGGCGGTGATGTACAGGAAGTCAGTTATTGTTTTAATGTGATAGCAGTAATCAGTGACATATATCCATTGGATTTCAATCTGGATCCTGTTAATGCGTTGCTCTGTTCGCCGGAAAACCGCAGGCTGATGGGACAGTCATTGGGCGGATGGTCGGAAGCTCTGTATTCCATCACCTTCTATTCCGGAACAAAAAATGATCTCAGGCGAAAAATAGATGAAATTATGGCTCCGACGGGATTGGAATACGAACTGAAATTTACGGAAGATGAATTCTATGAATCTCTTTCAGGAGAACGTCATCTGACAACTCTGATAGAAATACTTGGATTACTGTGCCTTCTGATATCATTGTCAGGCTTTTATTCAATGATTGCGCTCTCATGTCAGGAACGCAGACGTGAAATTGCCGTCAGAAAAGTACATGGGGCAAGGTGTAGGGACATACTGGCTTTGTTTGCGCGAGATTATGGCGTATTATTCATCGTATCATCTGCGTTCGGACTGTTGACAGGTTCGTGTATTGTAAAAGATTGGATGAAACAGTTCCAGCAGCAGGCTGCATTAAGTTGGTGGATATATGCAGGTATTACTGTTGCTATGTCTTTCGTGATATACTTCACAGTTTATCACCGTATTCTCAAGGCTGCACGCGAGAATCCCTATGAAGTCATCAAAAACGAATAAAACAATACAACTATGATTGAAGTAACGGGTTTGAAGAAGATCTTCCGCACGGAG
>CALDKD010000049.1 GCA_937898885.1 uncultured Bacteroidales bacterium | reverse complement strand
CTTAGTAGAAATAAACAAGGAGCTTTCCTGTACGGAAGGCTCCTTAGGTGTGCTTTTACGCAAAAGTAAATATTGGGATAGGCTATTACACCTGAAGAGCCCCGATTATCTCCTGCACCGTATTGAATCCGTGACGGTTAAGGTATGCGTCAATTCCATCAATCACCTTCTCTGATACCGCAGGATCAATAAAATTAGCAGTTCCAATCTCAATTGCTGACGCACCGGCCAGTAAGAACTCAACAGCATCGGTCGCATTACTTATGCCACCTATTCCTATAATAGGTATTCTCACGGCCTTTGATGTCTGCCATACCATTCTTAGCGCTACCGGCTTTACCGCAGGACCACTCAGACCACCGGTGATTGTGGACAGTAATGGTCTGCGGCTTTCTGCATCAATAGCCATACCAAGCAACGTGTTTATGAGCGATACGGCATCCGCACCGGCAGACTCGGCAGCCCTGGCAATCTCAGTGATGTCTGTGACATTTGGAGACAATTTGACTATCAATGTTTTATGATATACCTTGCGTACTGCCGAGACAACGGCTTCCGCACTCTCTGCCTTTACACCAAATGCCATGCCTCCTTGTCTCACATTCGGGCAGGATATGTTCAGCTCAATGGCCGGTATGTCTTGAAGAGTGTCAATAATCTCTGCTGCCGCTACGTAATCCTCGATTGTTGAGCCAGATACGTTGACGATGGCCGGACACCCCAAGGTGCGGACCGTAGGGTAGATGTTCCGCACAAAATAATCTGCTCCTTTATTCTGAAGACCAACAGCATTGAGCATTCCAGACGGAGTCTCAGCCATACGTGGGTATGGATTGCCGTCACGAGGCTTTATTGTAGTTCCTTTAACTATTACCGCCCCTAAACGAGACACATTCATAAAATCCTCGTATTCAGTTCCGTATCCAAATGTACCTGAAGCAGTGAGTACAGGGTTGGCTAGCTCCAGCTCACCTATTTTAGTCTTTAATTCTGCCATAATAGTCTGTCTGTTGTAAATACCGGTCCTTCTTTACATACGCAAATGTTTCCTTCTTTTGTCTGCTCTACACAACACAGACATGCGCCAATACCGCAAGCCATCTTATGCTCAAGCGAGACCTGACAGCTCACTCCTTTGCAGTTTGCAAATCTGGCAACGGCCTTCATCATAGGGGTAGGGCCACAAGCCATTATGCTATCGAACGTTTCCTCTATAAGCAATTTGTGGTCTGTCACAAACCCCTTCTGGCCCATAGAACCGTCCTCCGTGGTAACGAACACCCTTCCAAACTTCTCAAAATCCGCCATTCGCAGCAAATTATCCTTTCCACGACCTCCAAACAGGAATGTCGGCTCAATTCCTGCGTCTTTCATCTCTTTGCCTAAAAAGAATAATGGAGCTATGCCAACCCCGCCTCCAACCAATAACGGATGCTTTGGCGCGGGGTTGGTAAAATTGAAACCATTGCCAAGAGGTAGCAGTACATTGAGTTTGTCTCCTTTGCCTAGTTTTGAGAGCTTCTCTGTTCCGTTTCCCACCTTGCGGATCAAAAACCGAATGACATTCGCATTACGATCTATATCATGGATTGATATAGGTCTGCGCAGGAAAGTGCTGACAGAGCCTTCTACCAGCAATTCTGCGAACTGACCTGGAACAGCCTCAGGTAAAGGGCTGTTGTCTGTAAGCTCCAGCATGAATGCGTCACCTGCCAGAGATATATTGTTTACTACAGACAGCTCAATTTGATATCTTCTCATTTCACAAACTGCAATATATTATTATACACTAATGATTTATGATATTAATCATCAAGCAGGTCCGGGCGGAGCCTGCGTGTGCGCTCAAATGATTGCTGCAACTCCCAATCACTGATTTTGCCCTGATCTCCTGACAAGAGTATGTCCGGTACCTTCCAGCCATTGTATTCCGCGGGTCGTGTATAAACCGGAGGGGCTAACAGATTGTCCTGGAAGCAATCGGAGAGGGCAGACTGCTCATCACTCAAAACACCGGGAATGAGGCGTACGATGCTGTCTGTCATTGCGGCTGCAGCCAGCTCACCGCCGGTCAGCACATAGTCACCTATGCTTATCTCCTTAGTTATAAGGTGCTCACGAATACGATAATCAATTCCCTTGTAATGTCCGCAGAGTATTATGATATTCTCCAACATAGACATTGAATTGGCCATTTTCTGATTGAACTGCTCACCGTCAGGCGACGTGAATATAACCTCATCGTAATGGCGTTCTGCCTTTAACGCGCTTATACAACGGTCAATAGGCTCTATCTTCATAACCAGTCCGGCACATCCTCCGAAAGGATAGTCATCTGTTTTGTGATGCTTGTCGGTGGTGTAGTCACGGATGTCGTGCAGGTGTATCTCGGCCAGACCGGCTTTTTGCGCACGTGCCAACATTGAGCAGTTGAAAAACCCCTCAATCATCTCTGGGAAGACTGTTAGAATGTCAATTCGCATATATTCTAAATAGATATGCGGCAAAGTTACAAAAAATGGCGATTGTTAAGAACTAAAACCGATATATGGCTGCTTTCTTTGAACAAATAGAGTAATTTTGCATAAAATAGGTATAGGGAGATGCCAAACCTTTTCGATGATATTGAGGCAAGCGAGAAATCCAGGATTCTGGAACTCCGTACATTGCTCAAGGAATACAACAGGCTTTACTATGTGATGAATGAGCCTGTTGTGTCGGATTTTGAGTTTGACGCCCTGATGCGTGAGCTGCAAGAGCTTGAGAGACAGTATCCTGAGATGGCCGATCCGGAATCACCGACCCAGAGAGTTGGAAGTGATTTGTCAAAAGGTTTCAGACAGGTGTCTCACAAGTATCCTATGCTCTCGCTTGACAACACATATAACGAGCAGGAGGTAGTTGATTTCCTGAATCGTGCTAAATCACTTCTAGGCGGCGAGCGGTTTGAGATTTGTTGCGAGCTGAAGTTTGACGGACTTTCAATATCATTGACATATCATAATGGCATACTGGTACAGGCTGTTACACGAGGTGATGGTGTAAAAGGTGACGATGTGACAGATAACGTGCGGAAAATAAAAAGCATACCTCAGAGACTTGAAGGTAGCGGATGGCCTGCTGATTTTGAGATCAGGGGTGAGATTCTCATGCCATGGACATCGTTTGACCGTCTGAACAGCGAGCGTGAGGCGCAGGAGGAGCCACTTTTCGCCAATCCAAGGAACGCCGCCTCCGGTACTTTGAAACTGCAAAATCCTGAAATTGTAGGGCAGAGAGGGCTTGATTCGTACCTGTATTATCTTCTTGGCGACAATCTGCCCTGCAATGGCCATTACGAGAATATGGTCGCAGCCAGAGGCTGGGGATTCAAGGTATCTGAGAATATGCGCAAGTGCTCCACTATTGAGGAAGTAATGGACTTCATTGAATACTGGGACACTGAGCGTAAGAACCTGCCCGTGGCAACAGACGGCATTGTACTGAAAGTGAATTCCCTGCGCCAGCAGTTGAATCTTGGTTTCAAGGCAAAGTCACCGCGTTGGGCTATCGCGTATAAATTTCAGGCCGAGAAGGCTCTGACCAGGCTTGAGAGCATTTCATATCAAGTTGGAAGAACCGGTGCCGTCACCCCCGTGGCAAATCTATCTCCCGTACAGCTTTCCGGAACAACGGTTCGCAGAGCTACACTTCATAATCAGGACTTCGTGGAGAATCTTGATCTGCACGATGGCGATATGGTATGGGTAGAGAAAGGTGGTGAGATTATTCCTAAGATTACAGCAGTTGATACAGACTCAAGGGATGAGAATACAGGCAAAAGGGTAGAGTTTATCAGTCAATGCCCTGAGTGCGGTGCCACATTGGTGAGATATCCAGGTGAGGCTGCCAACTATTGTCCCAACAGTTCCGGTTGTCCCCCTCAGATTAAGGGACGTATTGAGCATTTTATCAGCCGCAAGGCGATGAATATAGACGGAATAGGCTCAGAGACCGTTGATTTGTTCTTCCAGAAGGGATTAATTAAGGATTTCACTGACCTTTATTCACTGAAAGCCAACGATATATCCGTATTGGACAGGATGGGTGACAAATCAGCTGAGAACATCATATCAACCATAGCGAATAGCGTTTTTGTACCCTTTGAAAGAGTGCTATTCGCGCTTGGAATACGTTTTGTAGGCGAAGTTGTGGCCAAGAATCTGGCCCGTGCGTTCAAGTCTTTGGACGCATTGGAGAATGCCACATATCAGGATTTGATATCGGTAGATGAGATAGGCGGGAAAATAGCACAAAGTGTCCTTGAATACTTTTCTGATGAGAAAAACAGAGCCATTGTTGATAAAATACGCGCCATTGGACTTCAGACAGAGATTAAGGACAACAGGACCGCCGGCTCACAGGCGTTGGCCGGAAAGACAATAGTAATAAGTGGTGTGTTCAGCCTGCATTCGCGTGATGAGTACAAGGAGATGATAGAGGCCAATGGCGGCAAGAATGCGGGAAGCATATCAAACAAGACCTCTTTCGTGCTGGCGGGAGAGAGTATGGGACCTGCCAAAAAGGAGAAGGCAAACCAATTGGGAATTCCTCTGATAAACGAGGATGAATTTATTAACATGTTGAATAATAATTAATTATATAGAGTATGAGAAACAATCCCTTTAGAGGTTATGGAGTGGCTTTAGTCACACCGTTTCTTGAAAATGGAGAAATAGATTACGTCTCTCTTTCAAATCTGATTGATTTTCAAATTGAAAATGGAGTTGACTTCATATGTGCGCTTGGAACAACAGCGGAGACTCCGACATTGGAAGACAGTGAGTATCAGGAAATGTTGAGATTCATTGTAAATAAGGTTAATGGCAGAGTGCCTGTTATGGTAGGTTGTAGCGACAATTGTACAGCCAGGTTGACAAGACGCATCAAGAGTCTTGATCTCAGCGGCGTCAGTGCATTGCTTGTTTGCGCCCCAGCTTACAACAAGCCTACGCAGGAAGGTGTCTATCAACATCTTATTGCCGCAGCCAATGCCTCGCCACTGCCTGTGGTACTTTATAATGTTCCAAGCAGGACAGGTGTCAATATGACGGCTCAGACCACAATACGATTGGCAAACGCATCGGAAAATATCATAGCCATCAAGGAGGCGTCGGGCAATATACAGCAAATCAAAGAGATAATTGCAAGTGCGCCCGAAGGATTCGGCGTTATCTCCGGTGATGATTCACTTACATACGATCTGATAGGCATTGGTGCGGCAGGAGTTATTTCCGTCATAGGCAATGTCTTACCTAAAACTTTCGGCGATATGGTGCATCTTGCCCAACAAGGCAGTATTTCAGAAGCTGCAGAATTGCACAGGAAACTGGAACCGCTATACGGAATGATGTTCAAGGAGGGCAGTCCCTGCGGAGCCAAGGCCATTATGTCTGCCAGAGGAATGCTTTCAAACATCCTGCGCCTTCCTCTTGTTCCAGTCAGCAATGAGTTTTACAATCAGTTGATTAACGAATTCGACACAATTACAAAATGAGTATAAAGGCAATTCGACAGACAGTAGGTTATTTGCCGGTATTGCTTGCGCTTATTGCTGTAATCTTGGTAGTGTCCTGTAAAGGGCGCAATATTCAGGAAGAAATCGTAGAAGAGCAGATTGAGCCCAATATTCGCTGGGGAATCAATATTGACAATTTCAATATTTCAGACGGAACAATAGAGAACGGGCAGATTTTGTCAAAGTTACTGGAGGAATATGGAGTAGGTTCCAATGTAACGGGAGAACTTGAGCAAGCCGCAGCTGACATATTCAGTGTCAGAAAGTTACGTGCAGGCAAGCCATATCACATCCTTCTGTCAAAAGAGGACTCTCTGGCACATTGGTTCGTATATGAGATATCTCCAGTCAATAATGCAGTCTATTCCTTGCGTGACAGCATATACTGCTATATTGATACAATCCCGACCGACACGATACAGAGACACATATCTGGAAAGATAACATCGTCTTTATGGAACGCGATGGTGGATGGTGGAGCGTCGTACGAGCTGACTAACCTGATTGCGGATATGTACTCCTGGACAATAGATTTCTTTGGTGTACAACAAGGAGACTCATTCTCAGTCTATTATCAGGATATTGTAGTAGATGATACCGTTCGTGTAGGCACAGACAAGATCATTGCATCAAATTTCATAACAGCCAATGCTGACCATTATGCATTCTTTTACAAGTATCGTGATGACCGTGGTGAGTATTTTGATGAGAAGGGAAATAGCCTGCGACGTGCTTTTTTAAAGGCTCCGCTAAGTTATACACGCATAAGCTCCACTTTCTCAAACGCGCGTAAACATCCTATTACCAAGGTGGTAAGACCACATCATGGAGTTGATTACGCAGCTCCGGCAGGTACTCCTGTCTATTCTGTAGGCGATGGAGTCGTGACTGTTAAAGGATGGGACAGCAAAGGTGGCGGCAATTATTTGAAGATTAAGCACAATGCCACCTACACCACCGAGTATATGCACCTTAAGGGATTCGCGCAAGGCATCAGTCAGGGTTCTCACGTAAAGCAGGGGCAGCTCATTGGATATGTAGGCGCTACCGGAATGGCAACCGGACCTCACCTGGATTACAGGGTATTTAAGGATGGTACGGCTATTAACCCGCTTAGTATGGACCTACCTGCAGTCGAGCCTGTCAATGAGGAGGATATGCCTGAATATCTTGTAAATATAGCGCCATATATGAGATTGATAGGCTTGTCTGGGGAATTGCCGGACTCACTCCGGAAAGACAGTATCGCCATTATCCCAGATTCAATCAGATAGGGTATATTGAAGCACCTGTATATTCTATCAAATCTTTCGGAGCAATCTTAAACTGCAGGCCACGTACCCCTGCACTAATGTAGATATAATCATATAGAAGGCAGCTCTCGTGAATGAATGTAGGGAGCTGTCTCTTCATTCCTATTGGCGAGCACCCTCCACGTATGTATCCTGTCTCCGGAAGCAGTTCCCTCATATGAATCATATCACAGCTTTTATTACCTGAGAGTTTAGCCGCTATCTTTAAATCCACTTCAAAACTTCCAGGTATGACACACACAAACAACCCGTTACGGTCTCCACGCAGGACCAAGGTCTTAAACACCTGATCTATCGGCTCACCAAGTTGTTCCGCCACATGGTCGGCCGCAAGATTGCTCTCATCAACCTGATATGGAATCAACTGATATGCCACGCCTGCGGCATCAAGCAGCCTTGCGGCATTTGTTTTCTGTACGTTGTCTCCCATTACCTGAACTCAACGATGCTCTCTATGGGTTTCCTGGTAGTAACTTGGGTCGCATCGGCGGACGGATATCCTACAGGTATCAATGCAACTGGCTCTATATTCTCCGGAAGTGCAAGAATCTCAGCGCATTTAACTGAATCAAAATTACAGATCCAGCAAGTACCAAGACCTTGTTCGGCAGCTGCCAGACAAATATGCTCTGTAGCGATAGCCAAGTCTATATCGGCGTGGTCCTTCCCGTCTCTTCTCCTGTGCCAGCTCTCGGAATGGTTGGAGCAACAGACTATTACAACGGGGGCAGTTTTGAGCCAATCCCTCTCATAACAACCGTAGATGCTTTCAAGAATAGCCGCAGATTGTATAACTATGAAGTTCCAGGGCTGCCTGTTCACTGCCGATGGCGCTATGTGTGCACATTCCAGAATATAGTCCAACTTCTCGCGCTCAACTTGCTTGTCCGTATATGACCGTACGGAGAAACGTGCTTTTGCAATCTCTAATAACGAATTCATAACATTTTGTGTAATACCACCACAAAATTAATCAAACCAAAGCGCTTTTAATCTATTTTCATTAATTTCGTGACAAGTAATTACTAACAACAATCAAAATATGAGAAACGTTGGAATAATAGGAGCGGGATGGATTGCAGACAAAATGGGCGAGACATTGACAGGCCTCAATCCTGAAATGAAGTATGCGATTGCATCGCGCGACATTGACAAGGCAAGAAAGTTTGCAAGTCATTGGGGGTTCAAAAAAGCATATGGCTCATATAAGGAACTGATTGATGACCCTGACGTTGACCTTGTATATATAGCTACGCCGCACTCGCATCATTTTGAGCACGCCTCAATGGCAATTGAGGCAGGAAAGCCCGTGCTGTGCGAGAAAGCATTTACCGCCAATGCAAGGCAGGCAGATGCGCTTTTGAACCTTGCTCACAAAAAAGGTGTTTTCATAACCGAGGCAATCTGGACCAGATACATGCCACTGTCATTGCAGATCAAGGAAATCATTGACAAGGGAATAATAGGTGAGCCCAGACTGTTGAATGCAAGTCTGTGTTATTATATGGAATTCAAAGAAAGGATTCTGAGGCCGGATCTTTGCGGTGGCGCGCTTCTTGACCTTGGCGTATATAGCCTGAACTTCTGCAGGATGTATTTTGGAGCAGATATTGCAAAGACTATGTCATATTGCACAAAGAGCAATACCGGAATGGATATGCACGATGTGATATCACTTGAATACAAGGACGGGCGTGTGGCAAACCTTCAGGCCAGCACTCTTTGCCTATGCGGACGCATCGGACAGATTTGTGGTACAGAGGGATATATCGTTGTAGATAATATTAATTGTCCTGCAAGTGCTACAATATATAAGGATTACAAGCCTGTACAGGTGTTAAAGACTCCGGAAGGACAAATTACGGGATATGAGTATCAGGTAACAGCTTCGTTCCAGGCTATTGAAAAGGGATGGCTGGAATCTCCGTACATGCCTCACCAGGAGACCCTGGATATCATGAGGCAGATGGATGAGCTCCGGAAAGAGTGGGGAGTGGTGTACCCTATGGATTGAGAGCGCAATTAAAAAAAGTTTTTCCGCATTTTCCTCCATTCTTCCACATTTGCCCGTAACTAACAGATTCCATTTGTGTTACAAGGTGGAAGATAATTTTCAATCTTCCACACATCTTCCACCACACAAATGGATTACGGTTATATTCTATTAAATCAGGTGGAATAAAGGTGGAAGATAGTAAAAGTATCTTCCACACGGCAAAGCACTGACTGTGTGCTTGTTACAAGCCTCGGTGGAAGAATGGAAGAAAAATGGAAAAAATAAAATATTTGTATTAGCAATTAGAAGCTGTTTTGAAATGTTCGATTAAAAATTTTATGAAAGGTTTTCGAGATG
>CALDKD010000048.1 GCA_937898885.1 uncultured Bacteroidales bacterium | reverse complement strand
TCGAACCCAAATTTAAAGTTTAGGAAACTTCCGTTCTATCCATTGAACTACAGAGCCATCGTTTCCGCCCGCAAAATTAATGTATTTTTCCAAATAAAGCCTATACAGCCCACAAATCTTACCCAAACAACTGATTGAAATGCTCCTCGCTCATCTTACTCTTCAGACGATACTTATACATTCTTAGCGAGTCAGACTTCACCGCAAGCACCTGCGCCGAGACAAACTCCCTCACATTCATATAGTTCAGCACGCAATACAGAGCCTCTTTCGGCGAGACCTTGGCATCGCCCGTCTCCATTATCAGACTGATGGCTTTCGAGAAGCATACGTTCAGCTCGTGACGGATGAATGCGGCATCGTCAGAACTCAAAGGCTTTGAGCCCAGTTGGCTGTCGCGAATCAGCACAAACGAAGCCGTATCCTGGAACTTCTCCTCGCACTCGCGCAACTGCATGGAGAGTGTGTCGAATGTCTTAATCTTGTCCTTGCGCAACTCGTCCTGCATCTGATTGTAGCGGCTCTTCAGCTGATTCTCCTTGCGATAATACAGCAATAACAGCAGCAAAGCGAGTGACAGCAGGCCAAAGCCGGCTATTATCCAACTGTTCCGTCTCTGCACCCGCACCTGCCTGTCCTTCAGCTCAGAATAGTGATTGTAGAGCATTCGGTTCATCTCAGCCTGATTCTCCTCATCGTACAGAGACTCTATTGCCTCAATGTGCATCCCGGCATAGTATGCGGCGGAATCGGTAACCCCGTCCATTGCCGAAAGCTCAGTCAGATAACGGTAATTGACCGATGCGCCGGCATCGTTCACATCGTGCCGCTGCGACTCCTGAAAATAATATCTTGCAGAGTCGTACTGACAAAGGGCATAGAATATCTGCCCCTTCAAGGTATATGCCGCGCCAAGCAGGTCCGGCAGCCTCGCATTGCTGATATACCGGTCAATATAGTACCTTGCGGCATTGAAGTTGCCATTCACGTACATATTGATTTTGGAAAGTTGAAGATAGCACTGGTTACGGTAATAGTCAGAGAGCCTTGAATCTTCTGTCAGTTTACCGAACTCCGTCCTGGCCTTCTCAAAATCCATTTGATACATAGCTATCAGTGCCAGATAATAGTCTGCGAATGACACGCCGGCAGGATCGTTCAGACGTTCTGAGTTCATACGGCTTCCGGCAAGATAGCGTTTGGCCTCATCCAGCATATCGCGGGCCACGAAATGACGGCCCAGGCCATTCTCGCACCGGGCATAGCATCGCACCAACGTATCAGGGAAAAGCCTAAGGGCCTTAAGGTAGGCATCTATGGCGATGGTGTCGTGTCCCAGAAGGTCGTTCACACAACCCAGATAGTACCAGCTTGCGGCTGCTTTGCAGCTCTTGCGCCTATCACCATACCAGTCTGTGGCAATGCTTATCAGGCTGTCGGACTCAATATCCTCACCGCTGTCGCAGGCCGTCTGAGTGGTGAGCAACGCGTACAACGCGCGTGCCTCTCCGCGTAACGCGCCGGCATCAATACTGTCCAGCGCCAAACGCGCCATATAAGGCTCGGAATCGGCATACTCCGAAATCGCCTCAAGTCTGCCAAGGCTCTTCTTCCGGGCGCACGATGCCAGCACCAGCACACTTGCCACAATCAACAATACATACCCTCTTCTCATCATTCCCGTTACTATTTATACAACAAAAGTACAAACGGCATATACTAATGGCAAGTAATGAGCGTCACAATACCGTCACGTGTGTCAGATCGGACGGGTTTTCGCATAGAGCCACTGAGCATCCGCGGCGTCGAGCAGAGGATTCAGCGTATCATACACACGCTGGTTATAGGCATTCAGCCACTCCAGCTCCTGAGCATCAAGCAGCTCGCGGATAACCGGGTCTGTATCAATATAGGTGCAGGTCAGCGTCTCAAAACCGAGCCATCCGCCGAACTCGTTCTGGCCGGCAGGCACACAGAGAATCATATTCTCGTGACGTATGCCATGAAAGCCCTCGCGGTAAATTCCAGGCTCGTTTGATGTTATCATTCCGGGCTCCATACTCTGCGCCTTCAGGTTCTGGCGGATAGTCTGCGGACCCTCGTGTACGGAAAGCACATTGCCTACTCCGTGACCGGTGCCGTGACCGAAATTGCGCATTGTCTGCCAGAGCGGCCTGCGGCACACCGCATCAAGGCGGCATCCGGGAGTACCTACCGGAAAGACAGCCATTGACAAGTCTATCATCGCCTTAAGGTCTATGGTGTAGTCCTCGCGCTCCAACTGAGTGGTCGGGCCCAGCGGAACGGTGCGGGTAATGTCGGTAGTGCCATACCGGTAATGGGCGCCGCTGTCGTTCAGATAGAGGCCCTTGGGCTGGAGTACGGCATCCTTGCCACGGATGGTTGAGTAATGCGGAAGCGCCGAGTTCTCCTGATATGCCGATATCGTCTCAAAACTCTCATCCAGAAAATCCGGGCACTCCGCGCGAAGAGCGTGCTGCCTGTCGGCGGCATCGGCCTCCGATATCCGCTCACCCGCGGCCATGGCATCCTCCAGCCAGTGATAGAAGCGCGTCTGCGATATGCCATCCATAATGTACGCCTTGCGGAAGCCCTCAATCTCTACAGGATTCTTCATAGACTTGGCCAAGTCTATAGGCGATGCGCAGCACACTGTATTGTCTGCGCCGAAGGCCTGGTCAACCGCCTTGCCAAGCTCAAAGTTCAGAGTGGCCGGGTCAATCATTATCTTGTATCCGGCTGGTATCGAGGCAATGAATTCCGATACCTTGCCGTATGGGTACAGCTCTATACCGTCGGCACTGAGAGCTGCCCTGACATCCGCATCGAACTTTGACATCTCTGCGAACAGAGCCACACTGCGTGGTGTCACAACGGCAAACGATATCACTACCGGACAGTAATCAATATCGTTTGAGCGGATATTCAGCAGCCACGCAATCTGGTCCAGTGTGGATACAAGGGCATAACCGCAGCCTTTCCCGGCCATAACACCCCTGAGCCATTCCAGTTTAGCCGCAGTGGCCTTGCCTGAGTATTGAGGCCCGTGCAGCCAGACTGCATCGCCCGGAAGTGACGGACGGTCTGGCCACAACGCATCCAGATAGTCAGGCCTCGACACAACCTGACCACCCTTGCAGGTAATCAGAGACTGAAGCCGGGCGGCATCAGAGCGGCTCATACACAGACCGTCAACGCCTACCCTGCCATTATCAGGCAGATTGGCGGCAATCCAGTCCATCCACTCGCAATCCTCCACCGACACCATCTTGTGCATATCAATGCCGCTGCCCTCAAGCTCACGCGCAGCCTGGATGTGATATCGCGAGTCAACCCACAGACCCGCGTGCTCCTTAGTAACCACCACTACACCGGCCGAGCCAGTGAAACCACTGATAAACTGACGCTGACACCATCGCAAGGGTGTATATTCGCTGTTATGCGGATCCTCGCCGACTATTACCGCGGCACACCATCCCCATTCGCTCATCAGCCCGCGCAGGGCATCTATCTTCTGTCTTACATCCATAATCACTTTTTTGATTGCACAAGTTTACACAATCTTCTCCAACTAAGCAAATGAATCAAGGGGACAGGTACCGTGACCCGATTCCGGGTCATGGTACCTGTCCCCTTGATTCACCCTTGATTCTCCGCAGGATTATCCCAGATAACCCTCCTCAAGCATAGCCTGGGCAACCTTCATGAAGCCGGCCACATTGGCACCCCTCATATAGTTGATGTAACCATCAGCCTCGGTACCGTACTTCACGCACTGAGCGTGGATGTCGGCCATAATAGTATGCAGTCTTGCATCAACCTCCTCGGCGCCCCACGAGATGTGCATGGCATTCTGAGTCATCTCCAGACCCGATGTAGCCACACCACCAGCGTTGACAGCCTTGCCCGGACCGTAGATGATACGTGCCTTGATGAATGTATCGATAGCCTCCGGAGTACAGCCCATATTCGATACCTCGCCTACGCACTGGACACCGTTTGCCACAAGCTGTGCGGCATCGTCGCCATTCAGCTCATTCTGAGTGGCGCACGGCATTGCCACGTCAACCTTGCGCTCCCAAGGCTTGCGGCCTGCGATGAACTCCGCACCGAACTTTTTGGCATACGGCTCAATGACATCGTTGTTGGTGGCACGCAGCTGAAGCATATAGGCAAGCTTCTCGTCGTTCATACCATCCTTATCGTAAATATAACCGTCAGGACCAGACAGAGTCACAACCTTTGCGCCAAGCTGTGTGGCCTTGGTGGCGGCACCCCATGCTACATTGCCGAAACCGCTTATCGCGACTGTCTTGCCTGCGATATTCATACCTGCGGTCTCAAGCATCTGGCTTACAAAATAGAGAGCGCCGAAACCGGTAGCCTCCGGACGAACCTTGGAGCCGCCGTAAGTAAGGCCCTTGCCCGTAAGAACGCCTGTGTTCTCACGTGCCAGCTTCTTGTACATGCCGTACAGATAGCCAATCTCGCGTGCGCCCACACCTATATCGCCGGCCGGGACATCGGTATCAGGACCAATGTTGCGCCAGAGCTCCAGCATAAAGTTGTGGCAGAAACGCTCAATCTCAGCTGCCGAGCGGCCACGGGCAGAGAAGTCGGAGCCACCCTTGCCACCGCCCATAGGCAGTGTGGTAAGCGCATTCTTGAAAGTCTGCTCAAAGCCCAGGAACTTCAGAATTGACAGATTGACCGACGGATGGAATCTGAGACCACCTTTGTACGGGCCGATGGCATTGTTGAACTGCACACGGTAACCCGTGTTTACGTGAATCTCGCCTTGATCGTCAGTCCAAGGCACCTTGAATGTGAAGATGCGGTCCGGCTCAACCAGACGCTCGATAATCCTTGCATCCTCAAACTCAGGATGCTGGTTATACACCGGCTCGATGCTGATAAGAACCTCGCGCACAGCCTGCAAGTACTCTTTCTCTCCTGGATGCCTCCTCTCAAGGTCGGCCATTAAATTGTCAATATTCATAATTACAGAAATTTTGATTTACCATTTCGTTTTTAAGCCTCACATAGTCTTAACGCCTCAAAAATAATGACTGTTTTAATAAGTTGTTCTCAAAAACAGATAAATTTTACTATCATTTTGTAAGCAACGCCCACTTAAAAACAACCCGTTTACAGACCAGACGCTTACACATTGTCACGAAAGCAGTCTAAAAACGGCAGATTTCCCTATAATACTCATATACGCTATTCCCAATGAGAGGCTGCAGGCCGAACCGCATTGCAAAATGCCATTCGAGGTTTTCAGGTAATTGCCGCGACGCTTTAGTAATTAGGGTCTGCTGAATAAATGCGTTACTATTTACAAACGTCTCTATGTCACGCTCAAATATACAATCCCCATTTGCGCTTCTGGGTCCTCTGCCTGACCTGTATTTATATCCTATCATTTATTTCATTCTTTCTGTACCTATAACGGTATTTTGCTATAATCAACAACCTTTCACTTCAATCCCCATCTTTTTGCAAACTTCTTCATAGTGTTTATTAGAGCCTGTACTTACGATATCCATTATTGCGGATAATACGACCATATTTCCAGACATCACACCATCTTCATCGATGTCTTTAATATCCTTGTCATCAAAATCTGGATTTAATGGTATCTCATAGTTAATAATCCACCATTTTTCAATCTTGCAAAATAGGGCATACATTCTCACGAAATCCTCAAAGAAACCGTCATCCAGACCCTCTGCAATAATCTTGAACATTTCATGGGTAAGAGTATTACGTTGTTCCTTGCAATGAGAAAACACCTTAATGTCGTCATCCGAGATAGCCTCCAAACTATTCCACCACAGAAGGGACGAGATTAACACCTTGCTACTCTTTCGGATAAGCGGGCATCTCTCTGGTTTATATAAAACAAGGACATTTGCTTTATACTCTGCTTCGTCTATTTCATCAATCAAAGTAAAGAAGTCGCGAGGTTTTTGAATAATGTTATCTTCCAACATTTCATACAATGTGATATACAATGCGATAAATTCCAAGTTCGGCTTAAGCCTCTCTGGATCCATCACATTCGTCCATTGTTGCTTTACATTTTCATCCATAAAATCCCTATCTTTATATCACTCTCAATCTTACTCAGGAAATAGTTTTTGAACACCACTGATATAGCTGTCTCATAAGACATCTTCTGCTATTTTAGAACAAGATACTGATTACAGCAAGTCGTTCTACGATTAATTCATTCATTTTAGATATATATCGTTATGACGACCATATTCCTTCAGCAAGTCATAACTATCACCTCAATCATTTATGACCTCTACTACACTATATAAGGGAAACAACGCGAGCTTGCTCCTCTGTTTAGCCCTAATCGGCACGGAACTTGTGAAGTCGCCTTCAACCTGACTGTAGTCAAGGTTGGGATTAGGCTCCCAACCTAACCCCCCTACCGTCATTTTAAGCGCAAGCGCTTCGTCAAAGACTGATATTTTGACCTCGGAGGTGATTTCGTGTGCAAGCACGGATAAAATGATGCATAGGAAGAGCTCAGGATTCCATAACTTCCACGACCTTTGCAAGGTCGGCCTCATGCAAAGGGTGGTACATCATGAGTACCCTTTCATAGGTCTGCCCATCAGCATACATCTGTGCAAAGCTTTTGGCCGTGTACCACTGGTAGTATGCCATCACCCAGCCTGCCCAATATTCAGGAGAAATCTGATAGATGTCAGTTTCGGCAGTTCTATGGGCTTTTTCATTTGACACTTCCATAATCATGTCCGCCATTTCCTTGCCAGACATGCCAGTGAGGAAACGAGGATTGCCGTTCGAGATTTGTTCTGCCACATGACTCTTCGAAAAGAGTGCAGAGAACTTCTCCGGGCTCAATCCGTATTCATTGATACAAAAATGTGACATTACGCCCAGATTCTGCATCACATCCTTTAGATAAGGTTCAATATAAGCGCGCATCATTATTCTCCCATTTTTGACGGATTATATCCATTACGTATGTTCCTTCCTCAGGATTCGATTCCTTCTTCAGGTCTCGGTACTCAGAACGAGCTTTGGAATCACGTTCCTTATATTTCTGGAAATATTCCTCTCCCGATGCAGGTATAGCCTCCATAAAAGTCAACGAATCAAAAGCCTTCTTCGTCATAAGCACCACCTGCTCACCAAGCTTGCCAAGTTTCATGGCTGTACTTAGGTCCTCCAATGACAATGCGTTTTCCACGAAATCACTTGCGTACGAAAAATATGAGTCATCAGCACGGTAACCAATAATCACATCGTATTTCTTATAGTCTGGCAGGAAATGCTCAAGAATATATTGTTTGGCACGGCTTGATATACCCTCGGAGATGTTGAAAGAACGGTTTTCCAATAATATAGACAGCCAGTTCAGTATATGATATTGTTTGTCATTCAAGTAAAGGATAGATAGCCCATCTGTGTTCAATTCATACTTGTTAGCAAACCCATCCTTACCCACGGCGCATGCCCATTCTTTGGCAAGTTCCAAATTCTCAGTACAATAGAATCCTAAGCCATAATCATTATATGGCTTACCCTGTCCAAAAACGGGACTTGCTATTTTGTCTGCCGAACCGTGATATATAATCATGACTATCTTTATCAGTTAAAAGGCATACAGGACATGCCTAATTTACAACTTTCCGATGCAAAACTACAAAATTTAGCGCACGTATACAAACATTTTTCAGATTTGCAAATATTTTACAATGAAGTTTGCAATACAAGTTGCATTTTGGTCGTTTTTCGGTCATCATGGACTGTTTTCACAAGAAACGATGCATAGAAACTGTCAACGTGTGTAGTTCTTCACTGCTACAAATGGAATTCATTCAAACTTGGATGTAACATTATAGCATCTAATATAGGGACTGTCGTTTAATGTTTCCAATTTGAGCGAAGCAGCGACTGGTCCTATCCGTTTTCTGCATCCGGCTCATCAAAATTACGTTTTTATATCTCATTCCGGCC
>CALDKD010000047.1 GCA_937898885.1 uncultured Bacteroidales bacterium | reverse complement strand
ACCTTACTACCTTACCACCTTACCAACTTACTGTCTTGCCTTCCTGATAGAGCTATAAACTTGTTCCAGTTGGCGATGACGATACCATCATCAATTCAGAAGTACTTCAGGCTAAGATAGCCCGTGGTATTGCGGAGTATGAACAAGGAAAGACAATTGCCATAGCTGATGGCAAGAGTACGGAATCATATAGAACGGCTGTTAATGGATTGATTATATAACAGTCAAGTGAAAGACCTTAAAACCTTAAATCATTAAATCATTATGTTTGCAGGGTTTTCTACTGCTACATACGTAACTGATGCTGTTGTCTGACGGGGGCTGTCCTAATTTATGGGTATGATTTGCTAAATAGCACGCCAGCTTTGTCCGCCCTCTTCACTGTCAAAGCAACTCCGGAATTGCCGGCATCAGATTTTTGCTGTCAGTATTACCAACAAGGTTGATAAGAGTTGCTTTTCATTCCGCATACCAAGTACAGAGCATATAATTCTTCTTCGGCAATCCTCAGGCTTTTCTTGTGAAAGACGGTAAATTGTTCTGACAAATGCCGGGTGGGGGAGCAAGCATATGTTGTGGTCCAGACACTCGTTTCCTCAAGTTGTTGTCTATGGTCTGTTTTGGTGGAAAAACAGCCCTCAGAAGGCCGTTTTGCGACGAGGCCTCAAATGAGTTCGGTTGAGGCCACAAACGAACGCATTTGAGGCCTCAACGCAAAAGCCGTGTGGCCACGCCCAAATTGGGGCAAGGTTACGGCTGTTTGCAAAGGTGGCTGTGAGGTGAATAATCAGTGAGATCAGAGGCAGAAATTTCTGATTTATGTGCTGGAAAAATTCCAACACACAGAACGATTGGTGCATATCGCGTATTCCAATCGTAAATTCTGGTATTCCGCAAGCCTTGCGGAAATGATGTGATTTCTTATATCCCCGTTACTTTTGTATTCGTAAAAACAGAAAATATGAAGAACTCAGTAAAAGCAATTGGATTAACTACGTTGGTGTGTGTTTCCGTATTGATGACCGCTTGTAAAGAGCGTGTGGTTGAATATCCGTACAAGTCAAGACTGGATGATGCCTTGATATTCTTAAAGGAGAAACATGATCCGGACTCGGCAATAGTTATTTTGGATAGCTTATTGAAAGAATATCCCGATAACCAAGATTGTAGATTCGTACGAGCTAAGGCGTACTGGTATATGGATAGAAACCAGGAGGCATTGACGGAAATAGATAGGGTGATTCAACATATTAATAAGAATAGCCTAACATATGAGTCAACTATTCACAGACTGAAAAGCTTCATTCTGACAGAGCAGGGAGATTTGAATGGTGCTATTGATGAATGCGCTAAGGCTGTGAGACTGGCAGTTCATGACAATCCTGACTGTTTGCAGAGTCTCAGGTTCCAACTGGCTCAACTCCTGTATAACGCAGACCGTATGGATGAGTCGGATAATGTTTATCGTGAGATGTTGAGTGATGATTCCGAAGATGCGTCGGCTATGCTCGGACTTGCACGCAATTGTCTGGAGCGTGGATACATTGACACGGGTCTGGAGTGGGCAAACAAGGCGGCTATTGCCTCTCGTTATTATGCTGACGTATATCGCATACGTATGCAATTATTCTACAAACAAGGAATGATGAGGCAGGCTGCTGATGATGCGTTCAGATATGTTGAGATGTCTGATACCGATGAAGTGGATTTGAGAGCTGTTACCAGAATTGCAAGCGGCAGTTATGAATACTCCATAGACAAAATCAACCAGAAGATAGAAGAACTGGAGGAGTGTGGTGTCTGGCTGGTGCTGCTTGTCAGAATGTATGAATACAACGGTTTCTATGACAAAGCACTTGACACCTATCTGCAAATGTTGGAGGTTGAGCCGGACAATGGCATCCTGCACGGTCTTTTAGCTAATTGTTATAGTCTGATGGGCTGGAATGATGACGCCATACGTGAGATAAATACGGCAATAGAACTGACACCAGACCCAGAGCTGACAGGTAGGAGAGGCGATATTTACATCAATGCGGGTGAATACCGGAAAGCCATCGCTGATTTCTCAAGCCATGCGGAGTCAGGCTGGGCTACACCAGACGTATATAGATATATAGGTCTCTGTTACGAGAGGATGGGGCAGTGTGACCTTGCATTTGAATACTACAAAAGGGGCATAAGTCTGTTCCCTGAACAAGATGCCGGTTTGTACGTGCTCAGTGGATTCTGCTACCTGGAAAACGGTAACAAACGTGCTGCTGAAGATAATTTCATTACTACTTTGGAGATAGAAGAGAAAACCGGCGAAACTAAGTGGACCCCATACGCATTATTGGGGCTTGGTAGCTGGGATAAGGCAATTGAGAGTATTGACTCCATTATAAAAGAATATCCTCAAGATGTTTACAGCTACTTTGACCGTACCTGTCTGCTATGCCGCATGGGGCGTACAAATGAAGCCTTAGTATCATTGCGCGAGACTCTTCAGCACGGATTCCGCTCCTTTGCAACTATTGAAAACGACACCAATCTGGCGCCATTGCGTGGAAATCCGGAGTATAGGTTACTGATGGCAGAATATAAAAATGCGAGGTAGATTATTGGTATGCTTCGTTCTCAGATGCTTTTTAAATGCTAAAAAGTCTATATGGAAGCATACAACTTACCAAATACAGATAGACTGAATTTGATTGAGAAAACCTTAGTCAAAAGTTAAATAATTGTTAATCTACAGGATTGTACTTGACAAATGAATTGATACCATTATCATTGCACAGTTATGTAATAAATAATAAATCAAAACAATAAACATAATAAATATGGATAATGTAAACGAAATGCCCGGACTGCTTATTATGTGTGCTCATTGTCATAATAAAATTATGAGGGATGGAAAGTATTATTGTAATATAGCAGGAAATGAACTTGGAAATGACGAAGTCACGCCAGATATGGATGCTAGTCGATGTGTGAAAAATGGTTGGTTCAAATAGAATCTTTGAATTTAAACATAATACTACCAATTCAGGTAAAGTATTCATATTATGTACTATATTTACGCAATTGAATAGATATTACGAGTATGCCGGCAAATAAAAATGCAGTAATAAGATATGTCATTTTGGATGAGATGCTGTCAAACAGACAATGGTACTATACCTGTGCCGAGATGTGTGCCGAGTGTAATGACCGTTTGTCTGATAATGGTTATGATAAAGTATCACTCAAGACCATACAGAATGACATTAACGATATAGAGGAAATATTTGGTATTGCTATTGAACGTATTACAATTGATGGCAGGCGAATAGTCAGATATGAGGATCAGACCCAATCCATATTTTCCAAAAAGATTTCCAATGAAGAGAAACAGTTCCTACGCGAGATTCTCAATACCCTTGGCAAATTATCTGGTTTGGAAAACTTCAACTATTTGGATGATCTACAGAAGAAGTTGAATGGATCACATTCTGACGTTCCCGCCAATCAAGATGATCGCCAGATTTTACATTTCAGTAACAATCCTGATTACAAAAACCAACAGTATCTTGGATGGTTCTATTCTGCCATATACAATCGTAGGGTGATAAAACTGAAATATCGCAAATTCACCTCAAGCAAAGTATCAAAATTGGTTGTATATCCATATCAACTGCGTCAGTACAATGACCGCTGGTATTTGATATGTAATCCGGTTGGCGATAACGCACATCCTTACCGTCCGGATTTTCTGATGAATCTTCCAATAGATAGAATTGAAGAATTTACCGATGCTTCTGGAATCCCATATAAGGAATGCCCGATTGAGGATATTGAAGAGCGTTTTATGGATATTGCCGGTATTACATATATTGCTGGCCGTGAACCGGAAGAAGTATTGTTCTGTGTAACACAAGATACTACCCCTTATATAGATACCAAGCCAATTCATAACAGTCAGATAAAACTTAATGCGGCAAGTCAGGCTGAATATCAGAAAACATACCCGCAGTTTTCAGATTGTGTTTTCTACACGATAAAATGTGTTATCGATGATTACGAGTTGCCAAGACTATTATGTAGCTTTGGATATAAGTTGACAGTATTATCACCTATGTCTTTTGTTGATAGAATCAAGCAATGTCTTAGACAGCAAATGAATTGCTATGACCTTAAGTAATAATTCTGCAATGCGAAAATTGCTTTCGTATATGGATATTATCTTTGCAGCGGAAAATAAAGAATGAATATGGATAACAAGACATTTGTCATTGAAGCAGCGAATCGTTTTTATGCTAGTTATAAGGATTCTTTTGGCTTTTTGCTACTAATGTATCTCAGCAAAAACCATATGTTGCATATTATTGAGAATGCTCCAGATGATATTGAAAACGAAATTGAAAGACTGTATATTGATTCCAATACAAAATCACTTGATTCATCTTTTGTACAATATCGGAATAGTGGCGTTTCATCGATTTCTATTTGTTTTGACGTTCAGAAAGAAGAATGTGCAAAAGAAGCTGTCGAAATTCTTCTATCAGATATAATAGAATGTGAGAAATATTATGATATTGAACCGATTGTTCTTTGTGATGTAGCAAGTTTACTTATCCAAGTTGATTACGACGAATTTGATGATGATGAGTTTTGGGATTTGTATGATGATCAGTCAATGAGAATTCAGCAGGGGAAACGTGGTGACAAAAAACATGTCGAATCGTCTAGTATCCAACCAAAGGAGGTGGTGTCATTTATAAGTAAGATAGCAAAATATGACGATCATTGTGGCTTTGTTTTTTCACCAACAGCTCAGACATGTGCGTCATTTGTTAAAAATCGTATTCCTGATGGTCGGTTTTACGGGTACGAGGGGCAGAAAAATTATTGGGCTGTTGGTGTGCTTAGGCTTGTATCAAAGGGCTTTTCGCCAGAAAATATTGAGAAAAAGTCTGTTATCAAAGATTGGCCTAGAATCAAGCCTTCATTAATTTTTGCAATGCCTAGAATAGGTTCTTTTGTTGATGTTAGTAAATACGATTATGAACCGCCTTGTTATGAAAGTATTGAAAAATATATTCTTTTAAAGGCCTTTGATTATCTTGAACCCAAAGGGGAGCTAATCATGGAGTGTAATATCGAAATGCTTAAAGGCTTTTGTGATCGTGAAGATAAATTTCGTGGATTTGGATCATTTTTTGATTTTGATGATGCATATGATGAATATGCTTATGCTTTTGACTTAAGAAAAAAAAGAGATATTCTTGAATATCTTGATATGGTAATACTTTTACCAAAACGTCTTTATAACTACAAGAATTATCACTATTCTAGGGCGATTCTTGTGTTCTGTAAAGATAGACCTCAGGACAAACTTATCACTATGGTTGATGGGGCAACATATTATGATGAGACTTCAACGGTTAATGTTCTTCGATGTGATGATTTATATAATGCGATAGAAAATGAAAACTTGTCAACTGTTTGTTCTGTTAAGTATTCGGATATCGAGAAAAATGGGTTTGATTTAAATCCAACTATCTACATTAATTCTATTTCTGAATTACCGGAAGGACGCAAAAAACAGATTCGTGATTTGGTAGATGTTTATGAGGGTGTTAAATCAAATGGTATTAATGGGTTGGTAGTTAATGTCGCATCTAGAACAGTTGATGGCAAAATATATCCATATGAATTAAAAAATGGTGTTCCTGATAGAATTATCAATAAAGAATGTTTACTATTGCAGCGCTCTGGTAATATGCGCCCATCGTATTATGTCCCCTATTGTAATGATCAGATTATTGGCATTAATCGCGACACTTGCGCATTTTTCATCCATAATGATGTAAACCTGGATTATTTGTTGGCGGAATTGAACAAACCATACGTTAAGCAACAATATGCAGCGAAATTGAAAGGTTCATCAAATCAGTATATCAGTGTTCAAGATATATTGAAGATAGTTGTTGTGGTACCTGAAACTATTGAAGAGCAGCTTAAAAGTTATAAAGAAGATGTGGAGCTTAGAATAACTGAGAACAGCAGTAGATATGTTGCCGAGTTGGAGAATGAGTATAAACAAAAGTATGAAAACTTTAAGAAGGAAATGAGGCTTAGGAAACATGCTTTGTCGCAGAAACTAAATCATTTATTACCAGGTTTTTCAGTACTGATATCTACGATGGAAAAACAAAAAGGGTGGTTGAATTCTGAAATGATCATTTCTCCTACGACTAATGACACGGTAAGAGCACGTTTTGATAAGCTGAAAAAATATTTGGAAGAGATACAAGAGCTCGTTCAATTATTGTTGGATGATACGGAGTATGATGAACCCTCGCCAGAATGGATTGAGCCAATTATTCAAGAATACATTGATAATGCCGTGCACGATATATTCGAGTTCGATACTGAGTTTGAACAGGAACAGGTCAGGGATGGCTACGGAAACAGTAATATCATACACCATCAGATATGTATTTCAAGACGATTGCTGTTGACGATTTTTGAGAATATTGTTGGTAACGCTGTGAAGCACGGTTTTGCAGATGTTTCAAGAAAAAATAATATAATTCGCTTTGCAACAGAAACCAAAATTGTAAATGGAACTAGTATGTTGTCAATCAAAATAGCAAATAATGGTTGTCCTTTAGCAAGTGGTATGACGGAAGAAAAAGTCTTTCAATGGGGTGAAACTACATCTGGAACAGGATTGGGCGGTTATCAAATAAAAGAAATAACCGAGCACTATAAGGGTAGTGTCAAGATTAATCAATACAAAAATCCTATTGATGGCTTTTATGTTGAATATGAGTTGATGTTTCCAATTACGAATATTAAAAATGAAGATGATGTATAGAGTTTTATGGATTGATGATGAAAAGACAGAAGAACTTCAAGAAGAGGCTGCGATAATATATAAAATAGACTTAGAACAAGTGTTTTGTTACGAAGAAGGTATTGATTGCCTAAAAGATCATGCCGCGGAGTTTGATGCTGTTATTCTTGATGTATATTGTAAAACAAAACCCAATGATGCAAGGAACTATGATAGCTTCAGGGATAATTTAAAAAAAGTTGATGAGTTATGTAATAATAAAGAACATTTCGTGCCATGGTTCGTATATACCGGAGGACCTTCCGGAACAGAAAAGGGATACGAATATATCAATGATCTAATAGAGTCTCATAAACGCATATGGGATGATAAAAACTATTATCAAAAGCCGAAAGAGAGAGTAGAACTATTTAACCGAATAAAGATTGAGGCTGATAAAAGACTAGATACCCAAATACGTCTGAAATATGATATGGTTTTCAAGGTCGACGATTTTATTGAAGAAGAAAAGGATAAAATAGGGAACAGTCTTCTTGAGGTAATACGTTCGATAGAAGAAGATAAATATAACGATGATAGTGTACTGCGTGACGTTTCAACGATATATGAGCGTATTAGAAGTATGTTAGTAAAAATAGGCTTTTTGCCTGAAGAATTGAACAATGGAATTACTTTCACTAATAGCGCTGCGTTCCTTGGCTCCAGACAGGTTAGAGATAAAAAACTGGTACCACAATATATTCAGCAAAATATCTACACTGGCGTATGTGTTGGCTATGAAGGTGGGCATAATTTGCCTGCAAAAGATGATGTAAAAAATGGACGAGCGATATATCTGGTGAAAAGTGTGGTGTATTCATTACTTAGTTTCCTATATTGGTTATCAAACGAAGATAAATCGGAAGAAGCGATATCAAAGCGAAAAAAAATAATGCAGGATATATACAAAGAGTGGAAGTTACATAGCAATATTGATAATCATATATCACGATATGAAGATAAAATATCCGAGGTTGAAGTTGATGACGAAGGTAATGTACATTGTGAGAAATGTCTAATTCATAAAAATGCAGAAAGATTAAAAGGGACAAAAGTAAAATTGTCCAAAGTAAAGTCAAATACGTCAGCAACTAAAAGTATGTATCCATATTATGCTCAATATGAAGCAGTAGACGAGAAATAATCTTTGCCAAATTCGCGCAAATACACTTCGCATAGGGCTCATACCTTTGCGTCGTTAACCGAAAACGATGCTGGATATGAGCCTTCCTTTTTTTGATGAGAGCAACACAGAGTTACAGAATGCCTATCGGATGATAGCCGATACCAACCAGAGTTTCTTCTTGACGGGAAGGGCTGGTACCGGTAAGACAACTTTTCTGAAAGCTGTTGTAGAGAATGTGGATAAGCGCTTCGTTGTTCTGGCTCCTACTGGTATTGCCGCGATTAATGTTGATGGTGTTACCATACATTCGTTTTTCGGCTTTGACTTTGGCGTGCAAGGGCCCGCAAGTGTCAGTGATGTAAATACAGAGAGCATTTGTATTATAAGGAAACTGGATACCATAATAATAGATGAGGTGTCTATGGTGCGCTGTGACATCATTGATGCCATAGACCGCTCATTGCGCAGGTGGCGTAAGACATCGGAACCTTTCGGTGGAGTACAGATGGTCTTCGTCGGCGATTTGTTTCAGTTGCCACCGGTAGCTAAGAATGATGCGGCAGACTACTTGTATTCTATATATGGTACCCGAAGCTTTTACTTTTACAACGCAAAGGCTTTTGCAAATTTGACTTTGCCTAAGATTGAGTTGGAAAAAGTGTATCGACAGACAGATCCGGAATACATTGGCATACTTGACCGGTTCCGTATGGGGCGGGTGACGAGTCACGATCTGGACATCATAAACAGCAGGGTTGAGAATGACGCATATTTAGACGATGACCTGACGCTTACTTTGACATCGTACAATAAAGATGCGGACCTTATCAACAAGACACAACTTGATGAGCTTGGCGGTAAGACATTCCTGTATGATGCTATTATTACCGGTATGGTGAGAAACTTTGACGGTGTGGCAGAACATCTCGCATTGAAAAAGGATGCTCAGGTTATGTTTACTAAGAATGACAGCGAAGGGCATCGCTGGGTGAATGGCACCATTGGAAGGATAACCGATATCTCGGAAGACAATATTACGGTTAAATTGAAAGATGGTGAGCAGTATTCAGTTGAAAGAACTACCTGGGATTGCTTTCAGTACAGTTATAATCCTGATACAGAGAAATATGAAAGGGTTGTTGTTGGTAGCGTGACACAATTCCCGCTCCGGCTAGCCTGGGCAATAACAATACACAAAAGTCAGTCGCTGACTTTTGACAAGGTTAAGATTGATTTCGGCAGGTTTGCTTTTGCCGATGGTATGGCATACGTGGCACTAAGCCGTTGTAGGTCTTTGGAAGGGCTTATTTTGCTGAAACCTGTCACATTTAAGTCTGTCAGGGTGTCTGATAATGTGCTGGAGTTTGCAACGACATTCAACGATGCAAGAATAATAGAAAATGAGTTGACGGTGGGTGAGGCGTTGAGCGAGTACCAGAAACGTAACGACTATGACGGGGCGGCTGTGAGACTGTACGATATGGCTTGTGCCAAGGCTGAGGCTGGCGATACGATGTGTGCGTATGACTGGATGAACCGTTCCTTGTCGTGGTTGGCAGACGATGAGTGTCTTATGGGGCATCCGTGGAAAAAGCTTCCGAATAAGGATAAGTATAGTATTGTACTGAATGCTATTGGTTTGTTTTATTCTGGCCGCACGGATGAGTCGTTGAGGCTTTTGAGGAATATAGTTGGTACACAGGGGGACAATTTCAATGCTGTTTATCTGAAAGCCAGATGTGTGGAACAGAAAGGACTGTGGAATGAAGTTCAGTCTTTATATGAGAGGATGGATGGGGCACGGAAGGAGGCCGAAGATAACGGTATGGATTCAACTACATACAGGAAGTTGAAGTACAGGCAGGCTTTACTGAGCGACAAGTTGTATGGTAGCTTTGATTTGAAGCCACTTTGCCGGCTTATTGCTGAGAATCCATATTATGATAAGTATCACATCCTGGCTCGCCACATCATATTGAATAATGTCGGCAAGACCGGACTTGGTGATATGAAAGATAACCCACTGGTCGCGTCAATGATGGATGCAAGGACAACGGATAGCGTTTTCGTGGCGAAACTGGCAAAAGAACGGGCTGAACGTACCGGTGAATGGTCGCGTTATAAGTCATTCATATGCAATGTCCGTGTAGTATCGCAAGCCTTGCGGAGTGATTGCTGAGTTGTCTGCCTTTGGTAAATTTGTGAGAAAAATAACAAAAAGTGTATTATGGATGAGGAGAGAATTGTACTTTTGATTATTGCTGTAGTATTGGCAATTGGAGTGGGGCTTCTTGGACGGAAGCGTAAAATAGGTTTCTGGCTGGCATTTGCAATTTCTTTTTTGAATTGTATTGTAGGGTTGATAGCTGTATTGTGTTCCAAGAAAATTGATGAGTAAGTTATGAAAAAAGCTGGTTGGATATTTTTGTCAATAGGTGGTCTGTCTTTACTTGGCGCATTGTTGGCTGGCCATAGTCTGATAGGTGGCGCGTTTTGTGCCGCATTGGGGGTTACTCTGATTGTCTCAGCTGAGGCAAAGGAAAAAGACAATGAGATTAATAAGAAAGACGATGGCGATAGTAATTAACCTGTTATCATTTTCAATATGACAGTAGGAGAGTTCTTTAGTGGTTACGATTTTGAACTTAATCTTAAGGAAGTCAAGATCGATAAAAGGATAAAAGGTTTCTCCCGCGAAAGAAACTGCGTGTTATATGTGCCTGTCGGTGATACGGCCAGTACTAGATTGTTTGCAGAATACAATGTTGGTATTCATAGGCAGTTTGAAAAATGTCAGTATGTGCTGTTCAGTATTCCTGATGAGAATAGGTTCTTGGACGAGAATCTGGAAACTTATTTGCGATATTATGTTCCGAATGTGGATTATCTGGAATATAAAGGCCGTGATGTGTTTAATATTCCAGAATTAAGCAAGTTCTTTAAGATGAGAGCGCCTGGGGCTTATCTGGTGTTTTCTTCATACAATTTTCCACATGACGGTTATTTCGTTCACCGTATTGAGTCTGACAATCTTGAATGTCTTAAAAGAGAATTAATCGCAATACTTAAACCTGAACTGTTCTTTGGGCACAAAAAAGTTGATATTCCGAAGGCTTGGAAGAAACTGATGAGTCCTTCCAATACCAGACAGTCAACAATTGCATCTATTTCAGGTATACCGAATGACGGAAAAGCTGATTTGTATTTCTCTACAGAGGCATACAAGATAGCGGACGAGATAAAGGAACTTGTCAAAAAACTTGAGCTAACCGGTATGACGCGCGATGCCATCCTCAAATTGGTAGGCTTGAATGAGATACCGGCCAGCCGTATGCATATTGACGGTCAGTATCGTATATTCCTGACTGACTATGATAATCGTGAGATTGTGATGGAACCGCTGCCCAAAGCTGTGTATTTTCTCTTTTTGAGGCATCCGGAAGGCATTCGTTTCAAATATCTATCGGATTACCGTAGTGGCTTACGTCATATCTATAATGTGATAACGGGAGGTAAACGCTTGTCTTCTGCTATTGAGGACAGCATCAATCGTGTGACTGACCCTTGTGACAACTCCATCAACGAGAAGTGCTCGCGTGCCAGGGGAGCCTTCATAAAGGAGATAAGCTCTGATATCGTTGACAAATACTATGCTATCAAAGGTCTGATAGGAGGGCCTAAGTATATTGGAATTGACAGAAGCCTGATCAGTTGGGACAGACCGATTGATTAGGCAGGAAGCGTCATTGTTGAAGAATCATTCACAGTGCTTTAAGCTCAAACGCCACAACATATGGTATGCGGGCTTGTGTGGGATAGTTATCTTATGATTGCAGCACCGAAATTGCTTTTCAGAATCCGGAAACCTATAACCTTAAAACCTTAAATCATTATGTTTTCAGGGTTTTTACTGCTTGGTTCCGGTGTACATACGGCAAATACCCAATGAGACATCT
>CALDKD010000046.1 GCA_937898885.1 uncultured Bacteroidales bacterium | reverse complement strand
TTTTGGCATTTTGCTTTTCCACCCGGATACATAGGCATATCTTTGCAATGTCAGAAGGAAAGAAGCACACCAGCTCACCTGCCCTTACGGACAAAGCGATCATTGACTTTTTGAACAGAAAACTTGCAATAACGATATCAGTATGCACCTGACTGCGGCTTTACACGCAACACCCTATAATCGCGGTCATGAAGCCTTTTTAATATTCTACAAATAAAGTATAAAAAAGGCAGCCGCCACGACCGCCTTTTATCTATCTTAATTTATCTCTATAAGGTTAGTACTCCTCCTAGTTGAAGATAGATTGCAATATTGATTGTCAATTAGTTAAGTGATTTTGACTGAATTTTATACAAACAAATTCTGATCTCTGAGGTTTTCAAATGAGCGGTTTGTTTGTATCACTGGGCACTTGTACGCCAAACAGCTCAGACATTGCGAGTACTTCATAATCAACTATTATCCTTCTCCGTCAACAGCCAATCCAGCGCCGACTTGATGTGAATAACTTTCCCTTCTATTTCCACGTCCCTTGTCTCTGCGAAAGCGACCAGAGTTAGATTGCTGCACTGAAGAGTGTCAGAGGCTGCGATGAGTGCGGAAGTCTCACGCTTGTAAGTCTTGGGAGAATCTATATCGTAGGCAACTTGTACAAGTTCCAGCGCACGGCTTCTCTCGCAGACGACAAAATCCACCTCCTTGTCTTTAGGTCCCGGTTTGTAGTAGTAAACATCCAAGAACGCGTTGGCACACTTTCGCAAAAGTTCTATGTACACAACATTCTCCAGCCGCCAGCCGATATTCTCAGCCGCCATGGAATTCTCACGGTTGTTCTGCAGGCCAGGATCAACTATGTATGATTTCGTATTCCTGATTCTTTCCATGCTCTTGAAGGAGTGCTTATTCAGTACCTGTACAAGGAAAGCCTGCTGCAGATAAGTGAGGTATTTCTGTATTGTCTTATCAGACAGATTGAACAACTTTGAGAGTTCATCGAAATTCACCTCCTGGCACGAGTTGTCTATGACATGGTGCGCTATCTTTCTCAGAGCTTCAACATTGCGTATCTTGAATCTCTTCTGGATATCCTTTTGCAGGATTGCCTCGATCAACCCCTCGACGTACCCGCGCTTGTTGCGAAGGTTCTGCATCTCCGGGAATCCGCCATTGTTTATGTAACTGTAAAAAGCGGCCTTCCTCTCTGCATCCGCTTTTGTGCTCAGTCCCGATGTGTCAACATGATGGAACGAGCAATACTCTGAAAACGAGAACGGGAACAGACGGATCTCATTGTAACGTCCAGTCAAATGCGTAGCCAACTCACCGCTGAGAAGCTTTGCATTACTGCCGGTCACAAAGACTTTCAGATCACTACGCAGTAATCGGTTCACAAAGAGATACCAGCCATCCACATCCTGGATTTCATCAAGGAAGAGATAGGGCACATCTGTCCCATACAACTGGTACACACAGGATAGTACTGTGTTCAGGTCTTCTGTCTTGATATCAGCCAAGCGATCATCGTCCAAGTTGACATAAGCGTATCTCACGCCACGGTCCTGAAGGACTTTATGACACAACGTGGATTTGCCACTGCGTCTGACACCGATGACTACCTGGGCGAGATTACTGTCCCACTCGAAATAAGACTCTTCCCTACGGGACACCAGTTTGCCGGACTGATAGTTCCTTATTTCATCCCGTTGCTCCGCAAGGACTTGCAATATTATCTTTTCACTTACCATAATCGATCCTAATATGGCTGCAAAGATAATCCAATTCCGATATATGAGCAAATTTATGGTCGTTAATTCCGATATACCAATAGAAATTAGGTCTTATATTCCGATATTATCAACCTTAGTTTGTCTTGTATAACCTCTCTTGTTATCCCGTGTTATCCACGAGGATGCACAAACATTCTGAATTTTATACAAACGAACTCGTGTTTCAGTGCTATTTCAGCGATTTTTAGCGCATTTTGCATTCAAATCCAGTTTAAAAAAGGCAAAAATAACAATCGGATAAACAAATCCTCTTTGTTCATCCGATTGATTATAATGCTTATTCCGGCCGATAGTCGGCCACCGATTCCGGTGATACTCGGCCACCTGAGTTAGTGTTGCAAAAATATCAATATTTCTTTCTCATGCTGTCACCTTTTAGCTCAAAGCGCAGTGATTTGTGTACAATCCTGTCCAGACAGGCCTCTGCCAGCATCTCGTTGCTGAAGATGCCGTACCAGTCCGCTATGGCCAGCTGGCTGGAGAGTATCAGCGACTTCTTGTGATACCTGTCGTCAACAATCTGCTCGAAGTCGTTCTGCTGCTGGCCTTCCAGCCGTTTCATCCCGAAGTCATCGATGATGAGCAGGTCCAGATGCTCCATCCTCTCAAAGAACTTGAGCTCGTGTCCCTCAAGGCGTGCCAGTCTCAGCTCGTCCATCAGCCTGCTTACAGTGTAATACCTGACCTTGTATCCGAGCCTGCAGGCACGCTCGCCGAGAGCGCAGGCTAAGAATGACTTGCCTGTGCCCGTAGGCCCGCTGATTACGATTGTGGCTCCGTTCTTCAGATACTCGCCGGTCGCCAGCTGCGTGATTGCGCCCGCCGGTATGCCGCGCGCGTCGCTGGTCTCCAGCTCCTCGATGCTGGCCTGCTGCTTGAAGCCCGCATTCCTGATGAGCCTGTCTATCCTGTTGTTGCGGCGGCTGTCAAGCTCGCTCTGAAGCAGCAGCTCAAGCCCGTCCGTAAGTGACAGTTTGTCCGTCCTGTGTGTCTCGCCCAGTGTCTTCCAGCAGTTCGCCTCTGACATATACCTTCACCAGCGATGACGTGAAGATGACCCTGGCCCTGCTGCCTATGAGGGTGTATGGGACGGAGTAGTAGTGCCTGTCACAGCTCAGATAGACGTGTCCGTTCTGCTGTACCGTGACCTCGGCGTAGCGTCTCATCTGATAGGGAGTGTCAGGCAGCGGTCGCAGCTCGGGCCTCTCCACGGCGTGGAAGTGCTCCTCGCGCGTGTATGGCCGCTGCTGCATGCGCGTCTGGTTGTGGCACGCAAGGAACCAGGCTACAGCTGCGTTGAGCTCCTCCAGGGAGAAGAACTGGCGGTTCCTCAGACGCACGTATATCCTGTGGTATATGATCCGCACCTGGTTCTCCACCTTGGCCTTCTGCTTGGGACTGACGGGCTGGCACGGTATGGTGACGAAGCCGTAGTGGTTGCCCATATCGTCCATGGCCTTGCTGAGTACCGGCTCATACCTGTCCGACCTTATTACCGCAGCCTTAAGGTTGTCCGGGACGACTATCCTGGGAACCCCGCCGTAGAACTCCAGCGCTTTGGCCAGGGCATACAGGAAGTCCTCGGTCTTCTGTGAGGGCACGCACAGGGCAAACGTGTAGTCCGTACACGCCATGGTGCTCACGAAGGTCTGGACTCTGACAATCTCGCCTGTCTGCGTGTCAACGTAGCTGAGCGTGTCTCCGGCGAAGTCCACGAAGAGTTCCTTGCCAGGCTCGTGCTGGAGTACCGATGTCGGTGACTTCTGCGCCCTCAGGTTCTGGGCGAGATGGTAGTAGAACTGCGACTTGCCGTAGCCGTCGGGGTGCTCGCGCCTGTATTCCTCCCACACGAGCTGTCTGGTGACGTGTCTGTGCGACAACTGCTCCACGAAGTCGGGAAGAAGCCTCAGGAACGTGTCCATACGCTCGTCCGAGTAGGCCGGATTGCCCGGATGGAACCGCCTCTCAAGGACCGGGTCATCAAGTCTCAGCAGGCCGTCTTTGCCAAGAGAGTCCGTCTCGGCCATCCTGATGTACTCGTTCGTCTTGTCACGGCTGATGCCGAGCTCCCTGGCAATCTGCCTGTTTGATACTCCGTCCCTCCTCAGCTGGAGGATCTGCTTGATTCTGCTCATGTCAATGATTGTTCCTGCCATATGCCTTCGCCTGTTGTGTTTGTGTTTGAGGCGAAGGTAGGCGATTTGACATCAGAGTGGCCGACAATGCTCCGGAAAAAGAGGGCTTCGCCGGCGGTTTCAAGTGGTTTCTGCTCATTTTTACCTGTTTTTAATAGGTGGACGAGCATCATTTTGGGCCTTTTCAGGCTGGATTCACTGGCCGACTATGCTCCGGAATATGTAGCTTTACACGCAACACCCTATAATCGCGGTCATGAAGCCTTTTTAATATTCTACAAATAAAGTATAAAAAAGGCAGCCGCCACGACCGCCTTTTATCTATCTTAATTTATCTCTATAAGGTTAGTACTCCTCCTCGTTGAAGATAGGTTGCGTTATTGACTGTCAATTAGTTATGTGTTTTAACAGAATTTTATTCAAACAAATTCTGATTTCTGAGGATTTCTAATGAGCGGTTTGTTTGTATTTGGCGAAATACCCCTATAACTGTTTACATAATAAAAACCATCGCTTCTGTATGATTCAATAGCCCTTTAGGTATATACGTGGAATTCATTTTAAGGTAAATAATACTCTGCATCATACACTCTCATTTCAAAAGTAAAACCATGAGGAAGTGACTCGTGCAGTTTCATGTGCTGAAGACGATATATAGATTGATTAAATGCTTTTGCTGATCGTGCCATAATTCCTTTCCCAAACTTATCGCTAAGCCTACATGAGAACAAGGCCACACGTGACGGATATTTATCGCAGAAGCTTGAAACTTCATACAATCGATTAATAGTTTCTGTTAATTGCATCTTTGCAAATTCCAGCTTTCCCATTTGTTCTATGCCGGTTGTCGGCTGCATAAAAGGAAGAATATAACTAGAGCGCGTCTTCGTCAACTCATTAAGAAGAATATAATCAGGCTCAGCAACTGGTGTAATCGCAAAGTCGCAACTGGTAGGCGTATTATCTGTGCCATGTATCAATGCGGTAAAAGTTTCAATATCTATAACCTCTATCATGGCTTCTTTTCGTCTAAGCACTGAAATACCTTTACCGTTGGGTTGTATTATCATTGGTTCCTTATCTGCAATCTCAAAGCACACAGATGCAGGAATCTCCATTCGAAGACTCATCGTAGCAGGATCCCAAGCCACGTTGAAATGCCCAGCATAATCGGTTTTTAGGAAATCACTAAACTCACTCATTGTTTTCTACATCATCTGAGAGGGCATCATAATCATTGTAAATATCTTCCATTATCTCAGAAAGGTCAAGAGTATTGATAACCTCCTGATTACTTTCCTCATCCGTTGCCATGAGGTTAATCAGACTTCCATTCGAAACCTTATATGCCGCCACATTTTCTGGCATCACAAATGGAAGTAATTTCCTTCCCTTCTCTGTATAACTCGCGCGTAGCAACACATTGAGATGGTTGATAATATATGGACTATGTGTAGCTAGAACTAGACCCATTTCGCGATTAATATCCTTTTCGTGGAATGCATATTTGGTGATAGTATTTACTAGTCGTCTTTGCGAACGAGGATCCAAACTCAATTCAGGCTCTTCCGCATGCATGAAAACATATTTCGGTAAATTCGCGAGTTCTATACCCGGATGATACTTTTCGGTCAAATCTTTTTCAAATAGCATCATGATGATGGAACGACGCATAGCCTCCTTGAACGAAAACTCAGAAGCAAAGTATTTCATCAATGTTACCAGTGGAGCAGTAGTCTGCGTGCCTGAAGATGCAAACTTCAATTCAAAAGCAGGATAAGCATTGCTCTTAGGAGAAACCATAAACTTCTTCTGATTATTCCCACCCCTTATTACTTCCAGCTTCATATCTAAATAATCCAAGTCGATGTTTTTAACCGTATCGGTGGCTTCATCAAAATCGCTGAAAGTTTCATCAAAATAAAAACCAAAACTTGAACCTTTTACCAGAGCCCCACGGCTAGCCCATACCGGAATAACGCTACGCATCTCACTAACCCATGCATCTTTCAAGAAAACCAAATCCTCATTAGGAATGGATTGTGGTGTCTCCAATTTGCCATTCTTGTATGACAAGACATACTTATGCTCATTAACAACGACTGTGTATTCTATCTCGGAATGATTATCAATTATGCTCTTCATACCATCTTTCAGTAAATCCTGAAAACGGATATAGAAGATTGCACCATCAATATTAGAGTTCTTGAGATATGCTTTAATGTTGACGCGCTTATAAATATAACGCATCAGGGCAATAATTTTCATCAAAGTACTTTTACCGCTCGCGCTGGAGCCTATAAGTACAGTTAGAGGCTTCAACTCAAACCTTTCTACATTTTTGAGTGCGCCAACGTTTTTAACGTAAAGAAATTCTTTTATCATAATTAATAATTTCTATTTATAAATGCACGTAGGTAAATCAATAGTTCGTTAAAAAGTTTATAAATATATAGCTATCAACAAATTACATTTCAAATAGTCCGCTTTCGTTACTTCAACAGACAACTTTGCAGCAGTAGAACCAAGGCCGAAAAAAGTGTTATAAA
>CALDKD010000045.1 GCA_937898885.1 uncultured Bacteroidales bacterium | reverse complement strand
ATGCGTTTGTCCTCATCATACATCGCAGAAGTGACATTCTGCCGCACAGGCTGCGAAGCAATGAGGACCTCCTTGCTGGCAGTCTCCACGCGTCCCTGTCCGCAATCTGCCGTTATGCTGACAGTCGCCTTGAAGCGCGTCGGTGCGTCAAGAATACCCTTGCAAGGATATATCTCCAGCTGGCGTCCGTTTTCTGTCGTGGTTGATGTCGCGCGGCAACAGATGCCTAATTTTTCAAGATACCCTTGTTCCTTCTCGCCTTTTGCGGTGATCTTGAAGTCCATAGGAACGGGGCTTAGGGTGACTATGTCATTTGTCTTGGAATCCCAGTCGAACCAGGCCAGCTGGGCATATGCCTTCGCAACCTCAATCTTTCCTGTTGCGGAAGTCTGAAGATAACATGGTATTGTGCTGTGGGGAGCGAACTTCAGGCCAAGGTGGAAGCGGTAGAGCGGTAACGAATCCGATATTTCCGCTGCGCCGGAAGCGACCTTTATGCCGAGGCTGAGCTGCTCCCAGGTGCCAGGCTCTTTCCTGTCTTTCGCCTTCTCCTTGATGATGGCGTAGAAGAGACCGTCCTTCTCGCCCGGTTCAATCTTGACATCGTACTTGTCAAGGACTGAACTGCAGGCTTCGACAGCGGCATCCTTCGATACTCCTTTGACCGCGAACGGCAGCCTCCAGACCTCATCAGAGCATGCCGGAAGCGTGAGATTCTCCTGGAAGAATATGATTTCGCTCTTCGCAACCTTGAAATGCATCCTGTTGGTGAACGAGCCGCCGGCGCCGGCCATGCGGAAGTTCACCACGGCATCGTCAGGGATGCTGCCGCTCTGAGGGGCCTCCACCGAGGCCGACATATAGTCTCCCGCAAGGCTCTGCCCGCTGACATTCAGGTAGTCGTCTCCTGTTATGGAGATCTTGGAGGTTAAAACAGGGTCTGTCGCCACCGAGCCAACTTTCGGTATGCGTACAATACGTGCGTAAACCTTCTGCGCCGCGTCTCCCGGAGTCAGTGTATCACCGAAGTCCTTGCGTATGCGCATCTCGTATGTGGCTTTCTCCTCGTCGTCCTCATCCTTTGATGCGTTTTTCGACTTCTTCGCAGCGGCTTTCTTCTTTCTGCGCCCTCTCAGTGCAAGGCCACCAACGGCAAGGCCACCGGCAACGGCGGCAGGCACTACCCAACCATTCTCTCCAGACTCTTCGTCAGCCTCGCTATCAATGCTCACGATTCCGTCTATGCCATCAGTGTCAAGAGCAGATTCAGCACCTTGACTGCTCACTGCATCCGGATCTTCGGGCAGATATATATTGCATACACACGAGCAGATGCCGATTGAGGAGAAAGGATCGGAATAATCTTTAGGGAAAGCGGCCTTAAAGTTATCGTATTCTTTCGTAGCAGCCTCGCAATGGATTGTAAATTGGGTAGTGGGATATCCATTGATAGTTGTATAATCGTCCACATTGAAACTTCCATCCACAACTATGGGCCCATTTTCTGAAGTGTAGGTCTTTTTATCGACAATTATTATTTTACACTTGTCTTCGCCTCCCCATGCTTGAGCCTTGCGCGACCATGCATCAACATAGAAAAGCAGTTCCTCTCTATAAGGAGTATCTGATTTCTTTGGATTCGAATTTGAATACCGTGGGTCAAATACTATATGATAATTGATTACGCTTCCTTTTTTTGCATATCCATTGAGAAATGCCCCGTTGATTTGAACATCGTTCGTGTCATCGAATCCGGTCACCGTAAGCGTGATACCTTTCTCAGGATCGTCTTTGCCGTCGAATTTGAGTCCACGGAAGATAGACTCGGCATACGAACTGAAATTTAAGCCCACCAATATCAGGAAGCAGAGCAAACCCTTCTTCAGCAACTTCATGAACGCGCTCTGGGCTGCGTCGGGCTTGCAGCTGACCTCGCCCGGAGTCGCTGATGCGTTGACGTCGCGGTCCTTGAGAGCCGCCAGGATCTGCTTGGCTCCGGCCTTCGCCAGATCAACAGCCTTTTCCTTTATCTCTGTTTTGACAGCCGTTTTGTCAGCCTGAACCTTTGGGGCCTCCTTTACCACCGCCACTGGTTTTCCACAGACATGACAGAATTTCGCACCCTCGCGCAGCTTTGCGCCACATTTCGTACAATACATACAGGAATAATTCGAGTTAATTCCCTCAAATATAGCAATTTTATACGATTTCTAACGGATGTTTAGCACCATGTATGTAGCTGGATGGATGATTTTTTGCGACGAAAAACATAAGTATGGTAAGCTCAGCAGCGAAAGCTAGAACATCCGCCTATCCAACTCAGTTCCTGATGGCGATATAACCGCTTTCGTCGATGATGTTCTTGGCTTTTGTGTCGTTACAAAGCAAGTCGTAAATTTGGTGCGCAAAGGATGTTTCCGGCTCATCAGCTCGGATAGCGGCATAGATGTATGAAGAGAACGGGTAGGCACCGGTTGTTTTGCCGGCGTTCCCTGCCAGAATGCTTTCTTTATTTGGATAAACACCGTTGATACCTAAAACTTTGACGTTTCGCAGGTCACCGACCATTCTGGAGCAGAAGTAATATGGAGAATATGCGATTCCATTTGGATCAGATTCAACAGAGAAAAAGGGGGATAGCATATTATTGAGATACATCTCCGGCCAATCCAGCATCTTGAGCCCCTTCATTATCAAGGTTTCCATTTTTTCCTGGCTGCCTGAGTCCTCATCACGCATATAAGGATGGATCTCCAAGTCTCCGCCCCCGACTTGTTTCCAGTTGGTTATTTCACCGGTATATATCTTCTGAATCTGCTCGATGGTCAGGGATTTGACCTTATTGGATGGGTGTACGATGAAAGCCATCGCATCCAATGCGATAGGCTGGGTCTCGACATTCACACCTTTCTCTTCACTGTACTTCAACTCATTCCGTGATATGTCGCGGGAATCGATGATTACGCTGGACTTTCCATCAATCAGGTTCACGTACGCCTCGTGCGAACCATTGCTCTTGAGCAGTTCCATGTTCAGTTTATCACACAATGCAACATGCTCCGGGCTGCCAGGATTCATTCCCTCCGGCAGATTCCACATAATTTCATATTGCGAGCCGGTGACAAGATTCACACCCCACTCAAACGGTATGTCGAGAAGCGTGAACATTATCATATTCCGCAAAGGACTGGTACTGGTAGAACAATCCATAAACGGGAAATTATCCAATGTCAAGCCATTGATGCTGATTTTATTGTCCGGGT
>CALDKD010000044.1 GCA_937898885.1 uncultured Bacteroidales bacterium | reverse complement strand
GTAGAACAGCGGTCTCCAAAACCGTCAATGTGGGTTCGATTCCTGCCACCCCTGCAATAGAGATAACATATTATGTTCACGAAATTTATAAACAACTGTAAGGAATCTTACAACGAGCTTGTCCATAAAACGACATGGCCGTCGGGCAAAGAACTTACCAGCAGCGCAGTCATAGTATTAGTTGCTTCCCTTTTGATTGCTGTTGTTGTGTTCTTGATGGATAAATGCTTCCAGGGAATAATGACATTCATTTACCCCTAAATCGTAAGGCAATGGCAGAGAAGAAATGGTATGTCCTTAAGGCTATCAGCGGCAAGGAGGCTAAGGTAAAAGAGTATCTTGAGCTTGATGCACGCAATAATGGTCTTGAGGATTTAATTTCGCAGGTACTCATTCCAACCGAGAAGGTTGTACAGGTACGAAACGGTAAGAGAGTTGTGAAAGAACGCAGCTATCTTCCCGGCTATGTGCTTGTAGAGGCCGCTTTGGATGGTGAGATCAAACAGCGTCTCAGAAATTGTCCTAATGTTTTAGGTTTTCTTGGTGGTATGGATAATCCAACGCCTCTCAGACCCTCAGAGGTCAGCCGCATCCTTGGCTCTGCAGAAGAGATGGAGGAGCAGCCGGAAGAGGTTATCGTACCTTTCACTGTAGGCGAGACGGTGAAAGTTACCTTCGGACCGTTCTCAGGATTCAATGGTATCATTGAAGAGGTTGACAACGCGAAGAAGAAGCTCAAGGTCACGGTTAAGATTTTCGGACGTAAAACTCCGATTGATCTTGGTTTTATGCAGGTAGAGAAGGAATAATTGCTGTCTGTTACGGACTTGCATTTCCCTCTCGTATATAAGTGTTCACTTTTATTTTGATTCACAATGGCTAAAGAAGTTGCTGGAATAATCAAATTACAGATTAAAGGAGGCGCTGCAAACCCATCGCCACCCGTAGGTCCCGCATTAGGTTCCAAGGGTTTGAATATAATGGAGTTTTGCAAGCAATTCAACGCCAGAACCCAGGACAAATCAGGCAAAATCCTGCCAGTTATCATCACTTATTATGGTGATAAGTCGTTCGATTTTGTCATCAAGACTCCACCTGTGGCTATTCAGTTAAAGGAAGCATCAAAGGCTGCGAAGGGCTCAGCTGAGCCTAACCGTAAGAAGGTTGCCTCTGTAACTAAGGAGCAGGTTGCAGCTATTGCCCAGGACAAGATGCCGGACCTCAATTGTTTTACTCTCGAATCGGCTGTCTCCATGGTTGCCGGTACGGCGCGTAGCATGGGTATCACAGTGAAAGACTAACCGGTAATCACATTAAAAGTTTAGACAGATGGGTAAACTGACGAAAAATCAAAAGATTGCCGCAGCCAAGATGGATGCGGGCAAGGCATATACCCTCAAGGAGGCATCTCAGTTGGTAAAGGACATCACCACCACTAAGTTCGACGCATCGGTAGATATCGATGTCCGTCTTGGTGTTGATCCCCGTAAGGCCAACCAGATGGTACGTGGCGTGGTCTCTCTGCCAAACGGTACCGGTAAGGTCGTAAGAGTTCTTGCTCTTGTAACACCTGATCAGGAAGCCGCTGCAAAGGAGGCTGGTGCTGACTACGTAGGTTTCGAGGAGTATATCGAGAAGATTAAGGGTGGCTGGACCGATATCGACGTCATCATCACGATGCCGGCGCTTATGGGTAAGCTTGGACCTCTTGGTCGTATTCTCGGTCCTCGCGGACTTATGCCTAACCCAAAGAGTGGTACAGTTACAATGGATGTTCCAAAGGCTGTCAAGGAGGTCAAGCAGGGTAAGATTGACTTCAAGGTTGACAAGACCGGTATCGTCCATACCTCTATCGGCAAGGTTTCATTCACACCTGAGGCAATCAGGCAGAATGCCAAGGAGTTTATTGACATGATCAATAAGCTTAAACCGGCCGCAGCGAAGGGTACTTATATCAAGAGTATCTATCTTTCGAGTACGATGAGCAAGGGTATCAAGATTGATCTCAAGAGTTTGGATGAAATTTAATCCTGAAGCGAAATGAAAAAGGAAGATAAAGCGATTGTTATAGAGAACCTGAAGCAGACTATTCAGAGCTATCCGTGCTTCTATATTGTTGACGTGACAGGTCTTGACTCTGTTGCTACAAGCGACCTGAGAAGGAAGTGCTTCAAGCAGGAGGTTAAGATGGTTGTTGTAAAGAACACCCTTCTTGAGAAGGCTCTTGAGCAGCTTGACACTGACTATTCACCGCTGTACGGCTCCCTTAAGGGCACATCAGCCTTGATGCTGTCAAATGTGGCAAATGCTCCTGCAAAACTGATCAAGGAGACACGCGACAAGAAGACTGGAATCCCAGGTCTGAAGGCAGCGTACGCAGAAGAGAGCTTCTATATTGGTGAGAACCAGCTGGAGGCTTTGGTAAATATCAAGAGCAAGAAGGAACTTATTGCCGACGTTATCGCATTGCTGCAGTCACCGGCAAAGAATGTTGTTTCTGCTTTGCAGTCGGGTGCCAACACCCTGCACGGAGTACTCAAGACTCTGGGCGAAAGAGAATAATACTCAAAGTAACAAACCAATTAAATTTATACTAAAATGGCTGATTTAAAAGCATTAGCAGAAGAGCTGGTCAATTTGACCGTTAAAGAGGTTAACGAACTTGCTACCATCCTGAAGGACGAGTATGGCATTGAGCCTGCAGCTGCCGCTGTAGCTGTTGCTGCCGCCGGTCCTGCTGCCGCTGCTGAGGCTGCAGAGGAGAAGTCTTCATTCGACGTAGTTC
>CALDKD010000043.1 GCA_937898885.1 uncultured Bacteroidales bacterium | reverse complement strand
CATCATCCTTATCGCCGAGCTGATAGGTAAGATAGGGATAAGGATGAAGATCTGACGCTACTTCGTTCCGAAGATTCTGTCTCCTGCATCTCCCAGACCGGGAACGATGTAGGCGTTCTCGTTGAGTTTCTCGTCTATGGCGGCAACGTAAACCTTTATGTCGGGATATGCCTCGGTGAATGCCTTGATTCCCTCCGGAGCGGCAACCAGGCACATGAGGCGTATCCTCTTGCATCCGCGCTTCTTCAGCAGTGTCACCGCATCGATAGCGCTGCCACCGGTAGCAAGCATAGGGTCTGTAACCACTACAAGGCGGTCCTCGATGTCGAAGGGAAGTTTGCAGAAATATTCAACAGGCTTGTGTGTCTCTTCATCCCTGTAAAGGCCGATGTGGCCGACCTTTGCAACGGGAATGAGGGAAAGGAGTCCGTCTACCATGCCCATACCTGCGCGGAGGATGGGGACGATGGCGAGCTTGCGCCCTGCAATTCTCTTTGCAGTCATCTTGCAGATGGGGGTCTCTATCTCGTAGTCCTCGAGCTTGAGGTCGCGTGAGAGTTCATAACCCATGAGCATTGAAATTTCTGTAAGAAGCTGGCGGAAATCCTTTGATCCGGTTTCCTTGTTCCTCATTATGCTGAGCTTGTGCTGGATAAGAGGATGGTCGATTACATATACCTGGTCCATATTTGTGTTATTTGTTGGTTCGATTGTTTGGGTATGCAAAAATAACTATTTTTGCCGTAATAACGAATAGAGGAATATGAATGATACCATATGCGCTCCCGCAAGCGCTTCATCCGGAGGGGCTATAGCGGTGATCAGGATAAGCGGTCCGGAGGCCCTCCGTGCTGTGGACGGGATAGCCCGTCTGCGCAGCGGAAAGGCTGTTGATGCACCCGGATATTCCCTCCGTTTCGGAGAGATCCCAGGTGTTGACCAGGTACTTGTGAGCATTTTCCGCACACCCCACTCATATACGGGCGAGGATGCCGCCGAGATCAGCTGCCACTGCTCTCCCTTCATTGTCCGCAGGATCATAGAACTGCTCATCAAGGCCGGCTGCCGTGTGGCTGAGCCCGGAGAGTTCACCAGAAGGGCGTTTCTGAACGGCAAGATGGACCTTGCCCAGGCGGAGGCCGTAAGCGAAATAATCAGTTCTGACTCTGCTGCTGCTCACCGCATTGCCCTCAATCAGTTGCGCGGCGGTTATTCGTCGGAATTGAAGAGTTTGAGGGGTTCCATCCTTGAACTTACCGCCCTCGTGGAACTGGAGCTCGACTTCAGTGAGGAGGAGGTCGAGTTTGCCGGACGCGAAAAGCTCGCCTCGCTGCTGCGCAGGGCCATTGCCAAAGTGGATGCGCTCTGCGAGTCATTCCGCGTTGGCAATGCAATCAAGAACGGTGTACCCGTGGTGATTGCCGGCGCCGTCAACAGCGGGAAATCCACGCTTCTGAATGCCCTGGTCGGGGAGGAACGGGCAATCGTGTCGGACGTTCCCGGGACCACGCGCGATACCGTCGAGGAAGTCGTCAACGTAGATGGCGTACAGTTCCGCTTCATAGACACGGCCGGGATACGCGAGACTGCCGACACCGTCGAGCGCATTGGCATAGACCGCACGCATTCCGCAATTGCCGCAGCAGAGATCGTCATCGGCGTTGTGGACGGAACGGGTGATCCAGAGGCCGGGGCCGCCGCCCTGAGGGCCCTTGTCCCTGCCGGGAAGAAACTGATCCTGGTCCGCACAAAGATGGACATTGCCGGCGATTGCAAGTCCATTCCATCTGTAATTGACATTTCCGCCAGGAACGGTCTGGGCCTTGACGGGCTCCGCGCCGAACTCGGCAAGTTCGCGTCTGCGGCTTCCGAAGGGACCGTCGTGACCAGCGCGCGCCACTATGAGGCGCTGCGCGAGGCCTCAGGCGCCCTTGGCGCCGCGCTCTCCGGCCTCAACGCCGGAATCCCCGCAGACCTCCTGGCGGAGGACCTGCGCGAAGCCGTCCGCGCCCTCGGCCGCATCTGGGGCGACGACCTCGGCATCACCGCCCAGGACACATTGAATCATATATTCGGGCATTTCTGCATCGGAAAGTAGAAGCCGATTACAATCGATTACAAACAATTACTTGATATCATAAGGCGTTCATTTTGAGCGCCTTATTCTTTTGTCATTGATAGGGCATTCAACTGTTTCTATCCCTTTGAGACCCGTTTTTTCGCTCAAGTTTGTACCTCGGAGGCAAAAATGCCTTGTTACGCGTGACACAAGCGGCAGAGGTGTATAAGTCGCTCTTTTCATCCTCAATTTTTGAAAATATCAATCCAGTCTGTGCCTGCTCATAGAACCTTTGAAGTCGGTTGAAATACCTGTCAAGCTCTGACGCTGACATCTTTGTGCCTTCACTAGGATCAATATAGTTTGTAAGGAAGAGATCAATAGTCGTCAGCTCATCATCTCCATTGAATCCCCAGGCGTCAATGGCGACACCGCTCTTGGAGTAATACTCACAGCGGCTAACTTGATTAACGTCACCAGCCCCTTGAATGTATTCAATCGCAATATCCGTAAACTGTGATTTCGGATCATCAGATAAAAGCAACTGGTCATCAAAGTCCTGCTTGAATTCCTCAACTGCAGTAAGCTCTTTCTTCAAGATATCACTGATGGAGTCATTAATATATTGAGGAGTACTGTCCTTCTCCTTGAAATCATCAAATGTAAAATCAGTGTCCATAATAAATTAGTGTTATCAGTAATTATTCATTCTTCGAGGGCCACAAAAGCTCTGTAACATCAACGCCGAGACAATCTGCGATTTCACGCAGCGTTTCCAGCCCTGGCTGTGAAGAATTTGTGCACCATTTGGAGATGGTAGTTTGATCCTTGCCCAACTGTTCGGCAAGCCACTTATTTGTCCTCTGCTTTTCCGCAAGGACAACTTTCAGACGATTTAAAGGCTTGGTCATTGCTATTTATTGGTGTATTGAGCAAAATTAATGAATAATTTGCGGATTTGTATTACTATTGCTATGAATGATATAACTAACAGCTGCCAGTCGCAATTCAGCACACGTATTATCCTTGAGCAAACCAAATAGCTATATTGGGGGCATCACATTGGCTTAATCATAGTCCACATTCCTGTGAAGGTCTTGTTATTTCACGGCATGGACGATAATTATGGTTGAATCTAAACCTATATTAATTACTCTTCTTTGACCTACTTGTAAAGATAGATATTGAATAATTAACACATAAGCATGTCCTTATATACGTAAAAAAGCTCGTCTGCAATAGTCGCAAAGTAAGGAGTATCTTTGCTCATCAAGCAATCCACAATTTCTTTGCTTATACTAAACTTCATTCGTTCAGAAAATAGATATAAATCATTCATTGTTTCAATTGATAAAGTGTTAATTAAACACCGCACTAGTGCGCAATTGAAAAAAGAGATGTCTTTTTTCGTCATAAATGATATGTCTATTCTGTGAAGGCGCCTTGCTCTCTCAATATCATCCATGCTCGTAGGCAGAAAACCGAAACCAATAGCATTGGAAAGATGGAAATTACGAATAAACTGATTTGAATTACATGCAAGCAGAAATAATTGCTTCCCCTCCAACAACGAGATGTTGCTCTCATCTATCAATTTGTCATTATCTATGATACTAGCGTAAAGGCAATCGCTTCGGCCATGACCTAAAAAGAAAATGGTCTGAGCATTTTTGATAGCGTCGTAAATAAGTTCATGAGGATCATCATCATCAGACGTATTAAATCCTACCTCTGTTGCATTAAAGGTTGAACATATAAAATTGCATAAAGGTCGAAGAAAGCCTGTTGTGATATCTTCTGTGTAAATGCAAATCACCTCGTTCATTGGTTCACTTTAACAAGATAAGCAATGGTTTGAGCCAACAATGAATCCAACCATTCATCACAGCGAGCGTCTGAATGTTTATTAATCATATCTGCGATTTCGTTAAAAGTCATGCCTTTGAAATCAGGGAAACAAGATTCAAAGACCATATCCCCATGTGCTCGCAACAAAGAGGATAAACGATGCTCTATTGAGTCGTTCTCACGCTGATTCAAGTACTTAATAAGATCATTTTTATAATCAGTCCGGTCAACACAGTCAACAATTCCTTCATGAATGAAAGCATTAATTCCTTCAACGAGATGATCTATTGAAGCATCTTTGTAATCATCCCCAACCACAGATCTAATCACTTTACTCCAATTTCCCGAATATATCATGAAATCGACTTTTTTTTGAATATCATGTACTATATGTACGATATCTAAACCATTAATGCTTTCACTCTCTAGATCGAAATCTGTTAATGCGACATCAATATGTTTGTTATGCAATTTAGCATTGATGCCATCTTTCAATTTGTCTAAATCAATTTCTTCAGAATCCTCTTTTTTGAATTCCGATGCCGCTGTCCGAACTAAGATAAACTCTAGCTCAAAATCGCTTCGCATTTGAAGCTTTATGTCTTCTGCTACAACGCTTTGGTCTTTGTCATCAACCAGTAAAATGCACTTGTGTTTTTTCATATCAACTATTCAAAGGATAATCGAAATGTTGCGCCCGTGGCAAAATGCAAACCATTACCTAGGAATTCAATATTTCCATTCAGTTCATTTTCCATCCTGTCTTTGATGGTGCTTAATCCAATGCCAGAGCCACCTCTTCGATTGGTTATACCCTCCTCAAAAATACTTTGAGGAGTAAACATATTTAAGTCGACACCAATGCCATTGTCCGCAAAATCTACGATATATACCCTGTTAATCCTTGAAAATTCCAAATGCAATTTTTTAGCGCCGGCTTTCTGCGAATTGCTGACCAAATTATCAAGTATAATGGATAAATCCAGCACAGATATTTTTTTCATCAAAGGCTCATCAATACTTGAATGATATTCAATCTCGAACGAATCAGCATAGTTTGAAAGATACTCTTGAATAAAATCCCTAATGTCAATCTCTTTAGATTCAGATAAGAGCGATAAATCGGCTTTCACAACCAATTTGGATAGTTTGTTAATTTTCGATATATGATAATCAAATTTATCCAAAGAAACCCTCAATCCATCTAAATCGTTATCCGCCAACTGGCATTTAGCAGTATTAATTAAACTGACAGAATTATTCGAAGAAATCACTATGACATGGAGCAAATCCGCCACCTCATTGCTCGTGTTCCTTACAGCATTAAGATACTTGTTCTTTTGTACTTGGACATCACGCTCGTATTCGGCCTCCTCTCTCTTCTTCTTCTCATATTCAGCCTTTTCTTTAGCTTCAGCCTCTCTGCTTTCGGCCTCTTCTTTTTGGCGTCGCAAGTCTTCCAAATGCTTCTCAAATTCTTGAATCTTGCCAAATAAGAAAGTATCACTCGTCTTCTCCGCCAATTTACGGACGTCATCAAACATTTGAGCATGGAGCACTTCGGTTTCAGATGGGTTAGAAACGATGTTTGCCAGTTCCTCGTTATATCTGATAACCATAATATTACTATCATTAACTAGAGATTTGATGAGCTGAAGAAAATCGACTTTACTACCAATGTTCTCAAATATATGCTTAGCTGAATCCGAGTCCTTATCACCCTCCAGTTGCTTACGAGCATTAAGAGCCGAAGTTTGATTGACGAAATACTCTTTTCTCAGGAAACCTTCCCCCCATAACACTCCAACAACATAACGCTCTAATCGCTTGTGAATTAATGAAAAGTAATCGAAAAGCTGCTGAGAAGCTTCAGTATTTATAAGTCCTCCGTCACGACTAGAAACTTCTTTAATGAGTTCAGTATTGTCAGTTTCAACATCAACACGTCCAAACAAATCTCTAGTACCAAGGGTACGATTATAACCTTGCTGCTGACGTTGATTCAAGCCCCAACTATCATCATTCCATTCCCCATATGGTAATATGCGAATACCATTTCTAAACAGGAAAATATTACCATAACTGACAGGAGTAACCCCCATCCTCGCACTAAAATTGTATTTCGCGGCTCGATTCAAAAAGAAAAGACTAATAGAAACAGATGTTAGTAATGAATAGTCATTGTTTGACTCTTCAATTTCGTACATGACAACACCTCGGTCAATTAATGTAGTGTGTATTATTCCGTTTTGAATACTGCTAGCAATCTCCGTCGTTTTAAGTTTCAAAACATCCGCAATAGAATTACTAATCACTCCATTTATTACATCAAATTCAGACTTTGCACACTTATCCTCTTCCATCATTTTGGGAGCTATGATTTCAATTTGAAAATCATCATCTGTCCCGGAAAAAGGATTGATCATTTTTTCCAAAGACTTCCTTAAATTGCTGATATCTTCACGAGTCCAGAACATATGAAGATTCGTAAACTCCAATATTGTCCCAGTAGGTGAAGACTTGGGGAAAGCCGGTATTGAGTCTAATGTATCGTGCGGAATATCTATTGTGTCAAACTCTGTTTGCTTATGTAATTCAAAAAGGCTCCAATTTACATGAAGTACTTCTGTCTTTTTGTCAGAACTGCGGGTAGTCAAGATTAGATTCTTTGCCAGTCGATCACACGACATACGCCCAATCCCTTTTGCACCTGCATAATGGCGAGCAATCTTATCCCGATATGAACGATCTTCTGTCCCATCGCTTTTAGCTGAATATGCAACAAATAGCCATTTATTAACAAGGTCATCATATGACATACCTTTGCCGTTATCGGCTATAATAATTTGATCTTCATTAAATGTTATTTCGACCTTTGTAGCATGAGCATCATAAGAGTTTTTTACCAGCTCTAAAATGGCTACATTGGGGCTAGTTATTAGATCTCGCCCTAATATGTTTTTCAGCTCTGCGCTGACTTTAAATTTCAAATTGTCCATCTAACATTTTTTTTAGGACCTCACCTGCTTGATATGCAAATAATGGAGGAATGGCATTTCCTACTTGACTATAACGAGGTACTTCCTTCTTACGCATTTGCCCACCTGTAGTGTACTTGCTTTTGAATTCATACCAATCCGGGAATGATTGAATTCTAGCACATTCCCTAACAGTCATTATACGCGGTTCACAATAGTGAAGATAATCATCCGGCATTCCTGTTATTGTGGGCGATGCAGATTCGGGATCTAGAACAGTGATACCTCGTTGCCTAATACCCCATGCTGCGCGTGCCTTTCCATCAATACGTTTTTCTCTCGTGGGGTACTCGTTGAGAAGCCTCTTGAAACAAGTGACTTTTTCTTCTGAATGATGAGCGAAACTATGACTATTGGGAGCAGACAGAGTTTTGTCCACCCCGAGCCTAAGGTATTTTTGGTATTTTGACGTAGCCTCACCATAAACTCCAGATTGGAACCCCTTTCTATCCGGGGTCTCAACTTCGCCATAACTACGCCGTAAATCCGATATGGCATCTTCTACGGTAGGATCACATGAAAGATCATGTTCCTTGAAGAATGAGTCGCGTGAGTCTTCCAGCATCTTCATGAATTTTGTTGCATCGCCCTCTCCTCCATTCAAAACACCCACAAGAATAAATCGCTTTCTTTTTTGAGGAACACCAAATTTAGAGAAATCTATCACTTGAGGCTGGACATCATATCCTAATTCTCGCAATTTTTCTATTACTAATTTTGAGTATGGCACAGCATTAGGATTCTGATCTTTATTGAATGCATAGGTAAATCCTTTAACATTCTCAAACAAAAGGAGGCGAGGCTGAACCATGCTGATGAAATCGATATAAGAGAATACCAATTGGTTCCTGATGTCATCTTCAATCCTTTTACCAGCCATTGAAAAACCTTGACACGGAGGTCCCCCGGCTACAAGGTCAACTTCACCTCGTAATTGCATGAGTTCTTCTCTATATGTCTGGTTTAGCTCAACTATATCAAGTGGTTCTATTGGCAACCAACTCGGCCAATCAAAATGTTTTTTTCTATCAATGAGATTATAACGAAGTGTAGCAAAAGCACAAGGATTCTTCTCAACAGCAAAGAGTCCCTCCCATCCGGCTTGATACAAGCCAAGTGACAGCCCTCCGCAACCGGCAAAAAGATCAATAACTTTATATGTGCTTTTATCTAACATAATAATTATCAGCTATTTCTACACGAATAGAGACAACAAACCTAATTTTAAACAAAATTACGAAAACTTCCCGAAAAGAGCAAACTATATTTAGCCGAAATAGCAAAAATACATGAAATAATGCGTCTAGATGAAATTAACGTAAAAGTTTAATAATAAATGTTTTGCACACTTGAAAAGCAGAAGACCGGTTAAAACGACCGGCGCCACGCTCGAGGTGATGCCCGGCGGCGAACACTGATTCCACACCCCGGAGCAGATGGCGTTCCTGGACGGGTGGATTCAAAGTGCCAGGACGACACTTTATTTGGCACTTTGAATGGCACTTTGGAGAAAATTTCGTATATTTGCATCAGGACAGTATGATGCGATATGGGAGTCTTTGACGAATACATAAAGGGCGGCAATCCTTCTCAGAAGGAAAAATCATACGCTTGGAAGACTGCAATCGGTCTTCAAGATGTAGATGGCCTCAAGCCGTCGGAATATCTGCTTGACACTGCCAGACATAACATCGAGGGTGACATCACCATCGAAGAAGTTAAGGACCTTCTGGATACTTATTACAGGTCGAAATCCGGGCGACATGCAACGGAGGAACGCACGGAAGAGGCTGACAAGGTGTCGGCCAGAATAGCTGAAATGCTGACTGAGCAGACCTTCAATTTTTCTCCCGACTATCTGATCCAGATCCATCGCAGACTCTTCACCGGTATCTACAAGGAGGCCGGCACCATCAGGACATATAACTTCACCAAGAATGAAAGGGTTCTGGACGGAGACACAGTCCTGTACTCCTCATACGACATGATCTCCCAGACCCTTGACTATGATTTCCGCGAGGAAAGGAATGCCGATTATTCGTCTCTGAACGCCCTGCAGGCCGTCAAGCACATCTGCAAGTTCATTTCCGGGATTTGGCAGATACATCCATTTTGCGAGGGCAATACCCGCACCACAGCTGTATTCGCCATCAAATATCTGCGCAGCTTCGGTTTTGAGATAGACAACGAGGCGTTTGCGGAGAATTCCTGGTATTTCAGGAACGCTCTGGCACGTGCAAACTATGCGAATTATTCTAAGAATGTCTCAGCCAATCCAGTCTTCCTGGAGCATTTCTTCGAGAATCTCCTGCTGGGTGCCGACCACAAACTGAGAAACAGGGAGATGCATATCAACTACTCCCCTGCTGATACTGACGCTTCCGCAAATGGGCCGTCTGGCACTTTGAATGTCACTTTGGACGAGAGGGAATTGCTGAATGCGCTCATGGCGGATCCCAAGGCCACTCAGGAGGCGCTAGCCTCACGAATCAGCAAGTCGGTAAGGACCGTAAAGAGGCTCACTGTATCCTTATCGGAGAAGGGTCTTCTCAAACGCGAGAACGGCAAGAGAAACGGCTTCTGGAAAGTCATCGAGCAATAATTCCCGATAATATTTGTACCTTTGTCAATGCTGAAGAGGCTGACATATTGAGAAAGAACGAGTTATGAGCCCGAATTTCTTGCCGAGAAACATTTAATTACGGACTCCAAATCGGGCGAAAAAAGGTACAAGAACAAGATGTGTATCTGGCTGAATATCAGCATCTTACATTTGCAGATTTTCTGAAACAGAATGTACAGCGAATGTAGTACGTACCTTTTAAAACGCTAGAACGCTGATATCCAATTGGTTATATCGGGTGCATCGGGAAGACCACGAACACCATCTCATCCCAAAGTGCATGGGAAACAATCA
>CALDKD010000042.1 GCA_937898885.1 uncultured Bacteroidales bacterium | reverse complement strand
TTTATATCATTCTCAGTATTTGCATAAAAAAACCTGTCCGTTTGTGGGACAGGTTCCAATGTTCGTTATCGTTATCTTTAACAGCACACCGGCCAGCCCCACGATTACGTGCGGTAATAATAATAGTAATAATAGGTGATGCTAAAGTTCATAATCATCGCTTTTGTATTGCAAAGTTATACACAATTTGATTCTGCGCAAACATTTTGCTACAAAAATTCGCCATTTTCTTAAAAATTGTCAGAGCGGGTCAAGAAGACAGGTACCTTGGCCCACGGTCGCATCAGATTGCAGGACGCTATAGTTCTCCATCCGTATGTGCCGGAATCATATTGCCGTATAAGACCGGCCTCACTAAGTAGATGGCAATAATCCTCTATTATTCTTTTTTTGAATCGTTAGTAACGACTGATATCAGTCATTAGTAACGACTGGCAACGGTCGTTAGTAACGACCTGATAGAGCCGGCAGGGAATCATGAGGTAACCACTAGAAGCGGATGTCCTGCCCGCGATAGAAATCCAGAAGTTTGGTCTGATACAGGTACTCATACCGTGCCTGCGCGAGGTTCGACGCCGCCTCCATCCAGCGGGTCTTTGACTCGTTGAACTCGGTGATTGTGGCCATTCCGCCCTCGTATTTGGCCTCAGTAATCTGGAACGACTCCAGCGCACTGTTCTCAGCGGCAATACTGCTCAGATACTTGGACTCAGATGCGACCGCACTGTAGTATGCCTGCTGAATCTCCTTGTAAAGCTTCTTGCGCACATTCTCCAATTGAAGCAGCTGGTTGTCATATTGTATCTGCGCAGAGCGCACGCCGTTGCGGTTGGACAGGCGGCTGAACACAGGTATGTTCAGGGAAAGGCCTACATACTGGCTGAAATTATTCTTGAGCTGAGTACCGAAATTGTCAGACGTACGGCCTGAGGCATTATAATAGTTTGAGCCGATGCCGCCATTCAATGAGAGCGACGGAAGGAAGCTGCCTTTGGCCATACGTATGTTGGTCTCCGCATTTTCCAGACGAATCTGCTCAGAGCGCACTACAGGCTTTATCTCAACAGCCTCGGCATATATCTCCTCCGGATTCATCAGAAGACCGGTCTGAAAAGCATCGGCAGATGGCACCTCTATGTCGAACCCCTCGGGCGAGGGCAGCTCCAGAAGCTGCGACAGGTCAAGCAGGGAGATATTCAGGTTATTGCGGGCCTGAGTACGGGTCAGCTCACTTCTGGCCAGGGTGGATTTCTGGGCTGACACCTCAGCCTGACTGGCCTTGCCGTTCTGCATCATTGCGGTGAGACGCTCAACCTGCATGGAATCTACCTTAATCTGGCTCTCCGCCACCTGCAGAATCTCCTTGTTGTAGAGAATCTGAACGTATGCCTGCGCCACAGCCACACGGATATCATCGCGCGCCTTCTCAAGATCAACAGTGGCTGCGGCAAGGTTCAGCTTGCTCATCTCAATGTTGTTTTTAATGGAAAGGCCCTGAAACAACGCCATATCAGCGCCAAGGCTGAACGATGTGCTGCCTGTGTTTGTATTGGCGTAGGTATTGTCTGCGGTAAGGCCACGGCCGAACGAGAAATTCTGCGACGCGCCCGCCGATACCCCTGGCAGCCGACGGGCCTTTGCGGTGCTGAGGTCATTCTCACGCTGATCTACGGCAAGCTTACTCTGTTTGACAGAGATATTGTTATCCAGCGCATAACTGATGCAATCTGTCAGAGACCAGGTCTGGGCCGATGCGGAGGCCGCGAATAGCAGAACTGCCGCAAATGTTGTGATGGCTCTCATAATGTTACTCCTCTGTGGTTTCACCTGTGTCATCTGCCGACTCTTCAAGAGCCGCCTCGTCAGCGCTCTCCTCGTCCTCTATTATCTGAGGTCCGCGTACCACATCGCCCTCCTTGAGACCACTTTTAATCTCAATGTTCACGCCGTCGCTCAGGCCGGTCTCAACCTTCTGAAGCTTGTAATCGCCCTTCTCGCCCTTGATATAGACAAAGGTGTTGTCCTTTATGAACTGCAAGGCACTCTCCGGAACGGTAAGCACATTCTTGACGGTCTCCAGAACAATCTCGGCATTGGCGCTGTAGCCAGAGCGTATCATCTTATCAGACTGAACCTTGACGGCTGCCTTAACCTCAAACTGGTTGGCGCCGTTGCTCTCCACGGCCTTTGGGGCAATGTACTCCAGAGTGGCATCGAGCGTATAGTCCCGCAGAGCGCCGATGGAGATTTTCATAGGCATACCCTCGTAGAGCAGTCCCACCTCGGTCTCATCAATATTGCCATCAAAAATGAGGTCGTTCATATCGGCTACGGTGGCCACAGTGGTACCGTCATTCATAGTGTTGGCCTGTATTACGGAGTTGCCGACTTTGACCGGCACATTCAGAATAAGGCCGGTGATGGTGGAGCGTACCAGTGTTGAGCTGCTGGTGGCGTTGGATGACGATACGCCGTCGCGTATCACCTCGAGAGCGTCCTGGGCTCCTGCCCTCTCCTCCTTGGCCTGAGCCAGCTGCTGAGACACCTTGTCCATCTCCTCGGCACTGACCATATTGCGGTCAAAAAGGGCCTTCTCGCGGTCATAGTTCACCTGAGCCTGCTGCAGGTTGATCTCCGACAGACGCACACGGCTCTGCGCGGAGCTGAGAGAGTTCATATCGGGAATAACCTTCAGTTTGGCTATAACCTCGTCCTTCTGAACCTGCTGACCCGCCTCCTTCAAAAGCTCGGCAATGATGCCGTTAATCTGAGGCTTCACGTTGACCTCGTTCCTCGGCTCAATCTTACCCGTGACGACGGTAGTCTTGTCAATATCACGCACAGTTGCGGTAAACTCCTGATAAAGAATCTCCTCCGGCCTTGATTTCTTGAACAGGAACACGAATGTTCCGATAAACAGCACAGCAATCAGTGCAATCAAAATGAATCTGACAATCTTCTTCATATATCAATATCATTATATATTCCATCTTACTCATCACGCATGGCATCCACAGGCTTAATCCTCATGGCACGCAATGCAGGAGCCAGACCTGCCACAGCGCCAAGAACGACAAGGAACAGCGATGCGGCGACAGCCGTACCAAACGTTATCTGGAAGTCCGTTCCATCACTCACTATCGTCTCCAGGCCATTCAGCAGCATCACGGTAAAGACAATACTCATCAGGCCGGACACTATTGTAAGAGCCACGCTCTCAGACAATATCTGCGAGAGCACCTCAGACGGTGTGGCGCCTATTGCCCTTCTGATGCCAATCTCGGTTGTACGCTCCTTAACCGTCACCATCATAATGTTGCTTACTCCGATAGCACCTGCCAGCAGTGTACCCAGGCCCACCAGCCATATAAGGAAATTCACACCTTTGAACAGGTTATCCATAATGGCGAACATCTGCTCGGTGTTAAGAACGAACAGAGCCTGCTCGTCCTCTGGGTCAAACTGATGCTGACGCGCCATGACAGTGCGGATGCGATCCTCTATCGTGCTCATCCGCACACCTGTCTTGCCTGTCATACAAATCATACTAACCCTGTCGCCCATACGATAAAGTGTCTGCGCTACAGGAATCGGTATAGCTATTGTCTCATCGGCTCGGCCGTTAATACTTATGTTGGATGAGTTGTAATCAACACCTATCACCTGGAAATAGATAGAGCCCACCTTGATAAAAGTGCCGCAAGGGTCACCGCCATCCGGGAAAAGGCTTGTATATATGCGTTTGCCTATCACACATACCTTACGGCCCTGACTCACATCAATCTCATTGATATAACGGCCATATTTCAGTTTCGGAGCCTCTATTCTGGCATATTTGCTGTCAACGCCTTTCACATTGGCATTTGCGGTATTGTCACCATTCACGGCATTCTGCCCCCAGCGGCTTATCACAGGTGTCACATCACGCAGTTCAGGCACCATCATCTGAAGTCGGTCCAAATCGTCAATAGTCAGATCCCAGTAACGTCCCTCCTTGAATCCCTTATAAGGTTTGGAAGTCAGGTCTGATACTATTATCGTAGTGTTGGTTGCGAATCCCTCGAAATTCTTCTCAAGCATAGCCTTCAGGCCATCACCGCCACCAAGCATAAAGAGAAGCATAAAGAGCCCCCAGAAGATGCCGAAGCCGGTAAGGATGCTGCGGCGTTTGTTGCGCAGCAGCGAATCTGTTATCTCGTGATATGAATCCAGGTCGAATCTCATATTCTCAATCTGCTCTAAGTGCCTCAATAGGACGTACCGCGGCCGCCTTTCTGGCGGGAGCAAGGCCGGCTATCGTTCCGGCCACAACCAGAAGCAATGTAGCCTCCAGCGCCACATCAAGACCAACGGTGGGATCCTTCATCATTGAAATCTGCATTCCCATAACCTCCATCGTATTCTGCGCCACAGTGACATCCAGATACAGACACGCAAACATTCCAAGCACCATGCCCACATATCCGAAGAATGCCGTAATAAGCACACTCTCCGTAATGATGAGTGAGCTGATGGCTGAAGGTCTGGCTCCAATGGCCTTGCGGATGCCGAACTCGTGCGTACGCTCCTTGACTGTTACCAGCATAATATTGCTCACACCCACCACACCGCTCATCAATGTGAAGATACCGATTATCCAAAGCGCTATCCGCAGTATCCGCACGGCATTGTTCATCTGCATCTCCTCCGTGAAACGATTCCATATCCAGGTGGCGCGCTCATCATCAGGAGCGGCTCTGTGAGCCTTGTTCACCACAGCCTTCACGTGCGACTCAAACTGCTCGTTATCCTCCTCCGTGTCCAGACCGTGGAATGAGAATATCAGCTCGCCTATCTCCTCGCCCTTGCCATACACAATCTTCAAGGTAGTGAAAGGCACGAACATCTCGCTCGACATATTGCTCTCATCAACCTGATAAACACCAATTATGCGGAAAGAGACATCGGCCACCCTTATTCTCCTGCCTATGTAGGAGTCGTAGTCTGTGCCGTCAAAGAGGTTTCTGGCGTTTCGGGTAGAGATTACCGCCACTTTACGCTTCTCATCAATGTCATTCGGATTAATGAAACGCCCGCGCACCATCTTTATTCCCTCCATACCGGCATACGATGGATAAGTGCCTGTAAGGGTTCCCGAGAAGTGGTTGTCGCCATACGATACCATACCCGATTGTGAGACAGTTGCCGACACTTCATCAACTTGCTCAATGAAGGCAGGACCGGCAATAGTCGCCACATCCTTGTCATCCAGACTGATTCTACGCCCTGAGCGAAGGCCATCGTATGGCTTGGAGGTCCAGCCGCCGCCCATCATCATCGTATTTGTCTGCATATCGCCGGTATTGGAGAGAACGGCGTTCATCAGCCCGTTGCCGGCACCCAGCAATACTATAATCATAAATATACCCCAGGCCACCGCCACACCAGTAAGCGATGTGCGGAGTTTATTGCGTCTGACTGACTCCCAGATTTCAATAAAGAGATCTCCCATCACTTCATCACTGTAGCCGTTCCAAACATAGATGCGCTGTGCGACGAGTTCTCCTCAATCTGACCTATCATACCGTCCTTGATGTGAATGATGCGGTTTGTACAGTTGGCCACACCGCTCTCGTGGGTAACTACAATTATCGTAGCTCCGTACTCGCGGTTGATATAGCCCAGATACTCCATAACCTCGGCCGAAGTCTTTGAGTCCAGAGCGCCGGTAGGCTCATCGGCAAGAATGATACGCGGATTAGTAATCAGCGCGCGGGCTATGGCCACACGCTGTTTCTGGCCGCCGGACATCTCGTTGGGATAGTGTCCCGCCCAATCTGCAAGACCCATACGCTCCAACTGACGCATAGCCATCTCGTGACGCTTGCGCCGGGGTACTCCCTGATAGAAAAGAGGCAGCTCCACGTTCTCTATCGCGGTCTTGAATCCAATCAGATTGAAGGACTGGAAAATAAAGCCGATCATACGGTTACGGTAATCAGCCGCCTGCCGCTCGCTCAGGTTCTTGATAAGCTTTCCATCTATATAGTACTCGCCCTCATCGTAATTGTCCAGTATTCCCAGAATATTAAGAAGAGTTGACTTACCTGAGCCGGAGGCACCCATAATGGACACGAACTCACCCTCCTCAACACTCAGGTCTATACCTTTCAACACGTGAAGAGGCTGCGCTCCTGTATATGTCTTATTAACGTTATGAAGCTCTAAAAGCATTGTTTCCTGACCTTTTTATATATTTGACACCTCACGGTGACACTTACTACATAATAGACGAATGAGACACGCGTTTTGTTGCAAATTAACTCAAATAATCTGCAATAAGTCTCACCGGCCAGGCTATCTTAACAATATTTATGCTATAGCCGGAAAATCAGGCCGTCAATAAACAAAAATTGAATATTCGAAAGTCATCTGACTGTCTGGAGCCAGATGCTGGATGTATGCCTTTTGCTGGTAATCACCGGTAAAGCCCTTTCTGTCTGCCTCTCCCATCCACGGCTCAATGCATACAAAAGGCGCATTCCTGCGTACAGGCGACCATATTCCCAAAACCTGCGCGCAATCAGAAGAGACTGACAGGTATGGTTTGCCATTCTTATCAAGCATCAGAGTTCTGGCAACCTGTCCTTTCTCAAAGACAAGCGCGTCGGAATTGAAAAGATTCCCGTAAAGCGGAAGACGCCCGGAGTCATCGCACATCCTCCTGGCCGGCATATCGTCCAGACCACCGTCACGCAAGCCGGAATAGATTACGGGCGCAATCCTCTTTCCCTGACTGTCATAAAACTCCAGATATGAGTGTACATCGTCTGATGCATTGAAATCAGGATAATTGAATCCCGGATGCGCGCCTATCTGGAAATACATACTACCGTCCTCAAGTGGGGAACCGGTATTCCGCACCGTCCATACCACACGCACCTCACTCTCCTGCAGGAAATAATCCGCCTGAAGCTCAAAATGAAACGGGAAGAGTCTGAGAGTCTCATCTGAATCTCTCAAAAGAAGCGACATTTTCCCGCCGGCACATTCAAGGACATCAAAGCGGCAGTCCCTGGCGAAGCCGTGCTGCCCGAGATTGTAATTCTTGCCTGCCAGCCTGTACACGCCACCAAATACCGTTCCCACTATCGGGAACAATATAGGCGCGGAACGTTTCCAGAATGCGGGATCCGCCTGCCACAAATACTCTTTTCCGTCTTTCAGCAGACTTACAGGCTCAGCCCCTGTCTCAGATACCTCCAGTGATATCCGCTCATTTGAAATTCTCATGACAAATCTGTATGACTATTACTGCTGAGGTACTACGGCAAAGAACTCCAGGTCTTTTCCGGAATCATTCATAAGGCTGTGCGTATGACCTTTCGGACAATAATGCACATCGCCAGCCGTGAGAGGAATTCTCTGACCATCATACATCACACACCCGCAGCCGGAGGTGATGAGAATCACCTCGCAGCTTGTATCGTGTGTATGCATTCCTATCGATGCTCCCGGCTCAAGCCTTGCCTTCATTATGCGGTTGGTTCCATCGAAGAACATTCTTGCAATCATATTGCCATCACCACCCTTGAACTTCTCAAAGACGGTTTCCTCAATTCCCTGAATGTTGATATTCATAAAGCGTACTTATTTTGAGGCTGGCGTCAGACGGATAATTCCGATAGAGTTCTCCGGCATAGTCATCTTGAACGACTTCCTTACCTTGCCGATATCCTTTCTATGAGGCACCACAACCTCGTTGTAATTGAAGCGGCGGCCGGCCGACGGACTGCTGGAATAGGTGTTCTGATCACCCTGGTTCTTGAGCCTGGTATCGTGCGATGATACGAAATCGACAGTTGCGGCATAATACTTACGGTTTCCTATATTCAGCGTCAGCTCCTTGTCAGAGGCCTCAGAGTTTACGAACTTGATGAATATCTCTCCTGTCTCAGTGTCAATGGTAGGCGATGTGAAGACCTTGTCGTCCACCTCGTCACCATTCATCACGTCACTCATCTGGAATGCCTTGTCGCCAGCCACAGAGAAGAGCTGCTGATAATAGTAGTTGCAGGTGCGCCACATGCCACGGTTGTCAAACCAGATAAGGTTGCTGTTCCACTTGTTGAAGCCCTTCTTGCAGAACAGTGGAGCGTATGCCGCCATCACAACCATATCGGAATTGCGCTCCAGGCTGGTCCAGTATGCGGCCTCGGCCATTGCCGATGCAAAGTCGTTGTTGCTGGTGTTGTTGGCAAACTCGCCCACAAACACACGGGTAGGACGCTTACGGTCATAGGTGATGCCATCAGCGCCACGAACCTTGTCAGCATTGTAGCGGTCACCATTGGTATAGAACCACTGGTTATTGCGGTAGTAGTGCTCGTCAACGTATGTATCCTGATACTTGGAGTCAATCTGCGACATATTCTCGTTGAACTCGCGTCCGTCGGCTGCAGAGCCTGCGGTGGATACAATAATGATATCCGGATATCTGGCCTTCACCTCGTTGTAGATTATGTCGAAACGCTCCCAGAACTCCGGTCCCTTGTTCTCGTTGCCGATGCCCAGATACTTCAGGTTGAACGACTCTGGATGACCCATCTCAGCACGTACCTTGCCCCACTTGGTGTCAGTACCTCCGTTGCAGAACTCAATGAAATCGAGAGCGTCATTCACAAAGATATCATGGAAACGCTTCCTGTCGGCCTCTGTATCGAGAGGCGCGATATACTGATGGCCTGCGAACTGGCAGGTGACGCCATTGTTCAGGACAGGCAGCGGGCTTGCGCCTAAAGACTCTGCCATCAGCAGGTACTCGTAGAAGCCCACATACTGCGATGTCCAGTAGCCCCAATGGTTACGGAAGCCCACACGCTCCTCCTCCGGCCCGATGGAGTTCTTCCAGAACGGCTGTCCGAAGTAGTTGGTTCCCTCTGAGGCGCAACCGCCGGGGAAACGCATAAACGTAGGATGCAATGCTGCCAGAGCCTCCATCAGGTCCTTGCGGAAAGGACCCATCTTGCCATCCATCCAGAGTTGTGATGACTCGGGCATAAGGGTTACGAAATCAAGATAGATTGTACCGGCCTTGTCTGCGACTATTGCCAGACGGCTGTCAACATTGCGCTCAGCCTGAAGCTGTCCGGTATATTTCTGCCAGTCATTCCTCAGATTGGTGATGGTAATGACATTTGAGTTGCGGCGGCCACTGGCATCCTCCAGATATACGCTGACATTTCCTGAATAAGACTCACCCTGCAGATACATTGAGAGATCATAGCTTATGCCCTCCCTGACAGGAATGGAGGCCACCTGTGTATTGTTGGAATAGTAATTGCCCTGACGCTCGCTGCCATAGGGAGCAATGCCATAGCCGTTGGCCGCAATGCCGAAGCCCTCGCCCGGATTCTCTATATCCAGACGCACGCTGTACTGGGCATAGCGAAGCTCATCATCGTACTTGTCGTTAGGATCGAAATCATAGTAGCGGGGCTGATTCCTGACCAGAGGATGATCGCTCACCACCTTTGCGTCACCTATGGCATCACCGTTCCTCACCACTGTCCAGCCAAAGATGACAGTATCTGACTTGGAGAACTCCCTGGGGTTTGGAGCATCGGGCACGTTGTATGCCTGGAACGAATAGTTCTGGATAAGCTGAGCGCAGATGCCGCCGTCAAGCGACTGGTTGATGTCCTCAAAGAAGATACCGGCCAGTGTGGGACTGATGTCAATGCCACTCTTTTTTGGCTTGAGAGTCAGAGTGCGCTCCTCGACAGCCTTGAATCCCTGCAGCTGAAGCATCTTGTCTGCCATACGGTAACCCATAAGACGCATACCCTCTGTGTTGAAGTGGAACTGGTCACCTGTGCTCTCGCAACCAAGTGACGAGATTACGTAACCGTTCTTCATTACACTTGGCAGATTAGCCAGCACCTTCTCGTTGAATGCCGCGCAGACACCACCCTGCTCTGCCTGCTTCAGCTCACCGGCCAGCAATGGAATATCATCGGGATTAAGGCCAAGGTCATTGCAAAGGTCATCGTGTATTTTCTTCAGACGGGCGCACCACTGCTCATCGTCCGGATTGGACTCGCCCTGATGCACAAGCATACCCTTTATTACACCATCCTTCTGAGCTATCCTGGCCATATCAACCAGACGCTGATAAGGATTGTCGCCATACTGTTTTGCCATATTGCCCAGCCAGCGGCGGCTAGGGTCAGCATTCTCCATTGCAAGATAATCCTGACAGGCATCCTTGTCCCAAAGCTCCAGCTTGGCACCGGCTACGGAGACATTGATCACGCCCACGCGATACTGCTCCGGCAGAACCTCTATCATCTTTCGGCCAAAGAAATCCACCGGGCCCATATTGTTTCCCTCACGGCAGATAGGAGGGGTGGCCTGATACCACTTGCCCATCTCACGTCCGTAACGTGGCATATCCACAGCCGCCACAAACTGGAAACGCGGGTCTGTAAAGTTCTTGTCCTGCTCGGCCGGTATGGCGCCAGCCTCCATATTGGACTGACCAAAGCAAAGATAGATAAAGAAATTGGGGTCTGGATTCTGAGCTCCCGCCTTGAGGGAGACAACCAGCAATGACACAACTGCCAATGACAAAACATTTCTGAGTCTCATATCTTAAGTAGTTTTTTTAGTTCAATACCTTCTTTCCGCCAATAATCTTAATGCCCTCGTAGCTTTCCGGCACGGTACGGCCATTCAAGTCATATACCGCATCTGAATAGGGCCGTGCGTTCAGAACCGGAGTTATGCCGGTCCTGGCCTCCTCAGCGCTCATCAGCGATACGGTGTTCTCAGATGCTCTCTTGACAACCATATAGTCGGTGGCTCCGTAATTATATGTACTTATTTTTGTCACCACGCCATTGCAGACCGTCACAGGCACCAGATAGCATCTCTCACCTACATCAAGCCCCATTGAGTATGGCGACACATAGAATATAAATTCTGAGAATCCCCACCACATAGGCAGCTTATAGTCTGAGATATCAACCTCGCACAGCAACTGTACTAATTCTCCATTCTCATCATACTGTGCCACGCCAAGACTCCCTTTGAAGTATATATCATTATTCAACGATGTGCACGTATTTGAGAAGTTCCATACATTATAAAGATGCAGGCGGAAACTATCCAGAAATCCTAAGCCGGCCTCTTTATCATCCGACACAAAACTGTCGGCATAGAACACGTACGCGGGACTATCCACATACTCCGGATTGACACCAACCAGGGCAGTCTGCTCAAAGTTGTAGAAGTCTGAGTTCGGTCTCATCGCATCAAGCCCGAAAAAGCCGTTGTACTGGCCTCCCCAGCCCCAGTTCACGTGGAAAAGTCCATCCGGCGAGACCCCGTCAAGGACAAAGGAGTGTCCGCCCGATTTCTCATCCTGCCCGCTGTATATGACCGGACGGCCTGCCTGAAGCTCACGGACAAGCATATTCATCCATTCCTCCTGATTATAGTAATCACGCTGACAGAACCTGGCACTTGGCGCATAACTGAAATTGTTCACCAACGCATACGGCATGTCACAATAATATGAGACGGAATTGCTGTATGTGTAGTCCATACCTACGCTTGCCCCACAGGCAAAAGCCAGATTCGCCACAGCGGAAGCCTGGGCGTCACTGTATCTGCCTGTGTATTTGTCAAGCATATTTCCCCATTCATAATACTTTGAGTCTTTAAAATCACAGTAAACGCTTACCTTATGCGTAGTGGTCCTGTATTCAGAGCTGCCATTGCCTCTCCTGGGATAGTTGTAATATCTCATCACCTGCGCCATAGCCATGGCAAGGCAACCTGACAGTGTGGATGTTCCATTAATAATAGGACACATATTGTTGTACGGCTCATACTGCGCCCATTCCGTCTTCAGCAACTGCTCAACGGGCTCTATCTCAGCAGCCGGTGTCTCAAAATATGAGTATGAGGCCCCGCCTGACTGAACGAACTCATACTGGGCGGCATAGCTCCTCAGCATCTCCAGCAATGCCGGAGGAGCAGTGTTGTAATCAAAAACCGCATCAGGCAAATAACCGATTACAGCGCGCATACGCTCATCGCCGCTGATAATCACAGATGAGTTTGACGCCGTATCTGCCAGGATATAATATGCGTCGACCGGCAAGGACGCCCGGGTCATATTGAACCCGCCGACACGTACAAGCTCAGGACTACGCCCTGCTCCTTTCTCACTCCTGATAAACTGAGCGGCCAGACGCATTGCCTCGGACTCAGTCCTGCGCTGGGCAGATACCTGCGCGCCGAAAGCCAGAACAAGTATGGCAACTAGGGCAATTCTCCTCAAAGTCAATGAATTAAGACTATTTGCAACATTTAATCTCATAACAGGCAAAAACATTCATTATTTATCTGGCAAAATACACAAAAAAAAGCGAGTTACGCAAATAACCCGCTCTGATTTTGCCATAGCCGTCAATACCGTTCCTTTTTCTTTGTCCTGGCCTCACCTTTTGCGGCAGACTGCGACTTGTCCCACAGCAACACACAAAGTCCTATTACAATAGCGGACAGTACCAAAATGCCCCAAGGGGTAAGAAAGGTCTCAGCAAAGCCGCTTGAGTGGAAAGTGCCGCGCATCTCCTTTAACAGGACATAAAACGTGGTAGCAATCATTACAAGCGCGACTGCCGTCTTCAATAAGTTCAGGGAACTCATTTTACCGCTCTCATAGACAGACCTGAACTTTCTCTGCACATTGGCATCACCGGCAGTCTGATTCTGTCTGTAAGCATCCATTGAGTCTCTGATTATCGCTGCCAGATCAAAATCCCGCTCATCAATATAGGTAACAGCCGTTTTCCAGCCGTTATTCAATCGGATAGTAATGGATTTCAGGTCTCGCTCCACCTCTGTTATGTCTTGAAAATAATACAGCTCATATCCGTCACGCCACAATTGCCTTTTATACTCTATATGGTCGTTGTAGAGTCTGAGCAAAGGGATGTTCTTTCTGTTAAGCGACCACAATTCAATGGTATCCCAGCATGCGAGCAAAGCGCCAGCCAGCAATATGGACTGTTGTGCCAAGTCAAATGGGGTTGTCTTATCCTCAGACACAAAGAAAGACACAAACCACACCATCACAGACAAAGCACTTATTATGATTCCCGTCATACTTACTTTAGCCCTGCATTCCAGGATTGGTTTCTCTCTGTCCATACCATTCTGAGTTATTGACGTGGCAAAAGTATTTATGTGTACGTACTAAGGCAAGTAATTGTTGTGACATTTGTGTGACATTATTGTCACGAAGTAGTGACCGCCAGAGGGGAATGTGATGATTGTCATTGCCTCCCGTCACTTTCTTTGTCTGCAATTACGGATTTTGCTTTCTTTGGCGCACGGCCAGACCTTCGCAAGGCATCGGCGATAATCCACTGCAACTGGCCGTTCATACTACGGAACTCGTCGGAGGCCCATCGTTCCAGGGCCTCCATAGTCTGCGAGTCTATCCTTAGCAGAAAGCTTTTACTATCAGTATCCTTCGCCATGACACCTATCAGTTATAGAGTGAGCCGGTGTTCACAACAGGCTGTGCAGGCTCATCGCCACAGAGCACTACCAGAAGGTTGCTCACCATTGCGGCCTTGCGCTCCTCGTCCATCTCTACAACACCATCCTCCTTCAAGTGGTCAAGAGCCATCTTCACCATTGATACGGCACCGTCAACTATCTTCTCGCGGGCAGCGATGATGGCATCGGCCTGCTGGCGGCGGAGCATGACGGCTGCAATCTCCGGAGCGTATGCCAGATAGTTGATGCGTGCCTCAACAGCCTCTATGCCGGCAATGGCAAGGCGCTCGTTCAGTGTATCCCTCAGCTCGTCATTAATCTCTGCAGCACCTGAGCGCAGGGTCAGATCGCCAACTGCACCGCTGTTCTCATCGTAATTGTAGCGGCCGGCCAGCTGACGCAGGGCGGCATCAGACTGCACGCTCACGAAGTTCTCGAACGCCTTCATTGTTGAGTTGAGGCTTGACGCGCCGTTCGCGCCCTTGCTGATGGTCTGAGAGTCAATCTCAAACAGAGCCTTATACACGTCCTTGATCTTCCATACCATTACCAGACCAATCATAATAGGATTACCGCTCTTGTCGTTAACCTTGATGGCCTCGGCATTCAGGTTACGGGCACGAAGCGAGATATTCTTCTTTGTATAGAACGGATTCAGCACCCACCAGAAGCCGTTCTGCCTGAGCGTACCGCTGTACTTGCCGAAGAAAACCATAGCGCGGGCCTCGTTAGGCTCCAGCTGAACCAGACCGCAAAGCGTAAGAACCATACACACGGCACTTACCGGAATAATCAATTCCGGGCATACATTATTCACAGCGGCGCACACAATGACACCGATTAGGGCAAACACGAGCAACAGTCCGATAAAACCACTGATTCTCAATCCCTTAAACTCAAATTCCTTTGTTTCCATAACGTTTGTATCCTTTAGTTGTTTGTTATATCATTATGATATCACAAATATATTGCGATATTTTCATTCCGCACAAGCATTTAACCATAATTAGCGCAATAAAAAAGTACGGTTGGCAAGCACTTGCAACCGTACTGAATAGTCCTTTTGATGCGCGGGAAACAAGGGCACAGTTAAAAAGCCATGCTACCACACTCCTGTCATTTCAAACTTTGGCACAATCATTTCAAAGTTTGGTTTAATAGCGGGTCAAGGGACCTGTCTGTCCCTCTGACCCAGGCTGTTGTGATTTTACTTATGAGCCTCGTTGAACAGGCGGAGACGCTGCTCCAGCACCGGGAACTGGTCATCGCGGATATTTGATGAGCAGCCACGCAGTCCCTGACGGTTGCTGCCGGTCGATGACAGCACTATGCCGCTGATGCCGAAATAAAGAAGCTCGTGCAAAAGCTTTCCACCCTCCATAGGAGTGCCGTCGGGCAGATTGTAGCCGAATGTAAAGAAGAAGCCGTTGCTGACGTCCTCCTCAAGGTCTTTGTCGTATGTGATATTGAAACCGTTCCGGAGCAACGCGCCCTTGATGAACTCGGTGCGTCGGGCATACTCGCGTATATCCTCGCGGAAGTTGTACTCTCCGTCAACAGCGGCCTTCAGCATAGCGGCCATGGCGCACTGAACGGAATGGGTTACGCCCGACGACATAGCGTAAAGCATATCGTATGCATAGACGGCACCGAACCTCGATATGCTGTAGCGCTGGCGGAGTGTCTCGAAACTACGCTCATAGAGCTTGTCTGATATGCAGGCCACTGCAATGCGCTCACCGGCATAGCTGAATATCTTGGAGCCGCTGAGCATCATTATGCAGTTGTCGGTATAGTGCGATACAGTTACCTGATAAGGCGGCTGGAAAGGTATGCCAAGGCCCTCGCGACGGAAGTCCATAGTCATATAGGCAAGGTCCTCAAGTATGATGGTGTCGTACTTGGTGGCCAGCTGGCCGATAGTGCGTATCTCGCTCTCGGTAAGGCACATCCAGCTTGGATTGTTAGGATTGGAATAGACAATGCAGCAGATGTTGCCCTGGCTCAGATAGCTTTCAAGCTTCGGGCCAAGCTTCTCATCGCGATAGTCGGCCACATCGAACGAGCACTGCCTGACGCCCATCACATTGGCCTGCATCTTCTGCACCGGAAATCCCGGGTCTATATATAATATGGTGTCTTTTTTCGGATCAAGCTGTGAGCAGAGCAGGAATGCGGCAAACGTTCCCTGCATTGCGCCACAGGTCGGTGTGCAGTGCTTAGGGCTGATGTCGGTGTTCAGAAACGCCTTTACAAAGCGGGCGGCCTGCTCTTTCAATTCCGGAATGCCCTCGATGTCGGGATACTTGGATGCCACACCACGGTCAAGTGCCTCCTTCTGTGCCTTGATGCCGACTGCCGATGGCGGTATGCCCGGAACGCCCATCTCAAAGTGGATGAACTCCTGACCTGTAACCTTCTCGGCATTCTTCACTGTAGCCAGCACCTGACGGATAGAGGCCTTGTTGAGGTCGGAAATCTCAATCTCTTTCAGAAAACCATCAATCACCTCCTGCGGTATAACACTATTCATAACTCCAACATTTTAAAACAATTCAATTCCGCCAACAGCCAACATTCCGCACGGCCGCCAGCAGCCAAAAGCCAACAGCCAAAAATTACTCGCACGCCCTGCCAATCTCCAGAGCTTTGATGTTCATCTCTACTACAGCATCGCCCTTGGCTCCGAAGATAGTCCTCACACTGGCGCAAAGCTTCTCAAAGCTTATGCTCTGCAACGCCCTTGAGGCGGCACCCAGAAGAATCATATTGACCGATTTGGCCATCTTGTTCTCGGCACCAATCTTCTCGGTGTCAATCAGAACCACATTCTCCAGTTCTCTGAGCTCTGCAAGAATGGCGTCCTTGTCCGGATAATTCGGTATGTTGACAAACGGGTTCGATGACGTAATCACCCATCCGCCCATCTTGAGATACTCCTTGTATCGCAGAGCCTCCATCGGCTCCATGGCAATGATGACATCGGCCTGCCCAAGCGAGATAAGGTCGCTTGCGATAGGCTTGTCGGAAATACGGAGATTTGACTGAACGTCGCCACCACGCTGGCTCATTCCGTGAACCTCGGCCTGCTTGATATACAGTCCCTCCTCAAGAGCGGCCTGACCTATCACTGTTGCAATTGAGAGGATACCCTGTCCTCCTACACCTGCCAAAATTATATCTGTCTTCATTATTTCTATACTCTGGAATCGGTTTTGAAATGGTTGACGAAAATTATTATAGGTTATTTTCCAGCAGATTTACTGGCGGTTTGAGGGAGCAATGTGGCTCCATTGTGACCGAGAACCGGCTGAAAAATATGCGGAAAAGAAGCATAAGAATTGAAGTTAATCATTTCAAATCCGATTCTTAGCCTTTGCCTTGCGGGCAAGTGTCTGGATACATTCGCGCCTTGGTATGATAACCGAGAGTCCGCGATACTCAATCTCCTCACGCAGGATGCGTGTAATCTCGTCCATATTCTGTGGAAGCGGAACAACCACCTTCAGGTGAGCGTCATCCACACCAATACCACGGCAGATAGCCTCGAACTTGTTTGTTCCGGCAGAGTCCTGACCGCCGGTCATGCCGGTAGTTAGATTGTCGGATATGATTATGGTGATTGGCGAGTTCTCGTTCACGGCATCCAGCAGGCCGGTCATACCGGAGTGTGTGAATGTGCTGTCTCCGATGATGGCCACTGCAGGGAACACGCCCGCATCGGCCGCACCCTTGGCCATATTGATAGACGCGCCCATATCCACAGTGCTGTCAAGAGCCTGGAACGGAGGCAGAGCTCCAAGAGTGTAGCAACCTATATCGCCAAACACCTTTGCGTCCTTATAATCCTTGAGCACCAGATTGATAGCCTCATATACGCTACGATGGCCACAACCCTGGCACAAGGCTGGCGGACGGGCCACAATATTGCGGGCCACATCGGGATGCGGCAGGATGTCAAGACCAAGAGCCACCTTGACAATATCAGGATTCAGCTCACCCTGACGTGGAAGCTCACCAGTAAGACGGCCCAGAATACGGCAGTCTGTAGGCAGGATTCCCGCAACCTGCTCCTCAACGAACGGCTGGCCATCCTCAATCACCAGAATTGAGTCGCATTGCTCGGCCATTGTGCGGACAGTCTCCTGCGGTACAGGATATTGTGAGAGTTTAAGCACTGGGAAAGGAATGCCCTCCGGATAGCACTCCGAAAGGTAGTTATATGCGTTTCCGCAGGCTATGGCACCCATCTCAAAGCGCTTTGCCGGAGCCTTGAACAGATTGAACGGGCTCTCCTCGGCAAGTTTCCTGATCTCGGGCTGACGCTCTATGAGACCGGCATATCTGCGACGCGCGATGGCAGGCAGCAGCACCCAGTCGCGCGTGCCGTTAACCGGATTAAGGGCATTCTGCTCACGGGCCGGCTTCAGATCGACTACCGCACGCGAGTGAGCCAGACGGGTAACTGTACGCATCAGCACCGGCAGCTTAAGTGACTCCGACATATTGTATGCGTAAGCCATCATATCGTAAGCCTCCTGCTGGCTTGACGGCTCAATCACGGGAATCATGGCAAACTTGCCGTAGAAACGGGTATCCTGCTCATCCTGTGACGAGTGCATTGAGGGGTCATCGGCCACAAGCACTATCAGACCTCCGTTCACACCTGTGATTGACGAGTTGACGAACGGATCGGCCGCGACATTCATACCGACGTGCTTCATACATACCAATGCCCTCTTGCCTGCAAACGACATGCCGAGAGCCGCCTCCATAGCGGTCTTCTCGTTAGTGCACCAGCGGTTATGGATATTTGCTCCAGTAGCCTTGCAATAGCCCTGGATATACTCTGTAATCTCTGTGGATGGCGTTCCCGGGTATGCATAGACACCACTCAGTCCGGCATCAATGGCACCCTGTGCGATAGCCTCATCGCCTAATAGAAGTTTCCTCATAATATTCCAAGAATTCAATCTTATTGCAAATTTCGCAGTTTTCAGCGAAACAAACAATTCAAAACGTGCAAAACCGCAACTTTTATCAGCAAATTCCCGCTTTCGCTGTCATATTGCCACCAAGTCACGCCTCTGCCTGCCCTTAGTCAATCTGCGGCTCCCGGAGGCTTTGAGGGTAATGCGGAGGGATATCCCCGGAGTGGCGTTAAGCGAGGTAGCTCCACAAGGCGTTAAGAACGGCGTGTGTTTGAGGACGTTAGACACACAAAGTGTGGCTAAAAGGACTGAGTTAGCCGTTAGCCTTGTGGAGCGTAAGCGAGTAGCCACGCAGGTAATATTCCACCGCACTACCGTCAAAGCCGTGAAAACAGCAATAAAAAACCGCCACAGGAAATCCCACGGCGGTTAAACATATTACAGACTGCATTACCAGCTAACCCTGTAATTGCCACTCAGGTGCAGCAATGCGAACAGATTAATCAGGCCATCGTAATAAACATCATAGTAGCCATCCTCGTACATATCCGGACGCATCTCCTGCTCCCAGAAATGACGCACCAGCTCGCGGCTCACCTCACTGTCAGTCATAAGACTGGTAGTGGCTGTAGTGCCTACGAAACCGATTGAGTGGCGAAGCTTGCGGAAACCGCCGGCACCCATAATCATCTTAGGCTCCTTGCCATCCAGACCAAACTGATCCGGAAACTCCTCAATACCAAAAGCGGTGACAGTCTTCTGGAACTTCCTGGCATACTCACTCTGCCATTCCGCATCCTTGTTGTACAGGTTGAAGTCCATAGCGATATTCATAGGAACACGCCAGGAATCATAGTGGAACTCCGAGCCACGGTTAGGAGTACCGTCAAACTGACCCTGGTCAGGATTGATGGCGCTCTCCTCGTTGACGGCTCTGTGCAGATACTGACGTGCATTGTCGGCCAGCTCGCGGTACAGATCCTCGCGACCGTCCTGTGCTGTCTCAGCCCATATCTCATAGAATGCCGGCAGATGATATGATGGATCAGTCCATTCATTTGAGCGTCTGTCAGGGCAGAAGTTAATCAGCTTGTGCTCCATATTGATGATGTTGGTGACACCACCTGTACCATCCTTGGAGAAGAGATCGTTCAACAGTTCCTGAGCCTCGGCCAGATAGTCAAACTCCTCAAAGCTGCCCCAACGACGTGAGGCCAGAAGCAGGTCGGTAACGAAATAGAGCTCACCGTCGCTGGCGCTTCCGCCCGAGTTGCGACGGCCATCCACTCTGCAGGACCAGGCGTAAAGACCGTGCGACGGGCCATCCTCATTGTGACGCATGAAGTGTCTTGCCCAACGCCACAGTTTATTGAACATCTCAGGTTTGTCCATCTGAACAGCAACCATCATAGCATACGACATACCCTCGGTACGGACATCGCGGTTCTTCACGTCAGAGATGTAACCCATCATCTGGCCATCAACCTGAACATCAAAATATGCACGGGTAGGAGCCTCAAACACCTGATAGTAGGCATCGGCAACCTTCTTGTCAATATCCTTCTGCTTATATCCAAGCTCCTTGAAATAGTTACGGTATTTGCCGGTAACCGCAGCACCTTTGTCCCAAGGCTTCATCTTCTTGGCATCAACATTCTGAACAGCGCCAATAAACAGAGCCGACAGGCAAAGCAACGAAATCTTCCAAATTCTCATAATGCAATATGTTTGGTTAATAATATACGGTCAAATCACTCCGAAATGTATGACTTCCACAACTGGTATGCCTCCTCGTATGCAGGCATGTCGGCAGCCTTCGGCTCAATGACATCAATCTTCTGAAGTGTAGAGAAGGCCTCATTGTGATCCTTATAGATGCCTGCGCCCATACCTGCGCCACGTGCCGAGCCGATTGAGCCATCGGTATCGTAAAGCTCTATGGTAGCTCCGGTCACGCCGGCAAGAGTATTGCGGAATATCGGGCTGAGGAACATATTCGCCCTTCCCGCATGAATCTTGTTGATAGGCATACCCATATCCTCCATAATGTCAATGCCGTACTTGAAGGAGAATACAATACCCTCCTGACAAGCCCTGAGCAGATGTGAGCGGTTATGGATATTGAAATTGATGCCGTGGAAGCTGCATCCTGCCTCACGGTTCTCAAGCACGCGCTCAGCTCCGTTACCGAACGGCATGACACTGACGCCACCGGCACCGATGGGAGCCTTGGATGCAAGCTCGTTCATATCGTTGTAACTGTATCCCTCAGACATAATGTTACGCTTCATCCAGGCATTCAGGATACCGGTTCCGTTTATGCAGAGAAGAATGCCAAGTCTTGTCTTGTTGAACTCGTGATTGACGTGAGCGAAAGTATTCACACGTGACTTAGGATCGTAGCTGATCTCACCGTTAACGCCATAAACCACACCTGAGGTACCTGCTGTGGAAGCGATCTCACCGGGCTCAAACACGTTCAATGACAAAGCATTGTTCGGCTGGTCACCGCCACGATATGTTACAGGAATGCCGGCTGCAAGGCCAAGCTCTGCTGCGGCAGATGCGGTCATACGGCCCTGCTCTGCGAATGTAGGCTTTATCTCAGGAATGAATGAGCGTGGAATTCCGTAATAATCAAGAAGGAAGTTCGCCACATCGCCTGTCTGGAAATCCCAGAACATACCCTCTGACAGTCCTGATACGGTTGTGCACACCTCACCGGTAAGGCGCATTGCGATATAATCGCCAGGAAGCATTATCTTGTCTATCTTCTCAAAGATCTCAGGCTCATTGCGCTTTACCCAAGCCAGCTTCGATGCGGTGAAATTACCAGGAGTATTCAGAAGATGAGTAAGACACTGTGAGTGACCAAGCTCCTTGAATGCAGTCTCGCCTATCTGAACGGCACGGCTGTCGCACCAGATGATGGCCGGACGCAATACCTTCTGGTCCTTGTCAACACACACCAGACCGTGCATCTGATAAGATATTCCAATAGCGGCAATATCCTTGGGATCAGCAGAGCTGATGCCCATAATATCCGAGGTGGCCTGTCTCAGGTAGCTCCACCAGTCATCTGGATTCTGCTCAGCCCAGCCGGGATTCACGGCTTTGATAGGAGCCTCCGACTTAGGAGCAAAAGAAGTAGCAACACACGCGCCTGTAGAGGCATCAACAAGACTGGCCTTCACTGATGAGCTGCCAATGTCATAACCTAAAAGATACATAGCCAAATATATTAGTTTATTATTAGTATTCTCAGATAAATTTGTGACAAAATTACTAATTTTCATTAATAAAATAAGGTGGAACGGATTGATATTCGTTCCACCTTATCAAATCACTAGTATTCTTATGAAGGATTAATGTGAATCCTCCGGTATGTCACCTGCAAAAATGCTCTTCGGCACAAGCTCAATCATATTGAATGGGCAGCAAGCGGCCGGGTTGTCAAGTACCTCACGGATTCTGAAATAGTAATCCTGCTCTGGCTCAAAATAGTCGGTGGTAATAATCTTTCTCAAGCAATCATCACGGTCCCAACGCAAGTTGATACTACCCTGGGCTGAATATGAGTCTGGAGCCAGCATATAGCCACGGCTGTGCATTGCCTTCTCCTTTGCACGCAGAAGCGCCTCAGCCTCCTCATCACCTGCATCCGGTTTCTTAACCTGCTCACCGTCTCCGGTTACCTCAGGATCAGTCTGGCTGATACGCAGGTCAACTGGAATACCCTGTGGCACGCCATTCAGATAAACCTGTACCACACCTCTGTCGCAAGAGTAGCCATTCAGAGTCTGGCCCTTCATTGTGCACTCATACATTCTCAGCTCGTATGTACCGGGGAATGGTACTGGCGGCAGCTTATAGGTAATGTCAAAGATACCCATAACTGTAATCTCCTCACCGAAGAAGCAGGTAAAGGTGTTGTTTCTGTAACGTACCCAAGCCTGTGTCTCATCAGACATCTCAACGTTCGTGCAATATCCGGGAAGATAGCCCATTGTCCAGGCGTTCTTGTCAGATGCATTCGCAACACGGCCACGGGCACCGCTGTTTATATAGTCAGGCGACAATGTCTGACACATAATACGGATACGGGTGTTAAGAGTCTCCTCTCTTGTGGTCTTGTCGTACAGAAGAATATCGTCAATATAGTGATATACACCATTGATTGCGGATTTGTCTAACAGCTCGCAACCTGCGGCACCTGGTCTGTTCGGGTCGAAGATCTCAATTCCACGTACAAAACCTGCCTTCGATGCGATACCCTTTCTATTGATGAAGCGGCCGCCAATGTACGGGGAGCTGAGTCTCATGATTGAGTGAGGCATCATAGTCTCAAAGAAATCCTCAATATCAATGTTAGCCCACTCCAGATAGTAGCCCGTGAGCTCCGGCTGTGAGATATTGAACTCATTGTAGTTCAGCTGCTCAGGAAGAAGGTGGTATGCCACGAACCTGTTCAGAGGGTGATTACGGTCTGTGTAGTCATTCTCGTCATACTGGCTGTTCGGGAACGACTCTTTATAAATAGGTGTCACATATGCGACCAACTGGTCAAGAGTCTCAATTCCGTGTGCCTTGAATACTGAGTCAGTCTCAGCGAAAGCGGTAAATTTGAAATACCTCTTCTCCGGGAAGATTCCAATCTGATTAGTCTCAAAACCGGTATCGTATCTTACGCCCTTTGATGCAGATGTAGAGTCGTACGAAGGTGTGCGGTATGTAGCATCAATATAAGCGACCAGTGAGTCAGCCAGTCCGGTCTCAAGAAGAGCCTTATTGAACAGACTGATGCTCGGGTCCTCCTTCATAACATCGGGCAGCATCTTGTTACTCGGTGAGAGGACTCTGTCAACAATCTGAACGACACCATTCTGAACAGAGTCATCACGCTCGATGATTGTTGTCTGTGAGTTAAGACGATATACAATCTTGTACTTGCCGGTGGCGTCAGCGCTTGAGTCACAGGTATAGACCAGATAACGGTCAAGCAGGTTCGGATAAGGAAGAGCTCCGGTTACCAGATCCTTGCAATAGAAAAGATGGTTGCAAAGGTGGGTGAGAGCTATGGTATCGCACTGCTCCTTGGTAAGCTCATCTACAGATGATACGCCCTTGTTCGCAAGATACTCCTTGAAGCCCTCATTGGTTGGCGCGAAACATGTGTATGTACCGTAAGTCCTCATCTCGCCCCAGACGCCTGCTCTCTTGAGGACCTTCACAAAGTCAGTGAAGTTCTCCTTGTAACCCTCACTCTCGAGGAAGCTGGCAACTGTGTTTCCTGTAAACGTGTAATAGTTGCCAGGAGCCACCTCATCCAGACAACTCTGCTGGATAGCGAGCATACCTATCAGCATTGCAGGAAGGCAACATTTGGCAATTCTTGACGCCCAATTGTTCTTTTTCATATTTGTAGTTTTATTAAATTTTCACTATTTAACACGCAAAGATACAAAACAATGCTTAACCTCCAAGCATTGCCTGCATAATTTCTGTGAAAAAAGTACAAATTAACAACCAGGTATGCTAAAAAAGCAAAAGGGCAGACTTGAGAAACCTGCCCCTCACAAAAGAAAGCTCCACTTATCTTGCAGACAAATAGAGTTTTCTGGCAGACGATGTATTATCGTCCCAGAAAGCCCTAAGCACGTATGACCCACCCTGTACCTTACGTACGGGAATCACATTGCCGTCTGAGGAGGAGAAGACCACGCGTCCGGACATATCGGAAAGCTCCAGACGGGATGCGGGAGCATCAGAGTTGACTATAATAAAATCATCTGAGAGCGTAACACTCATACGCTCATCGCCAGACTCATCATAAATCTCGTGCACACGCATCGCGCCATTGAATATCGTCACATCTCCGGCGCCAGGCACGACATTGAAGTATATGCAGGTATGATTCTTGTCGGTCCAGGATTTCACGACCTCGCCGCCCTGGGTCACCTCTGCCGCACTCCAGCCATCAGGCATTGCGCGTCGTATCGTAATGGGCGAGTCATACAAAGCGCTGTCCAGCTTGCAGGTGACCGACACAACAATCCTGTCCTGTGTGGCAGACAGCTCGGTGACAGTTGAGGCCCTGTTCTCCCTTATGTATTTGGAGACATCCGCGAATGTGGCGACCCAATAGCTATTGGGATTGTTCTTCAGATAAATCAGGGCTTTCTTGAACTCCCGTGATTGTGTAGGTGAGTACCCGCTTCCCTTGTTGATCTCGTGTGTAAGGAACACGCACCAGCGCTTCTCATCTCTGGCATTCTCAAACATTCCCAGCATATCGTCGGAAGTCTTGATGCGGCCCTCGGTACCTGTGACAATGGAGCTGATATTGTACATATCTGTAGTATTGTGCGCTACCAGCTGCCCGCTGCAGGTGCGGCCTGAGATGTAATTCTCCTCCAGTGCGGCATTTGCGGCCGGGTCTGTGGGCAGGTTGCAATATGGATACGCCACAGTAAGGCACGGCTTTCCGGTCTTCTGCTCCAATATCTGTCTGGAACGGACAAGCTCATCCAATCCGGATATTGTAGGATGCGTCAGCGTGTGGCTTCCTATCTCGTGACCGTTGTCCGACAAGCGCCTTAACTCCGGCCAGATGCCATCACGCTCCGCCCAGTCCGTCACAATATAGAAAGTGCCTTTCAGGCCATAGTTGTCCAGCAACGGCACCATAGTGGAGAACTGATTCGCAAGGCCGTCATCGAAGGTAAGTGTTATGGCGCAAGTGGCGTCGTTCAGCCAGTTGCACTTGGTGTATACAGACGTGGCGGTTGTCTCTGCCGCAAGCGATGCGCACATGGCGGCTGTTACGACAGTGGTCAGTAATTTCCTCATCATATAAAGTGTAAGTTATCAATACATCGATGTATCCATCATCCGCTTGCTGACGGTATAAGTGCCGTCCGGATATACATACCGGACAATATTCATGCCGTTGAAAGGTGATCGTGACTGTATTCCCTGAGGATTGTAATAGATGATGTCCACGGCCCTCTCCGCATCGACCTCTACAAGACCGGCATCTGTGGCGCACAATATCGCGTTCATATAGATGTCGTCTGTAGAGCTGGATGGTGCCAGCACGATGTCAGGGTTCATAATGGTCTGATGATCCACCTCACCGTTATCCGTCTGGTACAGGTCCCAGCCAATAACCTCATAATCCTCATCGTTGCTGACAGCGCTCACGGAATACTGATGTCCTGAGAACAGATTGCCGTTGAACTGATGTGTCCGGAGTGGTATGTCATTAATCGTGATGTCGTATAGCTCAGGAGTGTCCACGTCAGTATTAATCAAGGCTGACACCTGACTTAAAGACTTACTGTCATAGCCTTTTGCCTTATAGTACTCCTCAAGCTGACCGTACATGGAGAGAGTACGCTCCTCTGCCCACTTTCTCATATCATTTATCTCCTTGCTCCAGTCTGTAATCTTTCCGCCATACAGGGCTTTGTGGTACGGCATCTCTTCCTTAATCTCATCTACGGCCCAGTCAATTACAGAATTGATATAGTCCGGACACAGAAAATCGCCAAGATAAATGGTAAACCTGTCAAAGAACATTTTCTGATATTCCTTTATGGACATCAGATTTCGGAAAAGCCTGGTAGGCTCATCACCATTGGCATCGTAGTTGTTCGGCATAACGTTGGCGGGATCGCGAAGCACCCAGCGAAGATACTGCGCGCTGCTCTTGCCGTTCTCCTTGCCGGATGCCTGCATCTCCTTATTCTGCTCATCACCGTGCTTCCACCAGAATCCGAAGCTCCGGTCCAGGTCCTTGAGGAACCAGCGCCACTTGCCATCACTGGCCACAGGTCTCCAGAGCACCAGATTATTGCCGGGGAAATCCGTGTTTGACATATAGATGCTGGCCATCATTACGTTGGTATATTCCAGGACATCTATTCTCTTCTCATATTCCTGAAGTTTCTTGTTGTTTCCATTGATAAAACTCTGCAGGTCATAATACTGTTGGGCACTACCCTTCTTGAGTCCGCTCTCTACGCCCCAGAACGGGTTCTCAAGCATTGTGATGTCCTCAAGATAATCGTAATGCATCCAGACATTATCCTCATTTCCACGCTCACGGATATTCAGAATGCCATAATACTTGCCATTGATATAGACAGATGCAGGCTGGAAACCCTGCCAGTCAACATCGGTGTTGAAGCCGAAGAGCATCTGGCACACCCCATCGCGGATATGTGAGTAGTTGAAATCATTTCCCGAGTTTCTCAACGATATGGACGGGCTCTGATACATATCAGGATTTGTATAGGGCCAGAACTGCGCGTTGAAATAGTCCTTTGAGCCGAAACGGCTGTCCGCATATACCGTAAATGATTTCTGTGCGTTCATACGTGCGTATGCGCCACTCACGCGTATCTCACAAAGTTGATTGAACTCCGCATACTCCTCTCCTTTCGGGAAATAATCCATCACTACAGGACGGCGCCAGTTCTTTCTGTTCTCTGACTTATAGGCCTCACTCCCATTATTTGCGATGATACCAATCTGCCTGTCGTTCAGATTCTTGTCTGGGGTCACCATAGATATTACAGGAAGAAGCAGGTCGCGTCCGTGGAAAATGAACACTCTGGTGGAGGCAGGAGGAGTGACGCAACCGGACAGGAACAGCGCCGCCTTCAATGTCGTGGTGTTCGAGAATGACAACTCGCCGCTGTATTCCCTACTGGATGATGTAGGCTCAGTACCATCCAACGTATATCTTATCACTGCGTCATCAGGGGTACCTGCGGGTGTGGATATCGCAACCTTGATTTCCGTTCCGCTGTTGGCGGCTGCCCTTACGACACGGCTGTCTGATGAGAAAACAGGCTCCGGAAGCACCATATCCGCAAGTCCGCCGGAGTTCTTCTTACCCCTGGATGGCTTGAGCATATATCCCAACTTATCCGAGCCGTCGGTGGCACGCCCATATGCCACATCCGGAGCAGGCATTGACGGAACGTGCAGCGAGTCAACCAGTTTCCTGTTGGAGTCAAACAGATAAACCGCGCCCTCCTTGGCATTTGAGAGCCTGAAGTCGGTATGTACCTCGGAGTTCTCAACCTTATTCTCCTTATCGCAATAAATGACGAAATAGCCTTTGGCAGGTACCTTGACGTCGTTGCCGCCGCCCCAGCCCCAACCCCAACCCCAGCCTCCGCCAGTCTGGATGTTATAGCATTTGGAGCAGTCATTGTCCTTGCCTATGTAATACCCGTTCAAGTCAACCTCCTTGTCTGTAGGATTATATAACTCCACCCAACTGTCCGGGTACTCCATAAGCTTGTCCAGGTCACCGCTGATTGCAGACTGCATCACCTCATTAATAATCAGCGCTTTTGTCAATGCCTCAGTAGCTGCGGTTCCTGTCAGAGAGACGAACAGCAGTGAAAATGCCAGGAATTTCCTCATTATGTCAGAATATTTCATTTTTGAATAGGAATTGCAAATGTAGCAAAAAAATGGCACAAACAGTTGTCTGCGCCACTTAATGACAAATTAGTATGACATTTGTCAGAAATGATTATACCAATGACCATCTCTCCTGGGCAGCGAGTCACCCCAGGAGCGCCAGTAATGATTCCACCACTCGCCCTGACGGTTTATGATATCCGTCCAGTGACGCTCCATCTCCTTGCGGCCTTTCTCCATCTGTTGCTCAAACTCCTTGCGGCCCTTCTCCATCTGCTGCTCATACTCCTTGCGGCTTCTCTCCATCCACTCTTCCCAGATTTTCTGTCCGAGTTTCCATTGGGCATCCGCTATCCGGTGACAGGCATCCTCGGAAAGTTGTCTCTCCATTGCGGAACGGTACTCCTCATTAATCTCGTTCCACTTTCTCATATACTCCTGTTGCTGCCTGTTATCCGGATGGAAATCGAAAGGCATGCCGAATGACGGGCCATCCGACGGCTTGGACATGGCAGAGTTATTCAGCTCATACAGCGAGTCCACATACTTGATGTAGATTTTGGCAAAACGCTGATACTCTTTCTTGGAGAGTCTGGCATTCTCCATTATGAAACGCAGCTGCGCATTGGTCATATCATTGTCAGGCCGGTCCTCAGCAGCGGCCAGACAAAGCGGGAACAGGGCCGCCAGACATATTATCGCCAGGAGCTTTCTCATATCAGTCACTGTAATAGTTACTCATCATTGAGAAAAGGCCGAGGTCATCGGTTGACATTGTCTGAAAGACCTCGTCGATGCTCTTGCACTGCGATATGCTCTCGTAGTCAGGCACACCGGCGTTATCGTCGATGATAAGAGGAAGCATAAGCAAAAGAGCCGCAGCCGCCACACCGGCTATTGACCACCACAGGTAATTCCGCTTTGGCTTGATTACGGTACGGCCAGCCTCCTCCCTGACCATAGAGACACAACGCTCTGTAATCTCATCCATAAAATGCTCAGGCATACGGTAGGGCATTTTCTTCCCTATCTCATCCAAATCTCTCATATTGTATGATCCGTTAAATATTTCCTTATTTTCTCAGTAGCATAATGATAGTTCGTCTTCAGGGTTCCTACGCTGTCGCCCAGAATCTGATGTATCTCCTCATAGCTCTTTTCATCGTAATACCTAAGATTGAACACCAGCTTCTGCTTTGCAGGCAGCAGGGCTATCGCCTCCTGAAGCAGGATTAGTGTCTCATCAGCATCAGGGTCAGACTCCAGACGTACGCTCCCCATCAGGGAGTCACCCAGATCGTCCACCGATTCCATATATCCAGGCTTACCCTTGAGTAATTTCAAGGCCTCGTTTGTTGCTATCTTATACAACCACGACGATAACGGATAGTCTCTGGAATATGTGGTCCTGTACCTGAACACGTTCATTACGGTTTCCTGAAGGGCATCCTCGGCATCATCGTGCGAGACGACTATCCTGCGGATGTGCCAGTAGAGCTGCTCGCCATACTTACTCATCACCAGACGTATGGCAGTGTCAACCCGGCTTTCATCGCCCAGCATCTCAACGATAGACTCGTCTTTCACTGTCATCATCTTTTTGCTCTCCATTACGTTCAGGACACGTTTTGTAAAAGTAATATAAACAAGACACCCGGAAGTTAAATCCGGGTGCCCTGTTTTTACAAAAACTTATTAATAAGTTGCCTGATGGAAATAGTCGAAATCGGCATAACCACCAGTCTGGGTGGTCGAGTAGTTGTACAGAGCCGTACGATAACCGGTGAAAAGGTCAAGCGTAAACCTCATCTGCAATTCAGCATCCACATCGTTCCATGTCTTGCCGTCAAGCGACCAGCTCATAAAGGCCTTGTCTGCGCCACAGGTGTCGTCGGCCTGAGGTGTGAAGACATAACGGATCTTGAGCCATACCTGATTCTGCGTAAGCGGAATGCGAAGCACCTCGGTCTCGCCGTTGCCCTGCGGCTGTTCCGGCTGAGGCTGTCCCGGGCGCCCCCAACGACGCGAGGGCGGTACACGGTTGATGCCGACAAGGCTGCGGGTACCATCCTCGGCAACCTCCACTCCGATGCGGCAGTAATTGCTCTGGAAAGCACAGATACCTGCATTGTCACCTGGTTTCATTCCCGATGCGTCAAGAAGCACCTCGCTGTAGCAGCGTGGGCCCACGGTGCGCTGTGTCAGGGTGTTGCGGGCATGCATAATATCCTCTGCGATATATCCGGTGGTAAGCCTCAGCCAACCCTTGCGGTCTGTAAATGACCACAACGCATTGTCTGGCTTGTGGTTCCACTGCCAGACAAGGTCAAGCTGGCTCTTATCATAATCGAACTCATCTGAAGCCCATACGCGGTTCTCGCCCGATGGTTTCAGATTAACCTCAAACTGCTTTACAGGAACAGTATTGTCACCAAGTATCGGCCAGCCGTCAACCCAAGTCATAGGCTGCAATGTGGGGACACGGCCAACACCGCCGTGGTCCTGGAACATTACCGAGTACCAGTCTCCCTTCTTTGTCTCGAAGATGGCACCCTGAGCCACACCGTCCCCACGGCCGTCAAACGGACCCTGAAGAATGGTCTTGCTCTCGTATGGGCCGAGAAGGTCCTTTGAGCGCCAGCAGGTCTCGGTACGCACATTGCCGGAAGGCCAGTCAATATCCAGCACATAATAGTAATCGCCTATGTGATAGAAATGCGCACCCTCAGCACGCAGATTGTATCCCTGTCTTGGCGATGAGATAAGAAGCTGGTCAATGCCACCCTCCCTCACGGCTGAGCCATCCGGCTCAAGCTCGGTGATACGCAGGTCACCGTTGCCCCATACTACATAGAGATGGCCATCCTCGAACAGCATCGAGGCATCGTGGAACGCACGGTCAATGACTGAGCGCTCCCAGAAGCTGGTATTGATGTCCTTTGTCTTGTAAACGTATGTCTTGCCCTGGTCATTGGCAATGAACAGGCAATAATATGTGCCGTCAACATAGCGCAACGACGCAGCCCACTGGCCCTTGCCGTATGCATTACGTCCATTACGCATATTATAGACATCGTCATCGCTCAGGCAGTCATAGACATAGCTTATTATCTCCCAATGTACCAGGTCCCTGGAATGCATAATAGGCGCACCCGGGCAATAGTACATTGTGGTACTTACCATATAGTAGTCATCACCAACGCGGATTACATCGTTGTCGGGAATATCAGTGTATGTGAGAGGATTCTCGCATACGGTAGTCTTGGGGCCTGCAGAGCAGGATGCTCCTGCAAGCAACGCCGCTACTGTCAGCAGCAGACACGACAACCTTCTCATAACCGTTTACTCAAAAGTAAGCCAGTCAACCTGAATCTTGCCCTCGGTGGCCATACGCACCTTCAGGTGGTGAATTCCCTTTGCGGCACCGCTTACCTTTGCCGATGCCTCAATGGTCTGACGATCTGCCGGTACATCGACGGTAGCGATTACCTTGTCGTCCTGAAGAATCTCAAGAGTACCGGCCGATGGAGGAACTATCTTCACTGTTACCTTCTTTGGGGCCTTGTCAAACTGAACAGTGTTGTATCTTGCCCAGGCACCCTTCTCAAAGAACACGGTCTTCCAGCCTGCGAAGTAGTTGCTGCGCTCCAGATAGTCAATGGAGTCACCGCTTGCGCTGAGTGCGGAATAGCGGTCAAGCTGAATCTTTGTATTGGCATTTGTCACACCGATGCCACGGAGTGTAGGCTTCACCATACGGATGCGGCCGTCCGGCTCGAAGAAAATGCTGTCGGCGCATACAGAGCGGTTCTTGTCAAACTCAGGTGAGAAGTCATTGTGGTGGTAGAACAGATAGGTCTGGCCCTTGAACTCAATTATTGAGTGATGGTTGGTCCAGCACTTGTTTGCGTGCTCCTCAAAGAAAACGCCCATAAACTTGTATGGACCGAAGATGTTGTCTGCCATACAGTATGCCAGAACCTCCTCAACGTCCCTTGCCCACGGGAAAGTCATATAATAGTGACCATCGTGCTTGAAAAGATAAGGTCCCTCTACAAGGCCCTTGGTAGGAACCTCCTCAACACGGTGACGGTCTGCCGGATCAGTTGACACTGACAGCCAGTCGTCATTCATCTTGGTGATGGTGATGCCAGGCATTACCAGATAACCCTGACCATCGTCATCTACGAAAATACACGGATCAATGCCGCCGACGTTCTCAAGTGGTGTAGCCTGAGGCACATACGGACCTTCCGGATAATCGGCAATAGCCACACCCACACGGTTTCCGGCAAAACGCTGACCCGGCTGTGGTTTGGCACCTGCCGGCCAGAAGAAATAGTACTTGCCATTATGCTCCTTGCAATCCGGAGCCCACATTGAGTAACCTTTCTCATTTACCCAGGGTGCTGTCCACTGGTCAACAATCATACCGTGGTCTGTCCAATCCGTAAGGTTTGCGGATGAGAACACGTGATAATCTGCCATACAGAACCAGTCCTTGCGGCCATATTCCGCAGGAGCCTTGATGTCGTGCGATGGGAAAACATAGACCCTGTCACCTACAACCAGTGCGGACGGGTCAGCCGAGAACTGATCCCTGATGATAGGATTCTGAGCGAAGACTGCGGTTCCGGCAATCAACATAACCGAGAACAAGGATGCGATTTTTTTCATACGTTTTTATATTGATCAGTAAATAATTAGTCCTGTCTTCAAAACAATGCGTACGGCAAAAGGCATTGCATTATCCGCAAAGATAGCACAATGTTTCTAAAATAATGCAAAAACTGCGATTACATTGTCGAAGTGTCAGATTCCAGGAACTCCAACGCCCTACAGTAAACCGGATCCAGAGCATTGATTACCTTGTAATACTCACTCATCGTCCAGATGTCGCGCGCCACAAGAGCCTTCAGTTGCAACGAGATTATCGGCAAGACCTTATCGTACTGTTCCTGATCGAACCTGACACCAGACTCTTCGGCGTTATGCAGTACTATATCAAGCAGATCCTGCCCTACCACAAAACCGGTGTTGAACTTTTCAAAGTTCCTGTACTTGCGCTCAAGCTCCTTTCTGTGCATATCCACATACGCGAGGCTGGCCTGAAGAACCGAGCCACGAGCTGTTACGTCGCGATACCACTGGTTCACCCGGCCGGTATCAATAGGAACAAATATATCAGGCATAATACCGCCACCTCCATAGACAGTACGGCCCTTTACCAGGGTGCTGTATCTCAGTGAATCGGCGAAATGAATACTGTCAGCGCTGACAAGCTGACCGGTACGCAGGCGCTCCTCTATATCCTTGCCATAGTCAACATCATCACCGTATGGTTTCTGGATGCATCTTCCCGATGGCGTGAAATACTGCGCCACGGTAAGCCTTATCATAGAGCCGTCTGAAAACTCCACAGGTCTCTGCACCAGACCCTTTCCGAACGAGCGCCGGCCAATTATCGTTGCCCTGTCCCAGTCCTGCACGGCACCCGACACAATCTCGCTGGCCGATGCGGAGTACTCGTCGATAAGCACCACAAGCCTGCCCTTGAGGAACAATCCTGTACCCTCAGCCTTGTACGATACATTCTCGCTGGCTCTTCCTGATGTATATACAATCAACTGGTCGTGCTCCAGAAACTGGTTTGCCATACCTACGGCTGCGCCAAGATAGCCTCCGCCATTCCCCTGAAGATCAAGAATCAATGACTCCACGCCCTTCTTGCGAAGTCTCATCAGAGCCTCGCCAAACTCCTTGACGGTTGTAGCTCCAAAGCTGGATATTTTAATGTAGCCCACACCAGGAGCGGCAAGGAACGAAGCATCGACCGTATTGAGAGGAATGACATCACGCACCACATTGAAATGAATCAAGCCGCTCACACCCTGACGAATCACTCCAAGTCTCACCACAGTACCCTTGGGCCCGCGCAACCGGCGCATTATCTCGTCATTAGACATCTTGACTCCGGCTATCGCGGTGTCGTTGGCCGATACGATTCTGTCTCCAGCCATAATGCCCACCTTCTCGGAAGGCCCGTCCGGAATAGTCTGTACTATGAAAAGGGTGTCCCTGACCATATTGAACTGAACACCGATTCCCTCAAAATTACCATTCAGTGTCTCATTGCTCTTGCGTACCTCATCGGCCGACAGATATGTGGAATGAGGATCCAGTTCCTTGAGCATAGCCTTGATGCCGGCCTCAACCAGAGTAGTGTCACTTACGGGATCAACATAAAGATTGGTAATAGCGCTCTCGGCTATCAGGAGTTTCTGCAACTGCTCACCCACTCTTATGGTCTGAGCCTGCGATATGAATGCCGTCAGCAATATGGCGGCTGATAACAAAACTTTTCTCACGATAATCAATGAATGACAAATGTATCAATCATCATCCCGTCAACAGGATGACCAAATCCTATGAGTTCCCTCACAAGAGAGCTGCTTACGTGCTGATATTCCGGACCGGACACAAGCAGCATCGTATCTGCGCCGCCTATTGCCCTGTTGGCATCGGCAAGATTTCTCTCCACCTCATAATCGGCCACTGTCCGCACTCCGCGCAGAATGATGTCAGCGCCAGTCTCACGCAGCAAATCCATAGTCAGACAACTGTATGACACGACTGATATACGAGGCTCTGACTCATAATACTTTCTGATAGCCTCTACCCTCTCCTCTGCGCTCCAAAGTGTCTTTTTCGCAGAGTTCACGCCAACAGCGATGACAATGCTGTCTGCCACTCTCAATGCCCGCCTCACTAAATCCGCGTGACCGGTGGTAAACGGGTCAAAAGTACCGGGAAACAATATTCTCATAAACTTATCAAATCAAAATCTCTCGCCTTCCTCCTCTTCTACAAGATCCTGCTCCACCACAAGATTCTCTATGATGAAGTTCTGGCGCTCCATTGTGTTCTTGCCCATATAGAACGAGAGAAGATCCGCAACGGCATCGGTCTTCTGCAGCGTGACTCGCTCCAGACGCATATCCGCGCCTATGAAGTTCTTGAACTCGTCCGGCGATATCTCACCAAGACCTTTGAACCTGGTTATCTCAGGGTCAGGACTAAGCTTTTCTATCGCAGAGTTGCGCTCCTCCTCGTTATAGCAATAAATAGTCTCAAAATCTCCGGTCTCGGTCACTACGCCCTGAATGGCGGCGGCATCGACCTTGGATTTTTTCTTCCTGCGGTTCCTCACACGGAAAAGAGGAGTCTGAAGAATATATACGTGCCCCTTCTTGACAAGATCAGGGAAGAACTGCAGGAAGAAGGTTGTCATCAGCAGACGGATGTGCATACCATCCACATCGGCATCCGTGGCTATTATCACCTTATTATATCTCAGGCCGTCAAGTCCCTCCTCTATGTTCAAAGCCGCCTGAAGCAGACGGAACTCCAGATTCTCATAGACCACCTTCTTGGTCAGACCATAGCAGTTCAACGGCTTTCCCCTGAGGCTGAACACAGCTTGTGTGTTGACATCGCGACTCTTGGTAATGGAGCCGCTGGCAGACAGTCCCTCTGTTATGAAAATGCAGCTCTCCTCCTGGCGGTCACCCTTCACATCGCTGAAATGGATGCGGCAGTCAGCCAGCTTGCTGTTGTGCAAGTTGCTCTCCTTATTGCGCTCACGCACAAGTTTGGTCATACCTGCTATCTCCTTGCGTTCCTTCTCAGATTCCTGAATCTTCTGAAGAATAGCCTCAGATACCTGCGTATTGATATGCAGATAATCATCTACCTCCTTCTTGATGAAATCACTCACGAACTTGTTGAGTGATAGCGAGCCGCCCGGAGTCATGGTCGTAGAGCCAAGCTTTATCTTGGTCTGGCTCTCAAAGACAGGCTCCTCAACATTCAGCGCTATGGCGGCCACCATACCGTTCCGTATGTCACCGGCCTCAAAATTCTTGCCGAAGAATTCCTTTATGGTACGTGCAATATGCTCCTTGAACGCACTCTGATGAGTTCCTCCCTGCGAAGTGTACTGACCGTTCACGAACGAATAGTACTCCTCGCCATACTGTGCGGTGTGAGTAAACGCAATCTCAATGTCCGTCCCCTTAAGATGCACAATCGGATAAAGGCTCGATGCGCTCATACGCTCATTGAGAAGGTCTTCCAGACCAGACCTCGACAGGAACCTCTGGCCATTGTACATAATAGTCAGGCCGGTATTCAGATAGGTGTAGTTGCGAAGCATGGTCTCTATAATGGCAGGATGGAATGAATAGCCTTTGAAGAGCCTGTCATCGGGCTCAAACCAGACCATAGTACCGTGCTCCTCGCCACTCGGCTCAGTAGAGTCGCTCAGCAGATTTCCAGCCTCGAAAACCAGCTTGCGTACCTGTCCGTCGCGGTAGCTGCTCACCTCAAAATGCGAGCTGAGAGCATTAACGGCCTTCACGCCCACTCCGTTCAGGCCCACACTCTTCTTGAAAGCCTTGCTGTCAAACTTGCCTCCGGTGTTCAGAACGCTCACAGCCTCCAGCAGCTTACCCTGAGGTATGCCTCGGCCATAATCGCGCACGCGCACCATACGGTTGCCCTCCATATCTATCTCGATGCGCTTTCCGCAATTCATACGGAACTCATCAATGCTGTTGTCAATCACCTCCTTCAGAAGCACATAGATACCATCATCGCTCTGAGAGCCGTCTCCCAGCTTGCCGATGTACATACCAGGACGGGTTCTGACGTGCTCCATATCGCTCATGTGGCGGATGTTGTCCTCATCGTAGCGTACCTGTTCCTGTTCAGCGAACAGCTCGTCATCAAGTTCTTCTGCCATATATCGTAGTCTTTGTTACAAATCCTTGCGGAACGCACACCTTCTTTTATGTATGTGAGCGCCCTCAAAATATTGCCAATGCGCCTGCATCTTACTGTTGCTTACCAGCTCAGGGTTGCTCTCGGCCACCCTCATTCCCATACCACGCGCAACAGGAATCATCTTATTGAACATCACCGCATTCAGGCCTTTGTTCTGATATTCAGGGCGTATGGCCAGGAACATCAGGTCAACAGTCTCGTCCGGCCTTACCTTCAGGACCTTGAGCAGATGCCACCAACCCAGTGGGAGCAGATGTCCCTTAGCCTTCTGCAATGCCTTTGAGAGCGATGGCAGCACCATTCCGGCAGCCACCAGCTCGCCCTGCCCGTCAAGGATGAACGTTACCAGGCGGGTATCGATAAGCGGCACATACCTGCGTGCGAAGTCATCAATCTGCTTTGGAGAGAACTCTGAATAACCGTACAGCGGTGAATATGCCAGGTTCACCAACTCAAAAAGCTTGTGCGCATATCGCTTCGCCTCATCCGATTTATTACCGAAAACAGGCACGTGCAGATTATATCTTTTCAGAACCACATCCGCAAGCCGGCCCATCTTCTCAGGAATAACATCAAACGGAATGCTCCACTCGACCCATTCGGCCGAACGCTCAAAGCCTAAGGCTTTTATATGTTCAGGATAGTATGGGTAATTATAGATGGTGGCCATAGTGCCAAGCTGGTCAAATCCATCCACCAGCATACCTTCCGGATCGAAATCAGTAAAGCCGAACGGGCCCTCAATCTCTGTCATTCCCTTTTCCCGGCCCCACCCGGCCACAGCATCAATCAGAGCGGCACTCACCTCACGGTCATCCACAAAGTCAATCCAACCGAATCTTACCACATCACGTTGCCACTTTGTATTGGCATGGCGGTTTATGATACCAGCCACACGACCGGCAATCCTGCCATCACGATATGCCAGATAGAGCACCAGGTCGCAAAACTCCAGAGCCGCATTCCCCTTGGCGGTGAACAGTCTCACCATATCACCATATAGATCCGGCACGGCAAAACGGTTTCCCTTGTACAGGGAAAAACCGAATTGAATGAAACTATGCAGCTGCCTCCTTGACGAGACCTCCACTATTTTTACCGACATAACTCAGCTCTGAAAGATTTTCAAATCCTCAAAGTTACAAAATAATGACGATGTCGCAATCTGACTTTTCAACAAGTAGCAGATTATCCGTTAACCACATTCTGCGGATTACCATTCATAAATGCCAGGACATTGTCCAAAGCCACCCGCATAAGCCGTTTTCTGGCCTCCAGAGTAGCCCACGCTATATGAGGCGTAATACGGCAGTTCTCCAGCCCAATCAGCGGCGAGCCGTGACGCGGCGGCTCCTCGTTGAGCACGTCAACACCGGCTGCAAGAATTCTATGCTCCCTCAGCGCCTTTGCCAGAGCCGCCTCATCCACCAGAGGACCCCGGCCTGTGTTTATCAGAATGGCAGTGGGCCTCATCAGGCCTATCGTGCGCTCATTGACAATATTCCGCGTATCGGCCGTGAGCGGACAGTGCAGGCTCACTACATCTGAGTTTCTGAATATCTCATCCATATCAGCAGCTTTTACAATACCTGAAGGAAGCGCTTCCGCCGGTTTCGATGTAAACGCCAGAACATTCATTCCAAAAGCCCCTGCAACACGCGCCACCTGCATTCCTATGTTGCCAAGCCCCACGATACCCATAGTCTTGCCAGCCAGCTCATACTGCGATGTAAGCCTGTATGAGAAATCATCGGCACGCTGCCATTCGCCACTATGAACCGAGCGGGTATGCCCACCAACGTTGTTCACCACATCCAGCAAATGCGCGAACACCATCTGAGCAACCGACATCGTGCTGTACGCAGGTATGTTCGTGACAACAATGCCACGCTCCCGCGCCGCCTCAATATCTACGATGTTATAGCCCGTGGCAAGCACTCCGATATAGCGCAACCGGGGCATCCTGCTCATCTTGTCGCGGTCAATCACGACCTTATTAGTGATTACGATCTCAGCATCCTGTCCGCGCCTCACCACCTCATCAGGGGCGGTACGGTCATATATCGTTACATCACCAATCTCTTTCCATCCATCCCAGCTCAAATCACCAGGCGAGGCCGCATATCCGTCATAAATAACAACTCTCATAAACTATGTTTTACAATACTTCGTTCAAAATTTAATAACTATATAATTTTCAATCACTTGTAATACAACAGCCCGTCAGAAGGCGCTTTGCAGCACGTCTTATACGGCATAGAACAAAAGCCGAAACTAATGTTAAATAATCGCGAGAATAATGGCCGAATAATTTGGATAAGTACTTGACAATCACCAACTTGGAGTTTACTAGACAACAAGTTAGCATAATGACTGTCAAGCCCCTTACCCAGCTCAGAGAGATCGTTTCGAAGGCTCTCTCCAGCCAGACAAATTTAGGCAAATCTTTTCGAACTTTCTTCATCGAGACTATGGAACTATATCTTACGAACAAAGGCCGCAACAACTTCACCACTATGGCGAAGCTCGGTAAGTCGTGTGAGAGCAGGTTCCGCCAGAACTTCAGGAAGGCTTTCGACTGGCTCTCGTTCAACAAGTCTTTCCTCGAACCGACGAAGGGACACCGCATTGCAATAGCAATCGACCCCTGCTTCATATCCAAGTCCGGCAAGAAGACTCCGGGAATGGACTGGTTCTGGTCCGGCTGCGCAGCAGCTATGAAGAAAGGGCTTGAGATACTCGGCATATCCATCGTAGATGCCGATGTCAAGGATGCCGTGTTCCTCAAAGCGGAGTAGACCTTCACCGAGAAAAAGCGTGGGCGTAAGCCCCGCTCCACCTGGGGAATGAAGAATCCCGATTCTCTTATCGGCTGGTATCTCCGTATGCTTCAACATAACTGCAAGCAACTACTGCCCATTTGCAATCTCATTGTGGCTGATGCTTACTTCTCAAAGGAGAGCTTCGTCACCGGAGTGAAGTCCTTGGGCTTCAATCTCATCAGCCGCTTCCGTGATGACGTCAACCTGAAGTATCTCTATCGTGGACCGGAGTGCCTATTGTTACGCTCGTTTCGTTTCATTATTTGAAACGAAATAAATATAGTTAGAGAAATTTCGTTTCATTATTTGAAATGAAATGAGCGAGGCTTCGGCAAGTAATGGCTTAAGCCTTATCTCATCCAAAGGCTGTTACCGAGAAGGAAATGCGCGTCAGGACATCGGCTGAAAACTCGAACATCCAGGACCGCGTGATAAAGATCTGCAGTGAGATTCTAGGTTGGGAAGTGCGTCCGTCAGGCACATGGTGCCGTCATTCGTTCGCCACCAACCTGACCCATGCAGGAGTTGAGAGGAAGTACATAACAGAAAGCATGGGGCATTCCACCAGCCATTCAATCACTGACATGTATATTGCCGCCTACCCGCTTGACACACAGTTCGAGTATAACAGCAGGCTGCTCAACCTTGGTGAAAAGAAAGACCCTCTGCCAACGATAGACAAGATTGAGAAAATGACCGAACAGGAGGCTAAGGTACTGCTGCTGAAATTGCTCAGTGGTAAGAGCTGAATAGATTTGCGCAAAATATAATTAGCGAAATGTGTCTTAAAACTGATAGATTTCGCTAA